>JBEKQO010000091.1:0-36131 GCA_049519635.1 Terriglobia bacterium | reverse complement strand
GCCTGTGGTTCGCCAAAACTCTGGCCGACTTCAAAAGCCATAACATAGCCACTGCCCTCCCGCCATGATTCTGCTATAACTCCTGGCCATGTTTCGAATCATTGTCCTGTCCCTCGGATTGCTGGTTCGCCTCTTGCGGGCGCGTCGCGGTCTCCTCCTCGAGAATCTCGCGCTACGCCAACAACTCGCCGTGCTGAGGCGGCGGCATCCAAAGCCTAGTGTGGTGTCCCACGTAAGAATTGACAATAAGGGGCGAGGGCAATAAAATCCATCCTCCCCTCGGTGGCCGTGGCGACCGAGGGGCCCGGGGGTGAGGGGGTCCTTGCAACATGCCATTGTCAAATCTTATCCGGGACACCACACTAGAATAGGTCTGCTCGACAAGCTCTTCTGGGTTGCCGTCCGTAGGTTCTGGTCAGGATGGAAACAATCGCTGATCGTGGTTACACCTGAGACTGTGGTCCGGTGGCACCGGGCCGGTTTCAGCTTATACTGGCGGCTGATCTCCAGGCCCAGGATGCAGGTGGGAAGAAGACCGACTTCGAAGGAAGTTCGGGAATTGATCTTCAAGATGGTTGCTGAAAATCCGACCTGGGGAGCACCGCGGATACATGGCGAACTCCTCATGCTCGGTTTTAATCTCTCCGAGAGAACGATTTCACGCTGGATGAAACGAGCTCCGAGGGATCCCCAGCCGGCCCAACGTTGGCTCGCCTTTCTTCGCAATCACCGCGAAGCCATTGCGGCGATGGATTTCTTCGCGGCCCCGACGATCACCTTCGGCGTACTCTATTGCTTTTTCGTAATCAACCATGACCGCCGGCGGATCCTGCACTTCAACGTCACGAAGCACCCGACAAGCAGTCGGATCGTCCAGCAGCTACGGGAAGCCTTTCCCTTCGAGTCGACGTCCAGATTTCTCGTCTTCGACCGCGATGCGAAATACGGACGGGAGGTCCCCCTGGCCGTTCGGTCCCTAAAGATGAGCCCCGTGCGGACCTCCTTCGAGAGCCCCTGGCAAAACGGGGTGGCGGAACGTTGGGTCGAAAGCTGCCGACGCGACTTGCTGGATCATGTTATCGCCGTGAATGAACGCCATCTGAGACGTCTGCTCTTTGAATACGTCCGTTACTACCACGAGGACCGCACGCACCTCGGGCTCGGGAAGGGAACGCCGATCTGTCGAACTCCGTCCCGAAGCTCAGGTCACGTCCTGTCTCACGAGCGTCTCGGCGGGCTGCATCATCGTTACGATCGGGCTGCATGACAAGGACCAACCTATCTCCTGTCCCAGAAAGTATCATCACGCCGCCTGCTACCCCGAGAGAGCAAGGCGCACCTCCAAGCTAACCTTGACCGAATTCAGGCTTGCTCTGCAGGCTAAGACATGGACGAATCGCGCCGGGTTTCGTCGCATTCTCGATTTTGGCGAACCACAGGCGTAATTTCCCGCCACTGCTCGCCCCCGTCGGTTGTCCACCATAGGAGGCTGGCCTCGCCTTGGCCCCTCGGCGGCCCGACGCTCGATGCCCAACCGACGTTCGGAGCCAGCATAGTGGCTGCCCCCACGCTTCCTTTGGGCGGGGAATGTATCGGACGGCCTTGGGGCCACGCGCTGCGAGACAAAAGGGTCAAGGCCAGAAGACAAGCAAACGCTGCAACTCTCATCACACACCCTCCCTTCGCCCTAGTACTACTACGTTAATTATCTATCACGGTCCTTTGCCCGTCGGACGACGGCAGGTAGGGCAGACACCGAATATGCGGAGTGCCTTTAAACACCCATGCGCCGCTGCGCTTTCCGGGATTGCTTTCCGCGGCGGGGCATTGGGACCAATCGAGAGTTGCCATGTTCCTACCGTCCTTTCCTTATAGCTTGTTTTTACCACAGTTCGGCGACGGCGTCACGCGCAGGATGTTGGTGTAAATCTGCGCGTCGTCGCGCCCGCGTGAGACGGAGACATACGCCAGCCGTGAATTGACAACCTGGTCGTGAGGCTGTTCGGTGTCCACGTGTGCGAGCGCATGGTACAGTTGGTTGTCCTAATTTGCGACGTAGCGCCGGGCTTTAACCCGGCATGTGCCGCCCTAAAGGGCGGCGCTACATTCAAAATAGGACACCACCGTTTCTTGACATAGCTAGTCGATTTATGTATACTAGGATAGTAGTTTTGTCAGGTGCGGCCATGTCCTTGCGCAAGCCCCTCACGATGACTCCCGCCCGGATCGAAGCCAACCGCCGCAGCGCGCAAAAGTCCACCGGCCCGCGCACGGCGCGGGGCAAGGGCCAGTCGCGAATGAACGGCCTCCGGGACGGGGGACGTTCGCGCCTCTATCACGATCTCATGCGAACCTTGCTCGATGCCCCGCCTTGCGCGGTGGACAAAACGGCGCGGTCGGCCCTGACTCCCGAACAGGCCGCGCACCCGTTGTTCAATGAACTGGTCGAGATGTTTCGCCAAGCCGAAATCGAGGTGGTTCTGGAAAACCGCCGATTGCACCCGGCCGGGGATTCCTGAAAAAGAATTCTTTTTTTATACGACCGAAGCCAGTATGTCTATGAAAACAAGCAAGGCTCAGGCAAAATATCTGTCGAAAAGCAGGACATTGGCGTCAATCTGACACAGATTTTGCACAAAATAGCGGGTTTGTGAGGGCAATTTGCAGCTATTTGCAGTTTCTGGAGCGTCATTGGAAGTGTTTCGCTGGGTAGCAGCTTTAGCGCCTTGGCCACCATCTTCAGTTCCCCGACAACCCCCTCGCCTTGCCCCGGTGCAGGCAGCGCCGGAAGAGGTGCTGGGAGCGGTAGCGACGGAGGGAGTTCGGAATCGACCGTCCCTCCCCAGACTCTCGCCCCTGGTGCGGCGGGCGCGGGCGGGCGTTTTGGGGGCACTCTTCACGTTGTGGTTATGGGTGAATCGCAGGCCGGGGAGTGGCTTGCAGGTACACTCAACGATGCCGTCAACCGTGGCATAAACCTGATGGCAACAAGCTCACACAGAGGAGCGCCACTAGATTACTATTGAGCGCTGCATAATTAATGCAATGGTACCATTTCTAAAAGGGTCTATTTATCGCGGGTTTTTGAGGAACGGTTCGTTGCATTCTAATTGCCGCGCGTCGCGCAACGATCCCTGCAGCAAAAATCTTTGCGCAACGAACCGTGCGCTTCTACAATGCCTACTTTTCGACGAGTTGGCGACGCGGATTATCTATGCGCTTCCTCGCCCGACGTGGTCAGATCTCTACGCGATAGGTCTTGAACATTATCCGAGGAGAAGCCATGCCACTCTATTCTGCTGCGCACACGACGGCTTGCCTGACCAAGCAAGCTTTAAGAGTGTTGATGCAAACGTTGATGGACGGTAAAGAGGTAAAGGTGCGCCGCTGTCTTTCCAGCCAGATTGGCGGGAGGATGCTGACGGAGGTTGAATCTCCTGATCGGCCCACGCTGGAAAGGTTCTTCCAATCCCACAACGTCAATTGCGAATGGATCATGCGCATCGACCTGGACGCGAAGGACGGCGCCGTAACGGAATACTAAGCGTTTTCCGGGGGCGTTGCCCCGGCTACATAATCGATCCCCTGCGAGGATCAGGGAAGGGCAGCGCCGAGTGGTTTTTCCGCAGCCTGTAAGGCTCGACCTTCCGGCACCGCTCTAACCCGGATTTCTCACCACGACTCTGGAAGGGCGGGGCTTTAGCCCCGCCGTTGCAAGGCCGTCCTGATTATTTCCAAGCCCCGCACCCCGCGCAGCTTGCAGCCGCAAGCTGCGCGAGGTGCGGGAGGAATAGAGGGCGGGAGCCGCACTTTCGGCGGGGCTGAAGCCCTTCCATGCATCGTCCAAACCTGGTGAGAAGTCCCGGCTAAGGGATTCCCTGCGTGGTGAGAAATCCGCGCTAGTCCGCCGAGCCGGGAACGGCCCGACGGCCAGATTGCGGTGCGGGTTTTTCATTACGCTTCGGTTGGCCGGCGTGGGTGGTTACGGGGTGTTTGGGCTGTTCGTCCACATGGAGTTGGAAAATGTCCGGCCGCGCGTAGTGGCCCACCACATCCAAGTCAAACTTGCCGCGGATGATTTGCCCCCGATCGATCTCGGCGATCAGTATCGCTTCGTCTTCCCAATTAGGTCCGGCAAGAAAATTGCCGAATGGATCAACGATGCAACTGCCGCCGCGCGTGACCACCGCTTCAGGATCGTGGCCATAAACGGCGTCGTAATCATCCGGGAAGTCGCGCCGCCGGTTGAATTGATTGCAGGAAAGAACGAAACAGCGTCCCTCAATGGCGATGTGCCGCATGGAAGCGGGCCAGGAATCGCGACCGTCGGCGGTGGGTGCGCAATAAATCTCGATGCCCTTCGCGTACATCGCCGCCCGTAGCAAGGGCAGGTAGTTCTCCCAGCAGATCACCGCGCCCAACCTTCCCAAGGAAGTCTCAAACACCGGCAGGGTGGAACCATCGCCGAAGCCCCAAACCAGACGCTCCGACCCCGTCGGCATGACCTTCCGGTGTTTGCCGAGATAGCTACCGTCGGGAGCAAAAAACAAGATGGTGCAGTAAAGCGTGCCGCCCTCGCGTTCGACGACCCCGATAACCAGGTAAATACGGTTGATTCGCGCCGCCCGAGCGAGTTCGTCCACGGCCGGGCCGGGCACATCCACGCTGCTCTCCCAATACCGGCGGAAGTCTTCTCGACCTTTATCCGACCGCGAACCCACGACCGCTCCGAAGTCCAGTCCCCGGGGATAGCCGGATACAAACGCCTCGGGGAACAGCACCAACCGGGCGCCTTCGCGAGATGCATCACGCGCCAGGGCGTGTACTTTCTCCAGGGTGCGCTTACGATTGAAGACCACGGAAGCCGCTTGGACAACAGCCACGTTGATAAGCTGAGTGCCCGGCGCCGGTTTCGCTTCTTTGCGTGCTGCCCGATTCATAGTTCTAAGAAAACTGCTCCCCCATATTTGGTAAGGGCAATATACACATATCCTGGTCTCCATGGAGAGGAGATTTGGTAGTGGTGTCATTTGTTGTGGCACGGGCCTCACGCCCGGGAACGGTCACGGCCAAGATGGCCATGCCACAGCAAATGACACCACTATCGGAGATTTCCATCACTGAATCGTCAACTGAGGTCTTCTGTTCTCGTTTCAACGGGTGGGCCGGCCGTCAGCTGCAATCCCCTAGTAGGCATTGCCATCCGGCGGTGCCGGATCCTTGGGGGTCCGTGACCCTAACCCCTCCAAACGCGCTTAGGCGTGCTCAGCGTCATCTGCGCAGACCCAGACCTCTGCTGGCCCCACAATGTAGTTATAGCCTGTCAAGGCCCGACCCCACCCAAATAAATCCTGAAGCCGCTCGCCGCGTTCGAGAGATTCGGTACATTCGCTTTCCAGCAGCGACTTTGCCACCCCGATGAGCCCTCCATCTTCGGCGACAAATACACGCACGAGTTCCACGTTGGGTGTGGGCGCCGGACCCGGACGCCGGTCGACGAGATCGACCTGACACTCAGGACAGGCCCTGAAATACAAAGGGAATTTCCTCCAGCAGTCGGGGCACCACCTATGGCCGGCCACTGAACCAGCCCCCTTCCTCCGCCCTGCATTGCAACACCGTAGTTTCTTTTGGCAAGGATCGTTAAGCGGCGGCTTTTCACTTTTGCCTTTTGCCCTTTGCCTTTTGACTTTCGTTTGGGGTTGGGCGCTACCCTTTCTCGATCACCACCGCCGTGCCGTAGCAAATAACCTCGGTCGCCGACATTTTACTTGCCACTTCCGACGCATCGTAGCGGACGCCCACCACGGCGTTGGCGCCCACTTCCGTGGCGTGCTGGATCAGCAGATCGTAGGCTTGCTGGCGCGCCTGTTCGCACATCTCGGTATACGCTCCAATCCTCCCGCCAATAATGTTCTTGAGGCCGCCAATGATTCCTTGCACAATCGTCGGGGACCGCACGATAATTCCCCGCACCAGGCCTTTGTATTCGCGAATTCGGTACCCCTCAATCGTAAACGTCGTCGTAACCGGCATTCCCATTGGGTGCCTCCTTTGTTTGTCTATAACTTGTTTTGAGTGACCTGCATAAAACCCTTAGGTTGTCGACCGGCCCGTCAGTTTCTCCCCGATGGCGAAGAGGACAGGAATCGAGGCAACCAGTGCCACACAAACGAACAGCCCGTAATATGCAAACGTCGGAAATCTGACATATCCTTCCGCAAAAGCACTCCGCAACAACATTACCGTAATGGGGAGATTTAGGGCGATCGCTGTCCCCAATCCTGGCATGTAGCGCCGCATGACCACCGTAGCCAGTAGATGTAGGATCAGAACGTTAAGAAGCATGGCGAGAGCAAACCCGGCAAGAAGGTATGAGCCGACACTTTCTGGACCCGCCTTGGCGCTCCAAATTGTCACCAGGAAGGTCACGGCCGTGAAGACCGCCACGGCAAAACGGAAGGCGGACGGACTCACGGGACGATGCCACTTGCCGGCGTGATTCGACCAAGCGGGCAGCCAGATTGCCTCCTCAAGATTGTGCAGCGCGATGGCAACCGGAAAGAGCCATCGCCACTCGTTGAAACTCATTTGTTGTCCCCTCACCATCGGGTATCAACTGGAGCAAGCTCATCCCTTGGAAATGTGTAGCCGCGTTCAGCCTTTTCCTGACCGCGGAGTTTTTCCCATGCCCGATACCCCCACGCTAATCTTTCCCCATCACGGGAAGAACCCACAGTCAGAACTGCACTGACTGTGGCTACCCGCTACGCGCTCGCCAGTGATCGGGCCCAACGATGATGACGGTCATTTGGGATTATCACCCCCTGCCCCCCTACTAAAATAGAAAGGACTTTATTCATGACGCCCAACCTCCCAGGGGTTCCCGGGCCGGAGAAATTATGTCGGGATTAAACAACTAATCATCCTGCGATGCAAGCCCGAATCTCGCGCCACCGGGGTAGCGCAGGGCCCGCCCTCCGGCCCTGCGGCTTTTCCAGGGGCGTGGGGCCTTGCCGCGGCGCAAACTGGATAATCTGCTTCAGTTTCAACACTGTTCACCTAAACCAGGAATTCTTTTTCCCTCGCCCCTTGGGGGAGAGGGGGGACCGCAAGGCGGAGGGGGCCCCACGGTTTGCAAGTAGCGGGGGTGAGGGGGTCGAATTGGGAACGGTCAGCATAAGCGAGCAGCATTGAGGCTAAGGGTTTGGTGGAAGGTGCCGATTGGTAGTGGGGGGGGCAGTACGAGATGGCACCGATCCCTTTTATTCCGATCGTACAAACTACGAGTTCCTTTTTGCATCAAAACAGAGTAGACGGAGTAATCAAAAAATGTTAGCAAAGCGTAAATTCGTGCCCACCGCACGAAGTGTGCCTGGGCTTCTCGTGTCTGCGGCGCTGTTGCTGGCCATGGCGTCTGCGGGTGAAGGTCGCGCGTTGGGGTATAACCCAGCTTCGGCGCAACCGGAGCCGATCCTACCGCTCCCAGTGAGCTACCAGTTGGATATTCCCGGGGGCGGAGAGATTTTTCCCGCGCTCGCCTCCAGTGCTCCTGCCGAGTACTGGCCGGTAGCCACACTGACCATGGTGAATACCTCGTCGGAGCCGCTGGTGGAGACAGTTTTGGCGGAGATCCCTGACTGGAGCAGGCAGTCCGCGCAAACCTTCAGTCTTGCGCCGAATGAGACGCGAACCCTCCAACTCAATCCTGAACTGCTTCCTCAGGCCTTCGAAAACGGCGAAATCCGCCCGGCGACACTGGAAGTCCGGGCCAGTATTCTTGGAACCGCCCTCGCCTATGACGAGACGCGCCCCGTTTATCTCCATTCAGCCTCCGACTTCTTCTGGGGCGAAAAGTTTGCCAATGCTCGATTTATCGCTCGCTGGGTGACGCCCCATGACCCCGCCGTTCTGCAATTGGTATCTTCGGCGCGAAACTATATGCCGCGCGGCCGCCTGGCGGGTTATGAACTGTCTGACAATTCTGCGCCCGCCGTGGCTGCCCAGGTGGAAGATCAGGCGCGCGCTGTTTTTGAAGCCATGAAGCATCTCGGCGTCAGCTACGTGGACAGCATTTCCACTTTCGGCAATTTCACATCAAAAACCGAGCGCGTCCGCTTGCCGCGCGAGACGCTCTCCATGAACGGCGCAAACTGTATTGATATGTCCGTCGCGTTCGCTTCCGCGATGGAAAACCTGGGCATGGAACCGCTCATCGTTCTTGTACCCGGCCACGCGTTTACCGGCGTCCGTCTGGCACACGGATCATCGCAGATCCTCTACTTTGATCTCACCGTCATGCCCGACGGGACTTTTGAAGCGGCGGTGCAAAGGGCGCAAAACTGGCTCCAGAAAACCCCCAAAGCGCAGGTCAACCTCATCGATATCGCCACCGCCCGCTCGCGCCAGATTTACCCCATGCCGCAAAACGTTGCGCCCACCATCGCTCAAAAAGGGTAGCCGCTGCCGGGCCCGCTGCCGAAACCCTGCAGGCAGCCTGCAGCTTAGCGCTGGCCCAGCGTTTGCCCTTCGGGCCGCGACCCGCCACGAATGCCAAGTTGCTAGTCTTACTTATATAGCCGACTAAATGCCAAAAGATAAGCGTGCAGACTTGGACTCCTCACCACGTTTGGAGGCTGCCGGAAGGGGGGGCTTCAGCCCCGCCCCTCCAAACGCGCGGTGAGAAATCCGGGCTAGCATGGCGGCAAGTTCAAGGCCGTGCCGAGGCGGCAGGTTTTCCATAGCCATACCCATGCCGCAGCCACGCCAGCGCCAACATGGCCAGCCCCCAGGCGCAGACGCCGCTCCATTGCCAACGGTTCCATGCCGCGGCGGAAAGCGCCGATCCCAGCGCGCCGCCCAGAAAGAAAATGATCATGTAGACGGTGTTGATGCGGCTTCGGGCCGTCGAGGAAAGGGCAAAGATGCGAGTCTGGTTGGAGATTTGCATGGTCTGCTGTCCGACGTCGAGTACGATCACACCCACAATCAGGCCTGCGAGGTGATACCCGAATACCCAGAGAAGCACATACCCTGCGCTCAACAGCCCGAGCGCGAGCGTGAGGGTGACGCGTGTTCCGTATCGGTCCGCGAGCTTTCCGGCCGGGGAAGCCATCATTGCTCCCGCTGCCCCCAGCAAACCGAAGCTGCCGACGACGCCTGCTCCCAAATGATAGTGAGGCGAACCGAGGAAGAACGCGAGATTTGTCCAGAAAGAGATGAACGCGGCGAAAACCAGAAAGCCTACCGCCGAAGCTTCACGCAAAACGGGCTCGTGGCTTAGCAGATCCCACAGGGAGCCCAGCGCTGCGCCATAGCTCACGGGCCCCTGAGGCGGCAGTGCGGGCATGCGCCACCACAGCAGCGGCACAAAAGCTACCGTGGAAACTGCGCCCAGCAGGAATACGCCGCGCCATCCCAGCACCTCCGCCACGGCGCCCGACGCGGCGCGACCCAACAAAATCCCGAGCAGCAAACCGGTCATCACCGTGCCAATGGCCCGTCCCCCCTCGCCGGGGCCGGCCAGTTCCGGCGCGATGGGGACCAAAATGTGCGTCACCGAGGCGGCGATTCCGATCGCCACACTGGCAACTACCAGAGCCCAAAACGATGGCGCCAAACCGGCTGCGACCAGAGCGAATGAGATCGCCGCAAAGAGCCGCAAGATCAATTTCCGGCGCTCCACCACATCGCCCAGAGGCACAAAGAACAAAATCCCGGCGGCAAATCCAAGTTGCGTGGCAACCGCAATGGCTCCGCCGCGGCCGTGAGAAACATGGAAGGTGCGAGTGATCTCCAGCAGTAGAGGCTGATTGTAATAGAGGGTGGCGACACTGGCGCCGCTGGCCATCCCCAGAAATGGCAACAAACCCCGGCGCGCGCGGTCGATGACAGGAAGATCGGCGGCTTTCATTCTCGCGGCTTCACCACCGGGCGTCGCTTGGCGATAATGTGACTAACGAGAAACATGTCTGTGAGCAGCGCACTATTTCCGATCAAGCCGTTTTCCCACCCTTATCCTCCGCATTTTGCAGCAGTTCGCGGACCAGGGCATCGGCGACCTCTTCCGCTGTGCCCTCGCGTTCCTTTTTGGGCGTCCACTGCCACTGGTTGAGGTAATCGTCAGTTCCCGCGAGGCCTTCCTCCATGGCGATGCGGTCGATTTCCACTTGGAAGCGCTCGGGCATCTGCCGGGTTACGGGCCGTTTCCCCTGCTCAAAAACCTTCACCTGCGATGGCACGTTCATCCAATAGAGAATTTGGTATTTGACCATGTGCTTCTACCTCGCGATGATGGGTTCCAATTCTCCCTGGCGGTAGGCGCGAAGGAAAATCTTACAATTGCGATCACGACCCAGAAGCATATCCTGCGCAAGCTGGTAAGGCTTGGATGTCTTGTCGGCTGCAAAAATCCGGTCCAGGTCGTTGGCCACCGAATCCACAATTCCGCTATCCACCCCGGCCTCCACCGCGAGGTTGATGAACACCTCGTTCACCAGACGGCGGCACGGAAGGCCGAATGATATGTTGCTGAGGCCCCCGGTCAAGTGGATCTTTTCTCCGAATTTCGAACGCAGTTGACGAATCGCTTCCAAGTAATGATTACCAAATTGCATATCAACCGAAATGGGAAATACCAGCGCGTCAACGTACAGGTTTTCGATGGGAATGGATTTCGCCAACGCCGCTTCAATGATCCGGGAGGCGTTGGCGATTCGCTGCTCAGTGTCCTGAGGCATGCCGCTATCGCCCGCGGCGGTCACAATCACCGGGAGGTTCCTCTCTTTGGCCAGGTCAAGCGCCTCCAGCCGCTCGAGCGACGCCGAATTCAGCATGGGAGGCCCCGCCTTGCCCGCGCACGCCTCCACTCCGGCGCGTATCGTGTCGACATTCGAGGAATCGATGGAAAGGGGAATGGGAGAAAGCGCTTCAATAAATTGAACCAGCCAGCACATGGCGGCCAGTTGTTCTTTGTGGCGGAGCGACACCTCATCGACATTGATATCGAGAAAATCGGCGCCGGTGTTGATTTGGCGCTCGGCCAGAGTTCGAAGGTATTCTTTGCCTTCGCTGACCACCGGCTCCACGCCCGACATCGCGTCGCGCACGGCCACGGCCACATGCTTGACGCGCCCCTCCTGAAAGTCCTGGCGGCGCTGGATCTCCTCCGGAATGACGAGGTAGCGGGTTTCACCGCTCGTGGAAGTGTAGCGGATGGCCTCTTCACCGCTCGGAGCTGTTACCACATGCTTGCCGGACCGCAAGAGTACACGGGTGGTATGAAGGTTCTCCCCGATGACGACAAAATCCTTATCAAAACCCTGAGGTCTCAATGTTCCTCCTGCTCTGTAAATTCGTGACAAAGTAGTATGACAATTTGATGAAGAGGCGGCTTTACGCCGCCACTCGGCGCGCAAAACGGGCTGCGAAAAAAAGCCTAAATGCTGTCATCCTGAGCCCGTTTGCTGTCATTCTGAGCGCAGCGAAGAATCTCGCCCTGCCGGTCAGGTAAACTACGGGAAGGATCTCGATCTGCGTATTTTTGTGGCAAAGCGAGATTCTTCGTCGCCTACGGCTCCTCAGAATGACAGCATCTCCGATTCTTTCCGCCAGCTCATAAAACCGCTCCTGCATCAGGCCATATGGCGTGTCGGCCATCTACACTTTTAGAGCCGCCGTGGCTGTCATCGGCTTGAATTGGCAACCTTCCACAAAAATGTCAAAGAAATCCGGGGTCGTTTCCAGCTCGACATGCTCGATGCGTTTGACAAGTTCCTCAATCGACCGCCGTTTTCGCCGCGAGACGAGCATCTGCTTGGCTCCCGCGGCGGAGGCATTTCCGACTTTCATGACCCGGTCTTCCGGGATGGGTGCGAGAAAACCGATTTCGATGGCATTGGCCACGTTGACGTAATTGGCGAAGGCGCCGGCCAGGAACAATCGCTGGATCTGGTCCGGCGATACTCCGAAGGAGCGCAGGGTAATGAACTGGCCGCAATAATTCGCCGCTTTCGCCTGCGCCAGGTTGCTCATGTCTTCCAGCGAAAACGTAATTCCAGCGTCAGGGACAATGGGAAGCTCGCGCGCCTTGTTCGCGAACACGCCCTTGGGGGTCATCAGGCCGTGACGCCGCAACTCGGCGAGCAAATCGATCAGGCCTGACCCGCAAATCCCCTTGGGCGGAACACCGCCAATCGTGCGATACTCCCACGCGCTGCCCGTCCAGCGTAACGCCTCAATGGCGCCGTCACCCGCCGTCATCCCGTATTTGATCAGGCCGCCTTCGAAAGCAGGGCCAGCCGGACAGGACGCGGCGACCAGCCGTCCCGCGTAGCCGACCACCACCTCCGTGTTGGTGCCCACGTCAACCAACATCACCACGTCCCGCTGCGAAGCGATGTCAATCGCCAGCAGGTCGGCTGCCGTATCTGCTCCCACGTGACTGGCGATGAGAGGTGCGCCGTAAATGCGCGCCTGGGGGTGGGTCAGAATTCCGAGGCGATGAGCCAATTCGCTAAGCGAAGTCGCATCCCGCCGCCCGGCCCGGTATTCGTGTTCGACCACCGATTTATACGGCCGCTGCCCGATGGTTTGGACGTCCAAGCCGAAAAACAAATCGCGCATCGTGGCATTGCCCACCACCACCACCTCGTAAATCTCCTGCCGCACAATCCCGAGCTGCTTGCACATTTCTTTCAGCTCGCGATTAAGCGCGCTGATGATGCTCTTGTGAAGCTCGCCTCGATTGCGGCCGGAATCGTACGAGATGCGATTCATCACGTCGCTGCCCCCAAAGCGCTGCGGATTCTCCAGCGAGGCAAGGCAAGCCGTAATGCCGGTTTCCAGATCGACCAGTTCGATGACCATGGTCGTGGTGCCCACATCGATCGCCGCACCGAATAGGTGTCCGCGATATTCGTCAACGGCCGCGCCATCGTAAAGCACCGTGTCGCCGGCGCGCACGACGTGCGGGTCGAGTTCGCAAGGGCTGGCCGTGGCCGTCGTCAGGATTTTCGGCCGCCGCTGCAGCAGGGTGAATTCCACGTCGATTTCAGGGTTATCAATGACCGCCTGGCAGGCAAGCCGGTAGTTGTCGCGGAGGAAATCTTCCGGCCCGGTGCGCGGGGAAAGGGCTTCCGCGCCGCGTTGGATTTCGACAATGCACTCGTGGCAAACGCCGTTACGGCCGCAGGAAGTCGGGACCTGCACGGCAAGCTGATCAGCGAAGTCAAAGAGGGTACGGCCACGCTCCAAGGCGCAGCGGCGGCCATTGTAGGAGATCCAGGCCATGCGGGCTTAGCCGGTTTCCCAAGCTGGGCGATAATCCAGCTTGTCGTCACCCGCGCAGACCGGCAAGCTGCCGGGCACTTGGGGCTTGCGCTTATTCCGGCATCCAAACTGGGCGGTGCACTGGTCCAGGCGGTTCTTGTAGGGGCAGCGGCGGAGTGAAACCTCATCCGCGTGCGCGGCGATCCCTGTTAGAATCTCCGTCAGTCGATCAAGACTCTTCTGGTACTCTTCCGGGTCAATTTTTTGCATGCGCTGGCTCGCTTTACCTACCGTCAGCAATTAAGACCTAGCGCCGGGCTTTACAGGCTGCGGAAAAACTCGTTGGCGCCTTAATTCCGAGTCGCCCCATGGCGAGTCCCCCGAAGGGGGAAACCGTGAGTAGCCATAGGTGAAACCTACGGATGGCAACGCCCCCCGGCCTGCCAACCCCAACGGGGTTGACCTCGCGATGTCCGGCCCCTGCAGGGGCGAAACGAATCTCGGGCCTTCCCTTTCCGTAGGTTTCACCTACGGCTACTCATGGTTGGCCCCTGCGGGGCCATGCAAGGAAGCCCTTTCGCAGCCTGTTTAGCCCGGCACGTGCCGCCCTAAAGGACGGCGCTTCGTCTTTTACCTCGCCTCAACGCCCATCAGCCGCTTGGCGAGCGCCACGCAGGCCATGGCGTCCTTGCCGTAACCGTCGGCGCCCATTTCGTCAGCAAACTCCTGGGTCACAGGAGCTCCGCCCACCATGATTTTTACCTGATCGCGAAGGTCAGCGTCGATGAAAGCCTCAATCGTCTTCCCCATATTGGGCATGGTCGTGGTAAGCAGAGCCGACATGCCCATCAAGGGGACCTCGTTTTCCTCAACCGCCGCCATGAACTTGTCGGCGGAGGTGTCAACGCCAAGGTCGATCACCTCAAAGCCCGATCCGCGCAGCATCATGATGCACAAATTCTTGCCGATGTCATGCAAGTCGCCCTTGACGGTCCCCATCACCACCTTGCCGATCGGTTTGATTCCGGCGGCTGAGAGGATGGGATCAATGTGCGCCATGCCTGCCTTCATTGCCCGCGCGCAGGCCAGAACCTCCGGCACGAAAATGAAATTCTGCCGGAACTTAATTCCCACAATCGCCATACCGGCGATCAGGCCGTCGTCCATTATTTCCAGGGCTTCAATGCCTTCGTCGAGGGACTCCTTGGTGAGTTGATTCACCAGGTCGTTGTCGCCGTCGATCAGCGCTGCGGCGATGGTTTGCATCTTCACCCGGGCTCGCGCAAAGAGGTTGATAATCCGCTCGCGTTCATTCGGGCGCTCGATGAACTCCGCAATTTCCTGCCGGATGAATTCGTTGGAGATGTCGTTCAGTTCCGCCATAATCTATCCCTAATTGTGAGTTGTGTGTTCCTGATGCCAATCCTTGATAGCCTTGGGAATTTCTTTAAGGTTGTCGATGCGCGTCTGCAAGGGGATGGCGCACTCGGGGCCAATAAGTTGCACCCCCGCGTCCAGGTTCTTGTAGACCTCGCGCCGTACTTCTTCCGGTCCCTTGGAGTACAGGGTTTCGGGATTATTGATATTCCCTACCAGCGAAATCCGGTTTTTGACGATGCCCATGGATTCCGCCGGCTGGTTCTTGGAATCGTAATGGAAGGCGGCCATCCCCGTCTGCGCGATGTATTCCATGCGGTCCACGGTGCGTCCGCAGATGTGCAGGATGATCGGGGCGGGCAGCCGCTCGGCAAACTCAATGTGAAGATCCCGCAGATACCGCGCATAGTATTCGCCGCTGACCAGATCACCCGTGGCGTGGTCGGGGAGCGTAAGGGCGTCAGCGCCCGCCTCAATCTGCGCGAGCCCAAATTGCAGGGTCGCCTCCTTGAGCTTGTCCAGGCACAGTTTGGTCTTGCCCGGATCGTCCAGGGAAAGCAACAGAAACGGCTCGACGCCAAAACAGTGGTACCCGAGCGACCACGGTCCCATGGTCTTGCCGATGATGGCCACCTCGTCGCCAAATTCTTTGCGCAGAATTTTGATCGCCTGAAGGACGCATTGCGTGTCCGGGTGCATCAAGAAATCGGCAGGAATACGAATATCCTCATGCTTTTCCCAGATGGGCTCGCGCATTTTTACCGTGGGCCAGTTGTCCTTCTGCTCCCATTGAATCTTGCAGCCGAGCGCAGAGGACTCCTGAATGATGCTGAAAACCGGCATGATGGTATCAAAGCCCAACTCCGTGTAACCGGTGGCCGCCAGGCGCGCCATGAGTTCCGGTTGACGATTGGCGTCGGGGAAAGGTGCGTTCGCGAGATCCATTAACTCGACAGTGGCGACGGACGTGGGGTTGCAGACGGGGGTCCGGTCCACCGGTTCCCGGCGCAGGGCAGCCAGGACGCGTTGGCGGCTTGTCATCGCAGCGACCATGCTTACCTCCTCATTTCTGCTGGCTGGGGGCGACCAGCAAGCCGCGCCCTCCCGCCGATTCCTCTTCCCGCAAGATGGCCCGGGCGTTGAGCGCCCGGGGGAGCAGCAGCCCGATCAGGGCATCGTGACATTTCCCGCAGGGAAACGCCCACTGGCCCGGATTTCCCTCCACAATTTCGACCTCCGCTAACTTGACCAACCCGCCCACGACGCCATCAATCCGCGCGGCTTTGCCGTCTTCCGGTCCGTCGGCGGTGACCTGATATCGACCGCCTCCCAAACTCGTCGCCGTGATATTGCGTCCCGATTTCTTATCCAGCACGGTGAGGGGCTTGGGTGCATTGGCAGCGCCGGAGGGGAGCTTAGCGGTCTCCAAAAAGGTTCGCCTGGCCGCTGCTTGGTGCGCCGAGCCGCAGGCAAAGTGCAACAACTCGCCGTCGAGTACAAGGTTGCCCAAGATGGCCATGGAACGGCGAACCGATTCAATCCGCTGACTCGCGCCTTCCAGGCCGCTGTAACTGTGCACCAGGTATTCCGGCCTGCCTGCATGTTCCTGCCGGTAGAGGGCGATCGTGATGTCGTGAAAATGAGGGTCCATCGAGACAAGCTCGATGCGGATTCCGAGGTTACGGGTCATGGTCATAATCGATACCCCCACCCGTTGCGGGAGGATGAATTTGACGCCTGCCAGCTTGTCTGATAAGCTGCCATACGGGAGCATAACTCACCTGTTCCCACTTGTAAAGCAATGATTAATGGCAATGATTAATGGCCTGAAACCCGCCCGGCGAATTTCCCTGAGCGACAACATTGTTGAGCAACTGACCAGCCTCATCGCGCGGGACGTGCTCAAACCGGGTGAGCGAATTCCCTCCGAAAAACAACTCTGCCAACAGTTCGGGGTGGGGCGCACCTCCGTGAGGGAGGCCTTGAAATCCCTCTCCGTCATGGGAATTCTGGAGTCGCACGCCGGGGATGGAACGTTTGTTTCCGCCAACCACGACCGGTATCTCGAGCGCGCCTTCCAATGGGGATTGCTGCACGACCGCAAGGTGGTGAAGGACCTGGTGGAAACCCGGCTCCTGTTGGAATCTCACACGACTTTTCTGGCTGCGCGCCGGGCCACCGCCGATGACCTGGCCGCCATGGAGAGCGCCATTCAAGGCATGGAAGAGTGCGTGTCCGATCCCAAGCGTTACCTCGAGCACGACTTGCGATTTCATCTCCGCATCGCCCAGGCGACGCAGAATACCATCTTGGGAAATCTGCTCAGCACCATTCGCGGATACCTGCAAAGCTGGGTGGAACAAACCCTGGCTACTTCCCCGCCGGAGCACCCCACCTCCCGGGCCACCCTGACCATCACCCAACACAAGAAAATCCTGAGGGCGCTCAAAAAGCGCCGGGCCAACGACGCGCGCCGCGCCATGCGGGAACATATCCTTTCCTCGCAAGCGGATGTGGAGTCGCACGCGGCGGCAAAGCTCCGCACGTGAGCCTGGTTATGGGCAAAGCCATCCGCAATCATTTCAGTGTGAACTGTGTACCACAGATTCGGCGTACCTAGCCCGGATTTCCCATCACGGGTCTGGAACGGCGGGGCTAAACAGGCTGCGGAAAAACTCGCCGGCACTGTCATTCTGAGGAGCTGCAGGCGGTCCTGAGCAAGGCGAAGGAAGAATCTCGCATTGCGTTGAAAATAAACAGAGCGAGATCCTTCGGGTAGTTTACCCTGAGCGGCAGAGCGAGATTCTTCGCTGCGCTCAGAATGACAGCGAACGGGCTCAGGATGACGGTATTGGAGCGTTTTTCCGCTGCCTGTAAAGCCCCGCCCTCCCAGGAGCGATAAGCTACGGTGGTCACTAACACAATTAACAACTAAGCAGACGCCCGAAGTGTAGCAGTCAACGGCGTGATTGACGTGAAACCCTACGCCCGACTGGCGCGGCGATTATGGTCATTCGACCACGTGGTCGCGGAGATGATCCGGCGAGAAGCTTTCACTGCGAACCCAATCCATCAATCGACGCTCGCGACTACGTACCTGCTCGACGGCCGGCGGGAGCTTCTCTTCGATGCCGTTGGGCACCAGGAGAATCCCATTTTCGTCTCCGTGGAGAATATCCCCGGGACGGATGACAACTCCGTGCACCTGAACCGGCACTCCCACTCGCGCGATCCGGAAATTGGCATGACTTACCACGCTGCCCCGGGCAAAGTAGTGGAAACGCAGAGCACGCACCTCGGGGATGTCGCGAACGCCGCAGTCGGAAACCAACCCGACCGCTCCCAGGCGGGTGAAAATCGTGGCCATCACTTCACCGCAATGCGCCGCGTAGTCGGGATCACCGCCAATTTCCTGAAAGGCAATCACCGCGGGTTTTGCGGATTGCTCCACAGCCCGGTAAAGTTCTACGAACCGTTGAGCGTCCTGGGGTTCGCTTTCCGTAATCGTCTCCACCTGGGCGGTCACCGCATGGCCGCACATCCGCCCAAACTCGGGGAATAAAGCACGAACTTGCAAGGGCGTGAAACCCTCCCGGTTCGGGCGCACTTTGAGCAATTCGATGGCGTTCGACAAGGTTGGGGCGTCGATGGTTTTGAGGTAATCGATCCACGAAATTTCAGTCTCAGGGTTTCCCATTTTGTTTCACCTTTCCGCGCCAAGTATGTTCCCGGCGATAACCGCTGCCGAGGGGCGCCCCGGACGGGCCTCCCCGCCCGCTATCACAGATTCGTCTCCCCAACCCACCAAACTGGTTGTCTCGAGAGAATAGGGCATATTTCCACGAGCGCGTGCTGTCCTGATTTCAGGTGTAGCGCCGGGCTTCAGCCCGGCAGGTGCCGATCTAAAGGGCGGCGCTATGTTCAAATTAGGACAGCACGCCAAAACGCGCAAGTCTATTGTACGCGGGTCATATCTGATGTGCTCGGCCAGAGCCTGTGCTAAAATCACGCCGCGACGGGAATGCTATCGTATTGGCGAAATTCGACATTCCGGGTTTTTGCCCGTTTCCGTCCTGGTGCGGAGCGGAAGGTTGATCATGGTCAATGATGTGGCCATCGTTCTCCGCTACGGTGACGAGCCAGAGGGAGATCGCAATGTTTACACCTCGAGAGCGTTGGCTGGCCCTATTCGCGGGTGAAACTCCCGATCGAAATCCCTGTGACTACTGGGCTACGGCGGAGGTCACCGACCGGCTGCGCAAGGAGCTGGGGTGCGCTTCCGAACGCGCACTCTGGGAGCGGTTAGGAATCGACAAGCTGGTCCCTGTCGGCCCCACGCATCCGCTGGCCAAAGAAGACACTTGGCATACCCAATCCCTCTGGAGCATCTGGCACATTGAAGTCGCGAATGTTTCCTATGGGGATGGTCTGGGCGTTTACGAGGAGGCCGTCACCCACCCGCTGGCGAAAGCTGCAACCGCGGCGGATGTGGAGCGCTTCGACTGGCCGGATCCCGCGATGTGGGACGTGGGCGGCTTGCGTGAGAAGTGCGAAGCTTGGCACGGATACCCCATCTTGGGTGGGTGCTACGAGCCGTTCTACCTTTATTGCCGGCTCCGGGGCATGGAACAGGCCCTGATTGACCTCGCCGTAAACCCCTCGCTGGCGGAGGCCGCCCTGGAGCGCATCTATTACATCCACGAAGCGATCATCCGGCGCACCCTCCAGGCGGCCGCTAGGCTGATCGATTTCATCTACGTCGCCGAGGACCTTGGCACGCAGGACACGCTGCTGATGAGCCCGACATCCTTCCGCCGCTTTCTGAAGCCGTGGATGCGGAAGATGATCGATCTCATTCACTCCTTCGGCGTCAAAGTGATGCACCATGATGACGGCGCCATTCGGCCCCTCCTGCCGGAACTGATCCAGATCGGCATCGACGTCCTCAATCCCATCCAGTGGCGCTGTGCGGGAATGGGGCGGGAAGAGCTGACGCGCGATTTTGGAAAGTCACTGGTGTTTCACGGCGGCGTGGACAATCAGCAGACCCTGCCTTTTGGCACGCCAGACGATGTGAAGCGGGAGGTGGCCGAAAATATCCGCATCTTCCGCCAAGGCAAAGGGTACGTGGTGGCCCCTTGCCATAACCTCCAGCCCAATACGCCCACGGCCAATATCCTGGCGTTGTATGAGGCCGTGCATGAATATGGCGCCTGACGCGGGGAACGGGAGCCGCCCGCTGAAATCGGCGGGTGCCCGTGGTGCTTATGAAGGCGCGCGAAGCTCCGCAGAAACTCGACGCGCAAGTCTTCTCGATTCACTGTCGCTCAAACTGTCATTCTGCGCCCGCCATTGGGGCGAAGAGCCCCCGTAGTCTGCCTGGTTCATGAAACCCCGCACACTGCCGGGGTCCTTCGCTGCTGCTCAGGATGACAGGTTGGTGATGGCTTCTTCCCGTCAGGTTTCTGCCTATCATGGGAAGCCGCAAGGCTGTCAATGCTCAGAATGCCGGCAGGGAGGAGTATTTGCGCAGCCTGCAGAGCCCCGCCCTTCCGCCAGAACTCTAAGGGCTGTCCGCGCGCGGTTAGAAATGCAGGCTATGGGGCCGTCTGCGGCATTACACTTCCTGATGCCATACCCTGCTCGCTCGCGCGCTGCTTGGTTTTCGCCAGTGCCTGGCGTTCCGCGCGGGCTTTTTCCTTCTCGCCCAAAGCATCGTAAGCCAGCGCAAGCTGGAAATGGGCTTTGCTATCTTCCGGGTTGCGTCGGGCCGCCAGCTCCAGCTCCGGCACGGATTCCTTTACCCGTCCCAACTTCATGAGCGCTTTCCCCATCAGGTAATGAGCGTCACCGGAATCCGGCTGTATCTCTGCCCCCCGCTGCGCCAGCTTCAAGGCCTCCTCGACCTTTGCCGGATCATGACCCAACAAGAGAATGAACGCCAAATCAAGATACGGCCCGGGATCCGCCGGGCTGGAATTGCCGGGGATTTCGATTGCTTTGCGGTAGTAGGACTCCGCGAGTCCGTAATTGCCGAGATGGACTTGCGTCATGCCTAAAGCGCGATAGGCGGAGACATTGCGGGGATTCAATTTCACCGCCTCGTAAAGGTAGGCGAGCGCCGCTTCGAATTTCATGTCCAGCAGGAGCTGCTGGCCGGCAAAGTAGGCATTCACATCACTTCGAGGGTTCAGGCCGGCTGCCCTCATAAATTCCTTTTCGGCTTGCTCCGGTTGTCTCAGCTCACGATGGACAAGACCGAGAAGCAGGTGCGCCTGATCATTTTCATCCCGCGCTTGCAGCGACTTCTCGAAGTAATGCCCGGCGCGCGCCCATTGGTCTTGGTTGAGGTAGAGCTTGCCCATGCGAAGGTAGGCTTGTGCGGGCGAAGGACTGTTGCTCATCGAAGCTTCCAGCAAAGACTCCGCATGCTGATAGTCCTTGGAACGAATGAGCGCCTCAATCTTGTTGAAGGTTATGTCGCTGGCGGAAGCTGCCGGAGGGCTGGAAGGCTTCGGCGCAAACTGCGGCGTTGCTTGCATCAAGGAAGAGGGAGGGAGGGCAAGGAAAAACCCGACGGCCAAACACAGCGACTTCCAGGGGCTAGGCGACAAGGTCATCCTTCTTTCCAGGGGCGGGCTTCCGTGCGCCTCTCGCGATCTTAGCACAGTTCAATCCTGAAGAAACCAGAGGCCATACAGGGGAGTATAATAGCGTCTCGAAAGGACTCTTCTGGGAGGTGCGCTATGGCTCTGCCACGGTTGTGGTCCGCGGCTCTCCTATTCGCCCTGCTGCAGTTGCCAGGGCAGAATCCCCCTTGGACACCCAACCCCAGTGGGCAGGGGCCTCCAGCGCCGGCGCCAACCCGTTTCCCGATAGATGATCCGCGCCAGGCTCCGCAACCGGCAAAGCCGAAAATCGATGCCGCGCAGGTCAAACGCGACGCCGAGGAATTAGCCAAACTGGCTGGGGAAATTCCTCCAGACATTGAACAAGCCAATAAGGGTGTAGTATCTAAGGAATTGAACGATCGACTTAAACGGATCGAGAAGCTTTCAAAACAGCTCCGCCGGGAACTCTTCCTGTAAGCGGAGCAAACCAGGCTAACCGCTGGCCATGCACGGTGGCCGCGACCGCTGCGAGCTGATTATCCCTGCGAACAAAGTGCGTTCGAAAACCACTATGCACAAGGCTCCGCTAATCTGTGCCGTAAGCTGCGCCTTGCTGCTGGCCGCCGCCGCACTGCGCCCACAATCGCGCCCCCTGGGGGAACCGGGCGCAAGCGTGCAGGCTCAGTTCGTAGATGCCGCGGCGCAAGCCGGCCTGACCTTGCGCATGGTGAACGGCGGCGAGAAAATCAAGAAATACATCTGGGAAAGCACGGGCAGCGGCATTGCGGCGATCGACTATGACCGCGATGGCTACCCCGATCTGTATCTCATCAACGGCAGCACCCTGGAGGGTTTTCCCCAAGGCTCCGAGCCCATCAATCACCTGTACCGCAACAACCACAACGGCACTTTCGCGGACGTGACCCGCCGGGCGGGTCTCGATCACTCCGGGTGGGGACACGGGGTTTGCGTGGGCGATTATGATAACGACGGCTTTGACGATCTCTTTGTAACCTACTACGGCCAGCCGAACATCCTCTACCACAATAACGGCGATGGAACCTTCACCGATGTAACCAGGGCGGCGGGCCTTTACAATCCCCATCCTAACTGGGGCTCCGGGTGCTCGTTCTTTGACTATGACCGCGACGGGAAGCTGGACCTGTTCGTTGCCGGTTATGTGGAAATACCCGATGAGAAGACAACGCCCCTGCCCGGTTCCGGCCCCAACTGCATTTTCAAAGGGGTGCCCGTGTACTGCGGGCCGCGAGGGCTTCATCCCTTCGGCAAAAGCTATCTCTACCACAACAATGGTAACGGCTCGTTTACGGATGTCTCCGAAACTGCGGGGATCCGCCAAGCGGCGGGATGCTATGGCCTCGGGGTTCTGACGGCCGATTTCGGAAATCGCGGCTGGCCGGACATCTATGAGGCTTGCGACTCCGTAGCCAGCCTCTTCTATCAGAACAATGGCGATGGAACCTTTACGGAACGAGGTGTGGAAGCCGGGGTTGCCTACACGGAAGACGGCCTGGAGCAGGCCGGAATGGGCGTCTCCGCCGGCGACTATGATGGCGACGGCTTCCTCGACATCTTTAAGACCAACTTTGATGACGACGTTCCCGACCTCTATCACAACGAGGGTGACGGCAGCTTCACCTTCCGGACCTTCGATGCCAAATTGGGGTCCAATCTCAAAAGGCTAAGCTGGGGTGGCGGGTTCTTCGATTACGACAACGACGGTTGCCCGGACATCTTCATCGCCAACGGCCATGTATACCCCGAACTCGAAGACCACGGACATCCCGAGTCGCCCTACCGCCAGCAGAACCTGCTCTACCGCAACCTGTGTAATGGGACTTTTCAGGACGTCACTTCCTCCGCGGGTCCGGGACTGCAGCTTCGGCGCTCGGGCCGCGGCACGGCTTTTCTCGATTACGACAATGACGGGGCGCTCGACATCGCCATCAACAATCAGAACGATCCCCCGACGCTGCTGCACAACCTGGGTGCCAAAACGAACCATTGGGTCACGATTCGCACCGTGGGGACGCGCTCCAACCGGGATGGCATGGGGGCAAGGATCAGTGTGGTGGCCGCAGGGCGGCGCTACATTGACGAGGTGCGCAGCGGCGGCAGCTACCTTTCCCAAAACGATCTACGGGTCCACTTCGGGCTGGGGCAAGCGGCCCGGATCGACGTCCTCGAAATCCGCTGGCCTAGCGGAGTAATCGACAGGCTGAAAGATCTGCCGGCCGACAAGTTCTTGACCGTGGAGGAGGGGAACGGGCTCATGGAAACGAAATAGTCTTTCCCCTGAGCTTTCCATCCTGCCGGCGATCCTGCTGCCATCCGCGGCGAGAGTTGCGAACGGCAATCTACCTCAATGGCGGACCTCAATGCGGGTCAGATCAGGGGTTTCAGAAAAGCCCCGCGGGTACCGGCAGGCGTTTGATCCCCCAGTCGCATGCTCAGCTCGAAAGGTCAATTTGTCACAATCTTTGTTTTCATCAATATAGCCGGTTGGACCTTCATTTTCGCTAGTGCGGCTGCTTCCATTTCGGACCTCACGCCCATAACCGGCCGGGAGGACGGGCGCATCGAGCCGGGTTTGGCAAATGTTGATAAATTCCGGGGATCGCGCGCCGTGCCGCAAACGGTTCAGCCTCAACCATGCCTTGCCCCGCGCGGTCCGAGGACCGGTGGAATTCTTAGCTTTGCGGCGATTGGAGAAAGGCAAAGAAGGAGTCGGGGCGGGTGGCTTACGCCGCGGCATAGCCATTCTCCCTTCCCAGCACCCCTCCATTCTACATCCCACCGCTGCTGTAGTCAAGTGCAATACCCAGAATAAGAGCCTACAAAACTTCGTTCCACCCCTGTGCGCATGACGGACGTAGGGGGGGAGCCCCGGTTTCGGCGCGGCTAAAAAAGCTGCGGGAGAACCCGTAGGGTTTCCGTGCCTCTTGGTCCATACCGCCGGTCCGAGCGTGCGCAGCTTGGCGGTCTTTTCGATGCTGGCGGAGTCAGAGTTCTCAGCCCCAAAGGGGCGACCTAACACAGCCCAGGCCAACGGCCTGGGTCAAGAAGGGCATATCATCTCTAATCCCAAGCCCTGAAGGGGCGTGCTAACAAACGCCGCTGCGCATTTCCCAACGGGAGGTCCATCTCAAATCCTGCACGAAACTTCGCTTCCCTCGGCGAGAACGGCAGCAGGCCTTTTGGGTATGGCCGAGCTCTTGATAAACACTCTGTCGACGACGAAACAGTGGAATCCGTAGGTCGCCCTTTCAGGGCTCGGCCTGGAAACCCTCCGTTAACCCAGGCCGTTGGCTTGGGCTGTGTTAGCCTGCCCCTTTGGGGCTTCGGAGCTGAAGTCCCGCCCATGCATTCCGTGGTGAGAAAGGGGGGCTGAGCAATCGCGTATCCTGAAACCTTCACCGAACATCTAAAATGCGTGTGCCGACGTCACGCCCCCGATGGCGAGCACGGCGGGGCAATCCGAACCCCGGCAGCGGATCAGGAAAACCAAACTTTGTGGAGGTTGGCATGAAGAGACTCACTTTTTCAATCCTGGGATTACTACTGGCCGCGGGCCTCAGTCTCGCTGCGCCCGGAAATAACTCCACCAAGACTTTTGTGGGGAGCATCGGCGATTCCATGTGTGGCGCCAAGCACATGATGCCCGGGGAGAGCGACAAGGATTGCACGCTAGGGTGCGTTAAGGAAGGCGCCAAATACATTCTCGTCGATCCCAGCGGGAAGATTTATCAGCTCAGCGACCAGAAAAAGCCCGGGCAATTTGCGGGCGCCAAGGTGAAAGTCACGGGGACGCTCAACGGCGACACGATCTCGGTCACCGCCATCGTCGCGGCAAATTAATAAGATCGGGAGCCGGCCCGGGCCGACCCGCCGGCGGACGCGGAGAGCCGACTCGCAAGATGCCTTCAGCAGGGAATTGAAATATCCGCTATAATCGTCGTGACGAGTTGTAGGGAGAGGATTGAGAAGAATTTATGGATACGGAACAAACCACACCGGCGACTCACGAGTGGAAAGTCCGCCGAGTGGGAACGGTAACATTCGCAATCTCCAAGCCGAAGAGAAATCCCCGCAAGCTGCGCCAGATGCGCCTGAAGAATCGTCGGCGAGCGCGCTAAGGGGCGGTTGGCCACAAGATCTGTAACCCAAATATTCGGACCACGGAATAACCGCGGAAGGGATGAAGGTGGCCTTTCCGCAAAGGAAAAGCATTATCGCTACGGCCCGAGCAATGCGAGCGCCTTGCTCGGCGCGCGGGGCCGGCAGGGCACATTCGCTAAATTCTCAATCTGCAATGACCACGCAAAGCGGACGTTCCGATGGTCCACATCCTCCACCAATACGGATACTCCTTTATTTTCCTGGCCGCCTTTGCTGAAAGCCTGGGGCTTCCAGTACCCAGCTACCCGGTCATTCTCATCGCCGCCGCGTTGGCCGCACCATTGCATCTTCGCCTACCCGTGATTTTCATCGGGTGCATGCTCGCGGCGCTGGCGGGTGACGGAACCTGGTACAGACTCGGCTGGTCGCGTGGGCGGCCCATTCTGCGCCGGCTCTGCTCCCTTTCCCTATCGCCGGATTCTTGTGTCCACCGCACGGAGCGCCTTTTCCAGCGATATGGGGTAAAGTCGTTATTCGTTGCCAAATTCGTGCCCGGGTTGAGCACCATTGCCCCGCCTTTGGCGGGGATGTTGAAGGTCCCGCCTCTGCGTTTTATTGCTGCGGAACTCGTCGGGATCACCCTGTGGGCGGGTTCGGCGATGGCCCTGGGCTGGGCGTTTCGCACCGAAGTCGGGTGGGCCATGGAGTGGCTGGCTGCGTTCGGACGCACCGGCGTGCTAATCCTGGGAGTGCTTTTGGCGGGCTGGCTCCTGCTCAAATGGGTGGAGCGATGGCAATTTTACCGCTTCCTCGAGCGCTCGCGAATTACCGTGCCCGAACTCAAGGAACGCCTGGAGCGCGGCGACGCCATTGTGATTGTCGATTTGCGCTCCGACCTCAGCTACCGTGGGGATGGCGCCAAGGTTCCCGGCGCCATCTGGATTCCGCCCGAGGATTTCGAGAAACGCTACACGGAAATCCCGCCCGGCCGCCCGGTGGTGATGTACTGTACTTGTCCCAACGAGGCCACCAGCGCCAGGATGGCGCGTTTACTGATCGAAAAGGGTTACCTTGAGGTCTGGCCGCTACAGGGAGGATTTGACGGGTGGGTGGGCCTCGGTTACCCCACCGAACCGGTGGCCGATTCCGCCCCCCTACTCACATCTATTGCCGCGGCAAGTTCTCCGGCATAGGGCCATGGCGTTAGAATCACAGGCGATTCCAACTCTTATGCAGGGGCGGGCCATACAACTTTTACCGGCAAGAGAGAGTCTATAGGTATGATGCCTTGGCAGGATGGAGAACGCGAGAAATAACGGGTATTCCGCGATGAAATCAAGTTCAAACCTTGGAAAGAAAATTGTGGTGGGGATAGCCCTGCTGATGATGGCCGGTCTGCTAGGTTTAGTCACAGCCCCGGCGGACCAACCGTTGTCAAAGGACGACATCACCTTGCTTCTGCTTGGGAGCTCCCCCAGCGCCAAGATTATTCAGATGGTCGACCAGCGCGGCGTGGATTTCCAAATGAATCCCGACCTGGCCAAGAAGTTCCACGACCAGGGCGCCGGCGACGATTTGATAGATGCCTTGCAAAAGGCCGGAAATAAGGCCGCTGCGGCAAAGGTGAGTGCGCCCGCTGCTGCCGCTCCATCTGCACCCGCGCCATCGGCAGTGGCCCAACCGAGTGCCCCCGCCGCTCCGGGCCCCTCGCTAGGGGGCAAACCCAACGCCCCGGACGCTCCGCAACCCCAGGCGGCGGAACCCCCTCCAATTGCCCCCGCGCCCCCGGTTGCTCCGTCGTCGTCGGAGCCGGTATTGCATACCCGGCAGTCCACTGCCTCCGCGCCGGCGCCTGCTGCGAGCGCTCCATCCCCGCAGCCCGCTTCACCCCGCATGGCGTCATCCTCCGAGCCGGTTTTGCACGAAGCTGCGAAGAAGGAAACTTCAACGGAGACCCCGGCCATTGCCAGCGCTCCGGGTCTGAAGGATCCCGACGCGCCGGGAATCCAGCACATCATCCAGGAATTTGCCGCCAAGGAGAAGGTTTTTCGCGAGGCCCGCAACAATTACACTTACCACCAGATTAATAAGGTTGAGGAGTTCGGCGCCGGCAACGAAATCGTGGGAACCTATGCGCAGGAATGGGACATCCTCTATGACGACAGCGGCAAACGCATCGAGAAGGTCACCTATGCGCCCCTGAACACTCTGAAGGGTTTGATTATCACCAAGGAGGACATTGAAGGCTTTCGCAATATTACACCCTTTGTTCTCACCACCGATGAGTTGCAGGATTACGACATCAAGTACCTGGGCCACGTCAAGGTGGATGAAATTACCGCCTACGTATTCTCGACACGGCCCAAAGAAATCCAGAAGAACCGGCAGTATTTCCAGGGCATTGTGTGGGTTGACGACCGGGACTTGCAGATTGTCAAGAGCGAGGGCAAACAGGTGCCCCAGGACAAGACCCACCACGGGCAGGAGAATCTGTTTCCTCGGTTTACGACCTGGCGTCAGCAAGTGGATGGCAAGTTCTGGTTTCCTACTTACACCATGGGCGAAGATACCCTCTACTTCTCCAATGGCCCGCCCGTCCACATGAAGGAACTCGTTCGCTACACCGACTATAAGCAGTTCAAGTCGAGCGGGCGCATCCTCCAGGTGGAATCGATCGACAAACAAAAGGATCAGACCGCCCCGGCCGCCACTCCGCCCGCGAAGTAAACGCGGTTGGCTGGGAGCCGAAGGCTTGCGCTGAGGGAATAGCAGCGATTCACGCGTCGCCACGGCTTGCTGCTACAATTCCAGCCATGAAATCCCTTAAATTAAATTGGCGCGTCGTGCTGGTGCGCCCGCGTAATCCCTTGAACATCGGGGCGGCGGCGCGGGCGCTGGCGAATTTTGGCTTGCTGGAAATGGCGGTCGTCGCCACATTTGAACCCACCTGGGAGGAGGCGCGCACGACGGCGGTAGGCGCAGGTCCGGTGATCTCATCGGCGCGCGCTGTGCCCACCCTCGCTGACGCCATGGGTGACGCGACCCTGGTGATCGGCACAACCACCGGCTCCCGGCGCAACCTCGGCCGCGAGATACTCCCTCTGCCGGAACTTGCCGCCTGGCTGCGCCGACGCAAAGCCCACGGAAAAGCCGTCCTGCTTTTCGGCTCAGAAAAAACCGGCCTTTCGAACGAAGATATAAGCCACTGCCATGCGCTGATGCGTATTCCCACGACGCTGGATTGCCCTTCCATGAACCTAGGGCAGGCGGTAGCAGTCTGTGCGTATGAATTGACCCGTGCGGGCATGGTCTCTGCGGGGCCGCCGCGCGTTACCGCCCATCGCTCGGAGCTCGCCAACCAGCAAACGCTCGAACACATCTTGGAACGCGCCGCGCAGGTGCTGGATGTATCGGGCTACCTTCAACCCAGAAGCCGCGCCGCGATGTTGATCAAGCTGCGCCGCTTGTTACGCGGATTGAACCTCACCTGCAATGATGCTCGCATCCTGGGCGGAGTTCTGTCGCAGGTGGAGTGGAAATTGGAGCAGGCGAGCCCTTCAAAACTGTGATTGCCTCGTCCCTCCGGGAAGGTATAGTGGTGTCATTTGCTGTGGCATGGCCATCTTGGCCGTGACCATTCACGGGCGGGACGCCCGGGCCACTTCCAAATGACACCACTACCCCGGAAGCCTGTTTTTTGACGGTTTCACTGCGGCGCGCTATAATTCCTCAGGGTCTTCGCCAACAAGGAGGCTTGTTTGCCACTTTACGAATATAAGTGCAAGAAATGCCGGCGAAAGGTGGAGAAAATCCGGAAATTCTCGGATCCGCCCCTGACGATCTGTGAAAGTTGTGGAGGGGAACTCGATCAGTTGCTCTCGTCACCCGCCATCCGGTTCAAGGGATCGGGCTGGTATATCAACGATTACGCAAAGAAGCCGACTGACTCCGGCAGCAGTTCGTCTGCCGATTCTTCCCCATCGTCGGAAAATAAGGGAAAGGACGCGGGAAAGGAAAAGGGAACGGAAAAAGGGAAGGAATCCAGCAAGCCGAGTGAACCTGCCAAAACTACCACCACCAGCAAGGACTAAGGATAGGTACTGGGTGCTAGGTTCTGGCTCTGGAGGGTTCGTTGTAAGTCGCCGGAACTTAAGCGATTTCTTCCTGCCACCCAGTACCCAGCACCCAGCACCTAAATGTGCAGTGATTGAAGGTACCGGCGAAAGGCCTTGCCCAGGTCAGGCCGTTGCAGCGCAATCTCCACAGTGGCTTGCAGGAAGCCGAGCTTGTCACCCGCGTCGTATCGCTTGCCCTCGAAGACATAACCGTAAATGGGTTCCTTCGCGAGGAGGCGCACCAGACCGTCGGTGAGTTGAATTTCCCCGCCTGCGCCCGATACTGTGCTGGAGAGGGCCTTCCAGATCGCGGGCGACAGGATGTAACGCCCGATCACTGCCAGGTTGGAAGGCGCTTCCGAGGGGGACGGCTTTTCGACCATATCCTCGATCCGGTAAAGCCGCCCCGGGCACTCGCGATCCGGCACCAAACGCCCGCGAATGACCCCGTAGCTCGAAACCGCTTTTCGGGGAACCCGCTGAATCGCAATGACGCTATGCCCAACGCGCTCATAAACATTCATCATCTGTTTTAAGCAGGGAATCTCATTCACAATGACGTCGTCGGAAAGCAGCACAGCAAAGGGTTCGTCCTCCACCAGGTCGCGCGCGGTCAGGATAGCGTCACCTAATCCTCGGGGGATCTGCTGCCGCACGTAGGCAAAGCGCAGCATGCCGGAAATCGATCGCATTTGACGGCGAAGCTCCTCCTTACCTTTCCCTGCCAACGCATGCTCAAGTTCCGCCGAGACATCAAAGTGGTTTTCAATGGCCTGCTTGCCGCGCCCCGTAACGAACACCACCATGGGGATGCCGGAAGCAGCCACTTCTTCAACCGCGTACTGCACCAATGGCTTGTCAACAATCGGCAACATTTCCTTGGGCTGGGCCTTGGTTGCCGGCAAAAAACGCGTCCCCAGGCCTGCTACCGGTAACACCGCTTTGCGGATCCGCATGTTCTCTCGCTCCAATTGTGCTTTAAATTCTACAGGAAATCTCTTGCGATGTTCAGTTTATCCCTTCGCTTCCCGGCTCGTCAAAGTGTGTGTTCGCTTCGCCTCCGCCCCCGCCTCACTCGCGGGCGCGTGGCCGGGCGAAATGCCAGGCGTGTGCTAAGATGAAATTAGAGGCATTTCCGTGTTGGTCCTGGGAATTGAATCGAGTTGCGACGAAACGGCGGCGGCGGTGGTGGCCGATGGCGAGACGATTCGCGCCAGCGTCGTGGCCTCACAGGTCCTGACGCATGAAAAATACGGAGGCGTGGTTCCGGAACTCGCTTCGCGGGAACACTTGCGCGCCATTGGGCCTGTTGTGGACGAGGCTTGCCGGCAAGCCCAGGTGACCCTGCGCGGTGTGGACGCCATCGCTGTCACCGAGGGGCCGGGCTTAATCGGCTCGCTCCTGGTGGGGCTGGTTTATGGCAAAGCCTTGGCATTGGCCCTGAACAAACCCCTGGTGGGCGTGAATCACCTGGAAGGTCACATCCACGCCGTGTTCCTGGAAAATAAAATGGACCGCGCCGCCGGCAAGCCCCTTGCGGAAGCGCGATTGCCCGCTGTCGCGCTGGTCGTTTCCGGGGGCCATACCACCTTGTTTCACGTCACGCAGGGTCCGCCAGGCGCCCAGCAAGCCTCCCCACGCTTCGATTACACCCAGCTTGGACACACCCGCGACGACGCTGCGGGCGAAGCGTTCGACAAGGTTGCCAGGCTGCTTGCCCTGGGATACCCCGGCGGGCCGGTCATTGACAAACTCTCCCGCTTCGGAGATTCCCACGCGGTGGATTTTGCCCACATCAAAATGAAAGGGAACCCGCGGGATTTTAGTTTTTCCGGAATAAAGACCGCCGTGCTCTACCGCGTGCGAGGCACTGAACTTGCTGACGAGGCCGAGCAGCGCCGCGCCTGGCGCAAGACGGTGGAGAAAACAACTCTCGAAGACCTTCGCGGCCATTGTTCGCAGGCGACAATTGACCTCATCGCAAGCTTCCAACATGCCGTGGTGCAGGACTTGGTGGAGCGCACACTCGCTGCCGCTGAGGACTCCCGTGTTGACAATATCTTCGTTTCCGGGGGTGTGGCGTGCAATTCGCTGCTGCGCCAGCGTTTCGCCGATCGGTGCAAAGGATTCCAGATCTTTTTCCCTTCCCCCGCACTTTCCACTGACAATGCGGCCATGATTGCCGCTGCCGGTTACTACAAACTGCTCGCGGGTGAGCGCGCCGGCGTCTCCCTTACCGTGCATGCGTCGTTCCCACTCGGCGTGAAGAGTCAATAGGCGAGCCCCGTTCGCTTATTAGGCGCGACGATTTCGCCGACGGTGGGAATCCTCCGGGACTACCAACCCGTCCCGGATGAGAAGCTTCTAACTCAAGTTTCTCCCACCTCTGCCGATACAAGAAGTTGAGCAACATGTCCCCGAATGCGCGGGAGGGGGCATTGGCGCTAGACTAAGCAATTTTCGGTCCGGCCCCGAAGGGGCCAACCGTGGCGAGCCGCAGGCTTTAACCTGCGGCTCGCAGAATCCATAGGCCCCTTCAACCCCGCCGGGGTTGACCGTGGGAAAGGTCGGCCCCTTCAGGGCCGCATTCCTTTCTCGCCTTCGGTTTCCGTAGGTTTCACCTACGGCTACTCATGGTGTCCAGCTTCGCGGGAAGGAAGGCGGCGAATCATCGGGTGGCTTATTTTAGCGCCTATGGGGCATAGGAGGGGGAGGAGCATCCCCGGGGGCGCGCCGCGGAACCTTCTAGTCAGGGAGGATTTTGAATGCAGGATAAATCGTTCAAAGCCACAACCATCGTAACCCCGGATGTAGCCAATCGGCTGGTTTTGGAAGCAGCCTTTAATAATTGGGCGGAGGAGACCAAGCCCGCCAGCATTCTTCACGTTCATTACTATCACGATATGGAAGCCCGCGTCCGGGGCTATCAGGTAGTTTACGAAGAGCCGTGGATGCCTTATTTAGCGCCGGAAACACCCCGGGAGGATGAGACCGCCCGTATGCTGGTTTAAGCGCAATCGGGTTTCGGTTGAGGGCCTCGTCGCATTCTCCTCCATTGACGTCGGCGGGCCTGTGGCGGGTGCGACGGGGGCATAGCCGGCCATGACGCTGGTCAGGACGCGCCAGGCCGTGGCGCGCGGCCAGGGTCCCGTCAAAGTCGCGGGAGCCGCATACCTTCACGGCCATGAATGCATCCCCCGCGAACAGACCCCTCACCCCCCTAGGCGCTAGACTAAGCAATTTCCGCTCCGGCCCCGAAGGGGCCAACCGTGGGTAGCCGCAGGTTTTAACCTGCGGCTCGCAGAACCCCATGGCCCCTTCAACTCCGACGGGATTGACCGTGGGAAGGTCGGCCCCTTCAGGGCCGAATTCCTTTCTCGCCTTCGGTTTCCGTAGGTTTCACCTACGCTTACTCATGGTGTCGCGCTTCGCGGGAAGGAAGGCGGCGAATCATTGCGTGGCTTATTCTAGAACCTTTTTAATGTAAGTGTATACATCTCGGCAAATCCGCAAACAAAAACGTGGGCCCTCCTCACCCACCGCCTTGCGGTCTCCCCTCTTCCCCCTGAGAGAGGGCTTTTAAGAATTGATTTTAGCCCTCGCCCCCTTATTTTATTACCCTCGCCCCTTTGGGGGAGAGGGTGGCGCGCATCCGGCGTAATCGCCAGCCGGGGCGGGCCGGGTGAGGGGGTCTCGCCTATTGTCAATTCTTACGTGGGACACCACACTAGTGCGGATTTCTCACCAAGCTGAGACCCTCTTCGGGGCTGCCGGAAGGGCGGGGCTTTACAGGCTGCGGAAAAACCCTGTGGCACTTGGCGCTAGCACTGTCAGCACCACCCCGGCGCTCGGCGCGCCACCCTTCCTCATCTGAGGAGGGGAGCGTTTTCAACAACTCCCCTCCTGATTCAGGAGGGGTGGCGCCCTGGGCGCCGGGGTGGTTGTACGCCGGGGATAGTTTTTCCGCAACCTGTTCAGCCCCGCCGAGATCGCGGCTCCAACCCCTTCTTCGCCCCGCGCCCCTGGCAGCTTGCGGCCACAAGCTGCCAGGGACGCGGGACACGGGAATAATCCCAAAGGCCCTTTAGTGGAGGGGCTGAACAGACTGCGGAAAAACTCGCCGCCACTGTCATTCTGAGCATTGACAGCCGTTCGGCTGCCCATGATCCGCAGAAACATGACTGGAAGAACCCATCATCCAACTTGTCATCCTGAGCGGCAGCGAAGGACCCCGGCAGTCTGCTGGGTTTCATGAACCGGGCAAACGACGGGGGTTCTTCACCCAACAGGCGGGCTCTGCAGGAACTCGACGCGTAAGTCGTTGGAATTCAGCAGGTGTAGCGCGGACCTGTTCTTTAGGTCCGCGGCTGGTCCCCGATTGATAAGGAAAATCCGCGGACCTAAGAAGCAGGTCCGCGCTACCCTTCCTCGGCCCGAGTTTCTGCCTATGATGGGCAGCCGAACGGCTGTCAATGCTCAGAATGACAGTTTGAGCGACGGGGAATCGAAAAGACTTACGCGTCGAGTTTCGGCAGAGGAGCAGCGGCGGTCCTGAGCCTTGCGAAGGAAGAATCTCGTATTGCCTTGAAAACACTCAGAGCGCGGTCCTTCGCGTAGTTTACTCTGAGCGGGCAGTGCGAGATTCTTCGCTGCGCTCAGAATGACAGCGAACGGGGTCGGGGTGACAGCATTTTAGGGTTTTTCCGCAGCCTGTAAAGCCCCGCCCTCCCAGAGTCGTGATGAGGAATCCGGGCTGGTGAGAAATGCGGGCTAGCGCGATGGTAAGCAGGCTGCACCTCATGGCGGGCGGGGTGAGTCTTTGGGTCCGCTGCGAGCTTTTTTCATCGCCCTTTGGCCTGCTGACACACTAAGTGTAGCGCAAACCGGGACACATCAGCCGGGCGGTAAGAAAGCCGAACTGCACCCCCCGTTACGCTTGCCTCTGAACAGGTGTAAACTCCTCCTGCCATGAAACCAAGACTTCTGATTACCTATTGTCTTCTTACTGTGGGGATGGGAGGGGCTCAATTCCTCCCCGCCCAAACGCTTTCGGAAAGCGAAATCCTCAGCCAAGCCGACGGTCGCATTCAGAAATACCGCACCGGCAACGCCCAACTGCGTCTCGTGACAGACGACGGGAAGGCGCTCAAGAAAGGGACGCGCATCACAATCGAGCAGACACGCCACAGCTTTCTGTTCGGCAGCAATATCTTCATGCTGGGCGAGTGCAAAACCGCAGCGGATAACGCCGCATACGAGAAGGAATTTGCCGATCTGCTCAACTACGCCACCGTACCCCTTTACTGGTGGGGTTATGAGCGCGAGGCGGGGCGCCCCGACTATGCGAGCACCGAACGTGTGGCCACTTGGTGCGCGGCACATCACATCACCGTGAAGGGGCACCCGCTGGCCTGGAACTATGTGGACCCCGCGTGGCTCCCTTCCGCCCCCGCGGAGGCCATGCGCTTGCAGATGCAGCGCATCACCGACATCGTGGCAAGATTCAAGGGCCAAATCAGTTTCTTTGACGTCGTCAACGAAGCCACACGTTTTGCCCGCGAAGAGACGCTTCAGCACGCGCCCAAGCTGACCGCAGGCATCGAGCAAATGGGCGTGCCGGACTACCTGCGCACGGCATTCACCCGCGCGCGCGAGGCCAATCCGCAGGCCACGCTGGTGATCAACGATTACGTCAACACGGACGAGTACTTGCAAAAGGTGATCTCACCATTGGTGGATGCTTCCGGCCAGCCGCTTTTCGACGTGATCGGCATTCAATGCCATCAGCATGCGAAGGCCTGGTCCGCCGAGACAACCTGGGACATCTGCGAGCGCTTTGCCAAGGTTGGTAAGCCTCTGCACTTTACCGAGGCCACGATTCTTTCCGGCCAGCAAGGTTGGGAGTTGAAGGAGAAGAACCCGCAGCTCGATTGGGCCAGCACCCCGGAAGGCGAGCAGCGGCAGGCGGAAGAAGTCACGCGTTTCTACACTATTCTATTCAGCCATCCCGCCGTGCAGGCCATCACTTGGTGGGACTTCTCCGATCAGGGAGCCTGGCAGGAAGCCCCCGCCGGACTGGTGCGCGCCGACATGACGCCCAAGCCCGCATACGATGCCTTGATGAAGCTGATCAAGGGCAAGTGGTGGACCCGCGCGGAAGCCCGCGTGTCGCGCCAGGGCGCCGCACAGTTTCACGGCTTTTACGGCGACTACAAGGTGAGCGTGAAGGAACACGGGAAGGAGTTTACCGGAACCTTTACGCTCAACCCCAAGACCGCGCAACCCCTTGAGGTCAAGCTGAACTAAAGCAAGTGTAGCGCGGCCATACAAAACAGATCGGCGCTACTTGCTCCTCACCTCACTGATCAGCACCTTGTCTGCGCAGAAACGCTGGAATATCCCGCTTTCCGTGGACAATTGCGACAATCTCCACAAGGCTTGCCGCGGCGCGATAGTGTGGTGTCCCGGATAAGATTTGACAATGGCATGTTGCAAGAACCCCCTCACCCCCGGGCCCCTCGGTCGCCACGGCCACCGAGGGGAGGATGGATTTTATTGCCCTCCCCCCTTTGGGGGAGAGGGTGGCGCGCATCCGGCGTAATCGCCAGCCGGGGCGGGC
>JBEKQO010000090.1:0-23075 GCA_049519635.1 Terriglobia bacterium | reverse complement strand
CTTCAGGTGTCCAAGGAAAGTCAGCCAAGATGGCCCCCCAGCGTCCGGTCCGGGACGGTAGTGACGGGCGAGAATCCTTCGAACCACATCCTTGTCGATGGGGATGTCGAAAGCCCAGGCCATCTGCTGGGCAATGCGCGGGCAGCCCCAGGTGGGATTGCGCTGCTTCATTTGGACGACGGCTTCGATGAGTTCTTTGTTGGGTCCCCGGGGACCGGGCTTGCGCCTGCCTTGCGGGGAGAAAAGCAGGCGGTACTTGCGCTGGGTCAGGATCTGGTGAAGGTGCAGAAGGGTCGACGGCTTCAGCACGATGGCTGGACGGAACAGCCGGGAGGGCCGCATAAACAGGGCGCAGCAGCCGGCGACGAGGCGATCCGAAAAGCGGAGATGGGGAGCGCGCTGACGCGAGCGGTTGAGGATCAGCAGTTGATGTTTGACGAGAACGGACTCGGCAACCACGGAACGCAAGCCGCCCGGACCTGCCAGTCGGGCGGCGATCGTGAGGAGATGGACGAAAAGGATCACGAGATCGCGCATTCCTGCATGGTAGCAAGAAACCGGGAACTCGTGGAATTCCGGACAAATAAGCAATTCGCCATGGACAGGCATCAGCCGCGTATTGCGCGCCTGAGCAAAATGGGACTGCATGACTTCTATCTCCAAGTTATCATAGGTCCATTATGCAAAAGAAAACCAAGAGAAAACCCGGCAACGCGACACGAGCCAGCGTCGCGAAGGAAATGGCGAAGCCGCGCATGGCCAGGTCCGCAAGGATAGCGGAACTGAAGCTGGATCCCACACGAATACCAGAACGGCCCAGTGTCACCATGCCCGGAACCGTCGACAAAATCGTCCCGTCTCCACGTCCGAGCCAACCGGAAAAGGCACAGATTGCTGTTGCCAATGCCGACCCCCGATATCGAGATCTTCGCATCGAGAACACGTTAAGCGACGAATATGGCGAAGATGTGAAGCTCAAAAAGGGTGCGCACGTCGAGGTTACCATCGCAGCGAATCAAAAAATCTGAACCACCACAGTTAACGAAGATACCCGAACGTGCGCTTCGACGCCAAAAATCTTTCGATCCGTAGCAAGAACTCTGTGCGCTAACAGTGCCAGCAAGGGTCCGTGCGGGGGCAGGGGTGACCGCTGTCCCTACCGCGACCGCCAGCCATGTATGACCTGCTCTGAATCTCAACAAGCAGCGATGCCAAAACAATTTCCGCGCCACCCCTAAACTTGCGTGAGCAGTATCGACCTAACAGGTGAGCATTACTGACCTGACAGGCCATTTGCCCTCGGATAAAAACGACATGTAAGACAAATCAGCCAGCCCTAGATGCGCAATCGGGGCTAGGGCGATTCCGAAACCGCAAAATGTCTAATTTGGAGGACTACAAAATGCACCGCACACATCGTTACGTCGCTTCGCTTTTCTTGGCCGCTGCCTTTGCGGGGCCGATGTCAGTCATGGCTGTTCCCAGCCCCCAAGTCGTCACCGCTCAGGTCCGGGTCTACGATAGGACCCACAAGGACTACCATAATTGGGATGACAACGAGAACCAAGCCTGGGGAGTGTATCTTACGAACAACCACCGGCCTCATGTTGAGTATGTGAAAGCGAGGAGGAGTGACCAGGACGGGTACTGGAATTGGCGTCATGCCCATCCAGATGGGAAATAGCAAAGTCACCAGACCGGCCGGGATAGGGGGAGGCGCGGCCTGCCTTTCCCCCTACACCACCGGCGGGCAGGCGCAGAGAGGGGCGTCTATTGGCGTTTGCAATTTCCCATTTCCAGCAAAGTTTTTGACGCGGGTACATTTTCCAGATGTGCGCAATTCTGCAGGCCGATTGAGGTGGGGCAGCGTACTCCCAGAAGTCCCTTCGGGAAATTGCAAAAGAACAAGTGCCTCGACCAGCCCGCACTCTCATTCTCGATCCCCAGCCCGACGCCCGAGCTTGGCCCCTGCAAATAAGGCCAGCTCCCGCCACTTCCAGTGGCAGTCCACATCCACAAAACCGATCTCGCGCAGCCAGCCTAATTGCAGCTCGAGGTCGAGCAGTTTATTGGAAGGATCCTCCTGTTCCGGCAGAACGCCGAGCCGCTGGAGAAATTGCTGGTGGAGGTGATCGGTGGGAGAGGCGACGTGTTCAAGATTGCAAAAGATGCCCCCGGGCTGCAGGAGATCGAAGACTTCCTGGTACAGGCCTCGTTTGCGCTCGTGCGGCACATGATGAATGGCAAAACTCGAGATCACGGAATCGAAGTGTCCCAATGGCGGCAACTGCTTCGAGAAATCGTGACCGACGATGGTCACTTTGTCATCGCCGCCAAACCGCCGGTGCAGCGCCTCCAGCATGGCGGGTGAGAAGTCCAGGGCGACGAAGTCCGCCCGTGGCCGATCCGCTTTCGCCAACGCCAAGAGCCTTCCGTCGCCGCTTCCCATGTCGAGAATACGCGCCGCAGCGAGAGGCACAAACTCCAGCAGAGTTGCTTCCCCTTCGGTTCGATGGGGAATGGAGTCGGCGCGGCGAAGGTATTCCAAGGCGTGATCGGCGGAAGACCAAAGGTTGCAATCAACCGGATTTGACATCCCACCATTTTCCCCGAAGGCAGCCATCAAGTCTAGCGCGGCAAACACCGATCGACGCTTCAAGCGGCGGTCAGCGCATCCCGACCGAGGGCTTTTCTCATGCCCGATAACCTAGGTGCAACCGCACGCAGTTAATCTCGATGGGCCACGCCGCTACCGCCAGCCCAGTGGAAAGGTGACCCCCGTCCTTATGCCCGGATGTTAAGAGGAACGATCAACACTAATGGAATATCCGTGCTAAGGGGGGATCCTCAATGGGTAAAGATTGGTGCGTATGCAGATGTCCGCGTGGTAGTGAGTTCGTTGCTTGTGGATGGAAGATAAGTTTCGGTCCCCACAGTGCCCGGGAAAATCGCAGGCCCTCAAGTGCGGGGGTCTGTGCCCGGCCCTTTTATTGCTCCCAGCGGGGCGCAATGTTGCAAGGGTACCCAGGCTTTCATTACCGGCATCTGTCGCACTCTTCGGCCCTTCTCAGTGCCGCAAGGGCATGGCCTGCTGCTTCCATGGCCTCACGCTTGTTGCCACAATAGTTGTGGTCCGCCTTCGACATATCGTTCATGGCGGACTGAAGAGCTTCGATGGCGTGGTGGATGTTGGGACAGTGATTCATCGGCGCCGGAGCCGCCGAGCCTGCCGGGGCCGCGGCAGCCATGGTTACAGCCGCAGAGACAAGTTGTGCTTTCGGGACCATGGTCAGGATCGCGAAGCCCAGAACGGCCAACAATGATGTGAAAGTGATGATGGCGCGTTTCATTTTCCCTCCCCAATTTGGATGTGGGTACTACCCCGAGCATTCGAGGTCTTAGCTTATCCCGACAGTGACCAGTTCGCAAGGGTAGCTTCGAGCCCTTCTTCACGACGAAAGGTGAGGGGAAGGGAACCGGATTGGGCCTGGCGACGGTCTATGGAATCGTCAGGCAGAGCGAGGGCCACATCTGCGTTTACAGCGAGCCGGGGGCGGGCACAACTTTCAAAATCTATCTGCCGGTGGTCGAGGGCGCCTGCAAGGCAGCCACTGAGAGGGCAGCTCCGGCAGGCGGTTCTGAGCCCGTCCTGCTGGTCGAAGATGATGCCATTCTTCGCGAATTTGCCCGGATGATCCTGGAAACCCAGGGCGGGTATAACGTTTTGGAATCGTGCGGCGGGAAAGAGGCGCGGCTGTTGGCGGGACAGCATAAGGGATTGATCCATCTGTTGTTCGTGTAAACGTAATCCAACATCTCCTCGACATAATCCTCACCGTGATGGGGCAACACATCCTTAAAGCGAAGGATTGGACGCGGATACCAATCACCCAATCTGGGACACTGCGAATTCGCGCAACCGTCGGACTGTAATTGGCGGGCAGGCGGTCCCACACTAGGGGCAGCTTTTGGGCGAGCGCTTTGACTTCAGTTTATTGCGGACGGCGAACACAACGCCACCTTCCTCTTCCGCTCTCCCACCCGGTCCGCTACTAAGTACCACACGATCCCTATGCTCACCAGTGTTGTCACCACTCTCGCCGCAGTAAGATGTTGCGTTGTCACATACGCCTCGACGGGAATGAAGGAGCCTGTGATGATGATGGTGAAATATTCCGCCCATGTCTTTCTGAGCACCAGCCCCAGGCCCTCGGTCAGGAAGATCCCCGCGTAGAAAAAGGTGCCGGCGCCCACTTCTTCCAGCGTGCGATCGTCCACCGGGCACAGTTTCGTCACTACCTTCAGAAAATATTTGTTGCCCGGGTCCACATGCACCGCGCCTACCCACCGGCTCAAGACTTCCCCGATATCGTGATGCACCAGCTTGAACACCCCAATCCCCACCATCACGAAAAGTAACCCCTTGATGAGCTGATATATCCCAATGGCAATAAGCCCAGGGCGGCCCGAATCAGCATTTTGCATGTGCGCAACTCCACCAGTGTTTACATTGACGATGTTCGTGAAAACCTTAGGAAATATAACTCCGAAACTCTGGTTTCCCGGGCAAGCTCCGACAGGCATAGTCTTTGGGGAAAGCATTATGCGAACTGTGGGGTCCTTGAAGCTCCGTGATTTTCTCAACCGATGGAGACTTCTCTGACGTTCTTGCCGGTTTGCGTAGTTGACCGTCAGTTCAGTGCGGCTCGCGTATCAGGGGGAGAATGCTCCTCCCAGTAAATAAAAGGGAAACTTCCGGGCGGGGTCGATAGGGATTTGCTGAGCATTTGACATGGACCGGGCCTTCGTTTCGTAACAAAGTGGACAACGAGGCACCTCGCTTCCGGGCTTGCGCAAAGGCCATTCGCTGGAGAGCATTCGGTCTCGTCCCACCGCTCAGCAGGGCAGTCCCAAGCGTTCCGCTAATACCGGCGTCGGTGAGGGTCCGCTATTCGCTCAGGACCACGCTCAGGAGCCCGTTGTTAACCGTCAACCCGCCGTTGCCCTCATAGTCGACAAAGCCGAGTTTCCTGAACTTATTCATGAAATGACTGACCCGTGACCGGGTGGTACCGACCATTTGGGCCAGATGTTCCTGATTGATTCCGGGATGGACCGTTTCGGTTCGGCTTTCCTTGCCAAAGTGGGCCAGCAATAAGAGAACCCGGGCTAGGCGCTTCTCACTGGAGTTGAAAAGCTGGTCAACCAGGTCCTCTTCAAATCGCGTATTGCGGGAAAGCATGTGGGTGAGGAACAATTCCGAGATTCCGTGCTGCTCGTGGAGCAGACGCACCATCAGCGCCTTTTCGATCCGGTAAAGAGTGCAATCGCTCACCGCGGTAGCGGTTGAGAGGCGCAAGGGCTGGCCGGCCAAGCATCCCTCACCGAAGAACTCGTTGTCGCCCAGAACGCTGACGATCGCTTCCTTGCCGTGTTTGGAGGTCACCCCCAGCTTCACTCTGCCATGCTGGAGATACCACACGGAATCCGCAGGGTCTCCCTGCGCAAAGATCGTACGGTTCACGCCGTATTCTAGAACGGTTTTCCCGCGCGTGATTCCTTCCAGGAATGCTGTCCAATTGATGGGTGGAGTCTTCCTGTGAGGTATAGCAAGTTGCTTGCTATCGTCCTTGGCTTTGACAACTCCAGGCGTGCTCTTCTGTGGCGTCATAACAACCTCAATACTCTCCAGCCCGTGATCCAGGGCCTTGGCATCGTTAATCTTCCGCTCGCATGATCTCAGAAATCTCCAATAACATTCTCGCTCATATCCGCCGCACCCCGAGCGTAACCCCCGCTATGAAAAGCAGGGGTCACCGCTCAAGTGTGGACAATCGAATATGTCAGATCCTGTACCTGACAGGGAAAAGCCGAAGACGGCATCAATCCCAGTAGGGCTTGTAGCCGTAGTACCCGTAAAGCGAGGCTCCCCAACCAGGGTCTGCCATGTCTGGCCAGTTGCTCTTGTCAAATCCCGTTGCTTTCTCCAAAAGCTCCTTGTTGGTATTCAGAACCAATCTCTTCTGGACCGTGTCGACAGAAAAGGCCTGCCAGGGAATAGCAAACAGTTTGTCTCCCATGCCCAGAAAACCGCCGAACGACAATACGGCGTAGGCGATGCGTCCCCGATCCAAGTCGAGCATGATTTCCTCGATCTTGCCGAGGTCCTCGCCTTTGTGGTTCACCACGTTGTCACCCTTCAAACTGCTCCCGGAGAGCACGAGCCCAAACGTCTTTGCCGGTTTTGTTGCTGTGGTCACGATAATTCTCCTTTATGATCCGAGACTAAGCTGGCGGTAGGGGCTTATCGCCGAACTCTACCCGAAGAAGGCGTGAAGCGGTTTGCCTCTCCATCCAGCGGCATCTTGCATGATATTTCCCTTGCCGGGGTACTGTCTGTACAGTGTTGAACCGGCCCTTGAGCAAAATGGGACACCATTACGTCCGGACAATCGAATGTAGGCTTGCAAACTGGAAGGATAAAGTGGCAGTAAGAGCAAATTGGCCTCGCCAGGACTCCAACCGAGAGGGCCTTGATCTTCCAATTTGATGGAACGTGGAACACTCTACGGTCATAGCGCATATGCAGCTTTGGGGCAGACGGGAATCGGCGGCGTCGCGGCGATGAAGGCCACCCGTCTGCAATGCGATTATGCTGAAAACCCGCTGGGGATCGATGTCCGGAAACCTCGGCTGAGTTGGGAGCTGGAGGCCGTCCGGCGCGGGTCGCGGCAATTCGAAATCTGCACGGGTCTTGACGCTTCCCCGCGCTGACGGAATAAGCGCTGCGCTCGGCGCGCGACCGGGGGAGGGGGAGATTTTCGCCACGAATATCCGCATAAAACCCGCTCTAAAAGTGTCAATCAAGCCGCTTTGTCCGTAATATCCCGAGTTTTTCTGCAAAATCCGCGTCAAATTTCCGTAAATGTCCGGCTTTTTCGCGGTAACTTTGTCCATGTTTTCTTTGTTTTCATACACATTCCGGCTTTGAACGTAATCATTTTTATTTTTCCCGCCAGACCCGCGCCAGATTCTGATTTTTTGTTGGTTTAAGGGGTGGCGGATTCGCCGCAAGGGGCGGAAGTTGCAGTCTTCCATTCTCGACACGAGCAGCCTTTTTCTCACCAGGCTCCGACTTACTCATCCACTATACCCACAATTCTAGCCTTTGGCAAGGAAAAATTAGGCGGGGGCGCTTGCCGGCCACATTCTGTGACGGGCTATCTGGTTCGCACCAACGTCCCGTCTGAGCTGACCCGCGAAACCCCGGACGCGCGTGGGTGGCTTTCCTCCGCCAGGCCGGGAAAGAGAGCCTCTTCCTGAGCGTGATGACCCTCGGCGAAATTTGCAAGCGTATCGACATGCTTCCGGCCAGCCAGAAACGAGACGCGCTGCAAGACTGGCTCGAGGTGGATGTGCGTTCCTGGGACGAGGTGTGAATCTTCAGGCTGCGGCGCTGCATCTATCGCGCTCTCAGCCCTCGCCACCATCCACTGGCCACTAGCCACTAACCACTGTCCTCATGACTTCGGACTCCGGACCCCGGGCTCTTCTTTGTGCCACTCGTCACTGTTCTTCTAGAGCATCCGGCTTGCAGTTGCTGTACACTAAGGATTGAGATGGCTGGATCAATACTCGCGGTCGCACGAATCGTGTCATGGAATTTGAATGGGACGCCAAGAAAGCAGATTCGAACGCCGCGAAGCACGGCGTCGCGTTCGCCGAAGCGATGACGGTGTTTGGCGACCCGCTGGAACTCGCGATTGCCGATCCAGATCACTCGGAGGAGGAATTCCGATTTCTCAGTATGGGCCAGTCGGCAAGGGGACGCCTACTCGTAGTCGCATATACTGAACGCGAAGGGCGAACCCGTATCATCAACGCCCGTGAGGCGATTCCCCGAGAGCGGAGACAGTATGAATCAACACGTTCACCAAAACGCTAACGATGAAATTCGATCCGAGTACGACTTCTCGCACGGCGTTCGGGGGAAACACTATGAGGCTTACCGCGCCGGTACGAATGTGGTGTTTCTCGATCCCGACGTGGCCCAAGCGTTCGCCGATTCAGCGTCGGTCAATCAAGCCTTGCGCCTGCTCCTGCAGCTTGCCCGGACGAACGTTCCTTTAGACAAGCAACCTCACAAAGCAGTGCAGCCAACCCACCGCGCCCCGCGCCGCGCCAAGAAACCCAAGCCCGTTCGCGCCGCTCGCGGCTGAGCTGCCCTAGTCCCTGCTCCTGCGACCCGGGACTGTCTTGCTCGTCACTCGTCACATGTCACTCGTCACTGGTTTTCCGACCTCGGACTTCGGACCCCGGACTTCGGACTATCTTTTCCGCTCCCCCAAGTCCCTTCGAGAAATCGCAGACCCAGAAGCATCCGGAGTCTGATGCGCCAGCCGACGTTTTTCGTGGCGCCCTTGCTTCCGCCCTCCCGCGAGTGTATAAACGCGGGTGGCGCCGACATTACCGTCTGTGTGGGCGACGGTTAAAAAGCTAAGGCAGGCCAGCGTTATCACGCGCGGACAGAAACGTTGCGCGTGTTGCCGGGACGCATACATGAAGAGCTATGTATGCGCCACCCGCGAGACTCTGCGCTACCGGCTGCGCTTGGTTTCACGACGCGGGTGAGGTAGACTGAGGCTGTGGTCTACGAGTGGGACGCGAAAAAGGCAAAGGGCAACCGCCGAAAGCACCGAATTTCCTTTGAGGATGCGGCTACAGTCTTTCTCGACCCGCTGGCCTTGACCTTTCCCGACCCGGATCATTCCATGGGGGAGGAACGAGAGATCACCATCGGTCGTTCCAGCAGGCAGCAGGTTGTCTTCGTGTCGCATTGCCGACGCGGGGACCGCATCGGAATCATCAGCGCACGGAAAACCACTAGGGGAGAGCGCAAGCAATATGAAGAAGGCATCGGCGAAGGGAACTAATAGCGATTTGAGGCCGGAGTATGACCTCTCGCAACTCAAGGGAGGAGTTCGCGGTAAGTACTACCGCGAGGCAACTGCCGGGACCAACCTCGTGTTGATCCAGCATGAACTGGCGGGCGTCTTCCCCGACTCGGAGTCGGTGAACCGGGCACTCCGAATGTTGGTGAATACTGCGGCGGCGGCAACAGGTGCAGCACGCCGTCGTCCTGGCGCCCCGAACCATCGCGCCAACTCGGCCGCCGGAAAACGCGCCAGCTTAGCCGCTAGACGTTAGGTCTCGCACCGAAGAACCCACGCAGAAAGGCACTGTCCGTGATGGCTACCCGCTATGCCTAGCGAATTCAAGAAAACGGCGAGGTTGCTTTGGCTCAAGGGGAACATCTCACGGGAGCAGTTGTCTAGGCTTCATCTGCCAAGAAAGGCCCTAAGGTCCGAAATACTTGAAATATTCCGATTGGCCGGCATATCAGCTGATGATCGCGAGAAGTTGCTCAATGCCGCGACCCGTGACGACAAGAATGCAACTAAAACGAGGATGCGACACAAACTTCAGGCAATCGACCGAAAAGGGCGGAAGAATTCTTACATTGTACAAGGTGGACTTCCCAGTCTAGGCAAAGGGCAATAGAAAGTATAAATAGCGCGAACCTGGTCTGTAGGTCCACGGCTTTCTGTCATAAATAGATAGCGAACTGGCGCCTCTAGCGCAGGCCACCCTACGTTTCGGCGGGGTGGCGCAGACGGTCGGTTCTTAGCGTCTGCGATCTTCCGAAAGGCCTCTCCTCTGGCACGGCATTGTCGCGTGTATAGTCTCCGACAGCGAGCCGTTTTACAAGGTGACTGAATTGAGCCGTCAGTTCCCACAAGCCCCTTCGGGAAATCGCAGACTCCCAAGAGCAGGGGTCTACGCCAGCCCGCCGATTAAGGTGATGCTTTAACTGTGGGGTTCGATATGAGAAGGAACGCCGCTTCGCCGCAGGATATCGCCGAAGTGACTGGTGACTCCGACAGATCCGATAAGGACTATGCCGTCACCCGCCGCCTTCGCTTCAGCGGCAAATTCTCGAAACTGCTCGATGCCATCGCCTACATCAAATCGTCTGAAACGAGTCGCCTCACCTGGAACAACGACGGCGTCGCGAACTGGGTGCTCGAGCTGTTGCATTTGTAGAATCCAGATGAAGTCCTCGTCGCACGCCCACTCGATCTTGAGTGTGCCGCCCACAACCCGGACTAGGTTATCCAAAAGCTGCTTAACCGCCGTGATCGTCTTTGGCGGGAGCAGTTGAGCCGCTTTCTGACCGAGCATAAAGTCTGAGCCGATTCCCTCAACGCCTTCGACAATTGCTTCATGTTTCTCATTGCTGATGGAGGCACCTGAGAATGCCGCGCGCACTCCTTCTTGCGACAGGACCGACACAAGTTCCTTTCCAGCGGGGTCTTCTTGGATGAGCAGTTTGAAAGGATCTGTCCACCCGCGGAGGGTTGCGAATTTTCCGGGCACCGGCTCCCTGGGACACGTTCTCACCCAGGTTTCTCCAGTTCCTGTGCTCCGGCCGAATGCGAAAGGCGCGACATTGCGGGAGATCACCACTGTAGATGGTACTGGGAATCCGAAGCAATCGGCTAGCAACAATCCAAATGCTTTGTCGCCCAAGAACCGGCTGAATTGGTTCGGCCAACGGACGCGAGGGGCACGTTGCATCGCCGTCTCGCGCTCCGCTTCCCACAGAATTGAATGGCCTTGCCGGTATCCGCGTGGAATAGGATGAATACTGAACTCGATCCGCCATCGGCCTGTGGGAAGTGTCGGCGCGAAACCGTAGACGCGCTGCAACATCGACAAGGCAATAGTTCGCGGTAGGCTCAGCGTCCCCGGCTTTTCTACACAGCGAGGCGTATCACCGGGAGCGAATTCGATCACGTCACCGAGGGCAACTCCTGAGACGCCACCATCGTTGACGTCCACGGTTTCATTTACGATCGTATAGAGGGCTTCGCTGGCGAGTCTCCGCACTGCCGTTTCGGCATCCTCAACGTTTCTTAAGCCGTAGATGAACTCGCGGCTTTTCGGGTGTTCGGGGTGATAGCTGCGGATGTTGACAGACTTTTCTGCAGAAGCTCCCAGCAGAGAGGCAATGGCGTCGCGCAGAGAGGCAAAGCTCGCATTGGGCGAGTGACCAACTATCCGGGAGTAGCGGATGTCGAGGCTTGGGGAGAAGCTGACGAACTGGGCAACATTGCCATGGTTTGAAAGGGAATCCAGGACAGCATCCTTGAATTTGCTCGTTCCCTTGACCCGATCGTAATCGACGCCGATGTCAGAAGGTGGCAAATCGCCTAGGGATTCAAGCTCCTCAAGGATCCCTCGCAAGAACTCCACGGACAAGCCTCGCGACGACATCTCAACTACCGCATGGCGCATCAGCGCGACGCCAGACGCGAGGGTGATCGGCCGCCACGACTCATCCTGCGTTTCAATTCCTGCCTTTGTAGCAATGAGAAACTCATAACAGCAGCCGTTACTGAATTCCCATCCGTCCGCAAAAACAACTGTTCGCACGAACTCTTCAATAATCCGAGCCCAGGCCGTACGGTAGTCCCCCTGCACCCATCCCTCAATGTCACCTACCGCCGTAGGATCGATCACGGGTCCGGATTGAATTCCTCGGACTTTTCTTATAAGCGCACTGGCAGCACTTCGGTTCGGAGCAACGACCTCGTCTCGCTGTTCACGCCGAAACTGTTCTTCCCCTAAGCTGGCTAAATTGTGGTGTCTTGCGTACCAGTCAACAAATCGCTGTCCCGAGGTTATCGGTGCGCTCACATAGAGCGCCACGCGGCCCGCGAACACGCCGCGGAACAGCTCAACCAGAGCTTCTATTTCCGCGCCGCGTGAAGTCTGAGGGGGGAAAACGTCATCAGCGGCACGCTGCATCTGCTCCCCGAGAATTTTCAAACCACCATTAGGCTGCATCGGTACCATGTTACCCATATGATTCGGCGAATACAAAACGAAAGTGAACGATCCGGAGTCGAATTTCAGCACTGCAAATAATAACGCTTGCTACAAGTGTATAACCACCGTTGGCGTCGCGGGCTTCTCCAGGAATAGCGGCTTACCAGAATTGCGGAACGCACGTGCTTCATGCGCGACTAGGACATGGAAAAGAATGAAGATGAGGCAGATTGCGAACCTAGCCCGATAAAATTGGCGCCACCAATCCCAGAATGTACGGGCTTGTACCATGTTTTTGAAGATGCTTAGCTCGTTTAGTCCATGCTTGGCACCAGCGAAGTGCCCCAACTTCGTTCCGAAGCGCTCATTCAAAAGTTCTTCGATCTCGCAGAGACGATTGAGGGTGGCGTTCCCGTACCGATCGAGGGGCAAGTAGGTTGTCCAGAACCAAAACAACAATGGAATTGCCGCCATGCAGATCAGTGCATGCGGTTCAATTCTTTCAGAACCGAACGCGAGGAGTCCGGCGGTGACGGCCGTCATGTACGAGAAAATTGTCCAAATCGACCGATAGATGTTGTCATATCGCTCGGCGGCCTTTTCATACTCGACCTTATAGAGCTGTAACGCAGCTTCGTTGAGATCCATCCGTCACTCCGAATATGGCATTAGCGTGGAACTGAATTCATCCTGCATGGTAGAAACGCTCTTATGCCCTAGGAAGTGCCAGGTTCAGGCCAGCCGCAGAGCTGCGATTCAATCCTCATTCGGTGCTGGCTCGCCTTACGTGAAATTCCAACTGTCAAATCTGCCGTCGCCAAAATCATATGCCGACCGCCCTAACCGGGTCAAGGCTAACTCCCCCAGCGGGAAGCCATCACGGTCAGTGCTGTCTTGACGGTGAGCATTTTTCATGCTTGATATCCCCGAGGCATATGCCTTCGCCATCAAAGGAAGAACCCACGGTCAAAACTACATTGACCACGGCTACCCTTGAACTAGTGTCGAACCCAGCAGATTCCATGCACCCTGGTATGGAGCTAATTTTTGTCGGTAGCCGTGTCCCAACTTGTTCGTGTCGTCGTCAACGTAGAAGATTCGTCGTTTGTTGTTCTCCGCTCTTTGTTGTCCTTTCGCACCGGGTGTGGTGACCCACGTACGGAAGTCATCCCGCAACCACCTGTCGATTACAGACGTGGGGACCACGTAGTAAATTGGAACTGCGTCGTCATCTTCAGGAATGTCTACCAGGACACAAAAATCGCGTTCCACTGTCATGTCCAGAAAGATGTCACCGCTTGGCTTCGCATTCCACTGGAAAAGTGTAAAAGGCCACCCTTTAGTCTTGACTCGAATCCCGGCAAAAGCGTCTCCCCGCTTCGCAAGGATGTCGTATGCGCGGTTGTTTCTAGCCGTTGGTGTGGCTGTCCATCCCCGACGGGTTAATTCAGCAAGAACAAAGAACTCGCCAGAGTTCCCTACAAACGCAGATGGAATTTGCCTCAGCATGGCAGAATTTTGACGCGGATTTCCCTCTTCAAATTTTGACTGGTCGATAAAATACATGCGACCGCCTTTGAACGCAATTCATCCTTCGCTCTTCACAATTCTCTCCGCCCACGCGAATATTCCCTTCCAACCTCCATTACCGAGGTTCAAACCATGGCCAACCCGGAACAGCAGGGACAAGTGGCGAGTGACAAGTGGCAAGCACGAAGTCACGTGAGATTTGGTAGAAGGGTAGGAGCGAAAGGTGCGTCCTATGACCTCCCAACGAATCACGGTAAATCCCCATCAGATGGGCGGGGTGCCCTGTTTGCGGGGGCTGAGAATCCCCGTGGCCACGGTGGTGGGAATGGTGGCGGATGGAATGAGCGACGAGCGAATTCTAAAAGCCTATCCCGACCTTACCGGCGACGACATCCGCGAGGCCCTACGCTATGCCGCCGAAGCGGTTCGTGAGTGTGAAATCCCTCTGGTGACGACGCCTTGAGGTTTCTGGTTGATAACGCTTTCTCCCCTGCGGTGGCAGAAGGGCTGAGAGAGGCGGGACACGACGCGGCTCATGTGCGAGCAAGTAGAGCGGACCACCGTTCTTGTGGTCCGCGTCTCTTCCCTGGCAGGGGCCAGGCCGTCCCATCGGGTAGCCCTTGTCAACGAAGAGCCGCAGACCGCAAAACCGGGCGGTCTGCGCTACCTCCGCCCGATTTCTGTTCATCATCCAGAATTCAAGGGATCAGTTCACAGTTCATAGTTTACAGTTCACAGTAAGAATCAAGAAGGCCCTGACTGTTAACTGTCGACTGTCAACTGTGAGCCTCTATTGTCAGTCGTCCGTTGTCAGTGGCCAAAGCCTTACTTGCGCCGCACGCCCGGCCCGTGGTATTTTTCGACCATGAGTGCCAACGAAGTACTGGAGCAGGTGAAAGCGTTGCCGCCGCGGGAGCGTCGGAAATTCTTTGCGGGCGTCCACGAACTGGAAACGGCGCTGGAGGTGGAACCGGCGGCCCGGCGCAAACGCCCGATTCGCTGGCCCGACGCGGCCGCCCGGCGGCGTCGAATTTTTGGCGACAAGGTTTTGCCCAATTTGGTGATGCTGGCGCGGGAAGAGGAGCGCTACTAACGCCGCATGAACCTCTACGCGGACACCAGTCCGCTCATCTCGCATTACCTCAATGATTCCCATAGCGCGAGCGCCCAAGCCCTCCTTTACGCCACCGCCGAACCGTTGCCATTCACCGGGCTGCATCGCTTGGAAATGCGGAACGCCCTTGCCCTTGGGGTCTTTCGGCGCATCCTCACCTCCGCCCAAGTCGGCACCGCTTGGTCGGATGTGGAGAGCGATTTGCGGAGCGGCCGATTGGTTCCCCAACCCGTCAATTGGGCTCCCGTTTATCGCGCGGCAGCACCATGGGCCGCGCTCCATAGTCCCCGCATTGGCTGCCGCAGCCTCGACGTGTTACCTGTCGCTCTGGCCAAGAAGCTCAATGCCAAGGAATTTTTCACTTTCGACGAGCGGCAGAAATCGCTGGCGCTGGCATTAGGCTTGGCTGTCAAACCATGAATCCGCGGGTTCCCGTTCCGTCATCCGCGAAATCGAGCGCGCCTTGCAGAGGGAAGACCGCGAACATAAGAATGTTCTGTTCCCCAGCCGGTCCACCTACGGTAAGGTAACCCTTGAATTCGGCGGCCTCCCGGTGCGACCAGGGTCCGTCACGTCGAGGGCATGCAAATTGGAATCCGGGCTCGAGGGGGCACGAAGCGATGACCGCGTTGGGGCTGGCCGATCTGCTCGCGGGGTGCGTCGCACATATTGAGCCAGAAATCGGAGGCGTTCACACGTGAGACAACGGAACGGGTTGCTCGTTTGCCTGGTACTAGCATTTGTGGGTGGGGCTGCCATCGCGCCAAGCTCCGACTGGGCTGCGCAGGGCAAACGCTGGTGGTCGCACGTGCGGTTTCTTGCGGACGACAGCCTGGAGGGCCGGGACACCGGCAGCAGCGGTTTCGAGAAAGCCGCCGATTACATGGCGGAGCAGTTTCGGGCCGTGGGTCTCGATCCCGCGGGCGTCGAGGGCTACCGGCAACCCATGGATTTCGACGTTGTGCGGATTGACGAAACTCGCTGCTCTCTGGATTTGCTCCGCGCCGGCAAAGTTGAGCCGGTAAAGCTGGGTGACGATGCCATTCTCGGCGTCAACTCGCACGCGGCGGAGAATGTGGAAGCCAGCGCGGTGTTTGTCGGCTACGGACTCACGGTTCCCGAACTGAACTATGATGACCTGGCAGGCCAGGATCTGAAGGGCAAGATCGTGGCCTTCGTTACGGGGGGTCCCACGGCCATGCCCGGCCCGATCAAAGCGCACTATCAATCCAGTGAAGAGCGCCGAAAGGCGCTTGTGAAGGCAGGCGTCATCGGCACGATTGCCATCCCCAATCCCAAGAGCGCGGAGGTTCCCTGGTCGCGGATTGCCGCGTCGCGCTTCCAGCCGCGCATGGAGTTGCGCGATTCTGGCCACGACGTTCCCGCTGCCCTTCCATTGAGCATCCTCCTGAACCCGGCGCATGCCGAGATCCTCTTCACCGGCAGCGGACACACCTTCGCGGAGGTTCTCGCAGGGGTCAATACGGATCAGCCGCTGCCGCACTTTCCCCTCCGTGGGAAGATCCGTGCGCGGGTCGGAATGACCCGCTCGGAGGCGAAATCGGAGAACGTCGTGGGTGTTTTCCCGGGCAGCGATCCGAACCTTAAGAAAGAATACGTCGTCGTCAGCGCGCATCTGGACCATCTCGGAATCGGCGAGCCCGTCAACGGCGATCGCATCTACAATGGTGCAATGGACGATGCCTCAGGCGACGCATCCCTGATTGAAATTGCCCGTGCGATGAAGGATTCGGGAGCACAGCCGAAGCGCTCGATTCTCTTCCTCTCCGTCACGGGCGAGGAAAAGGGCGAACTTGGCTCTCAGTACTTTGCTGCGCATCCCACGGTGTCCGGCTCCTTCGTTGCCGACATTAATATGGACATGTACCTCCCGCTCTTCCCGCTAAAATACCTCGAAGTGCAGGGTCTCGGTGAATCCACCCTGGGCGACGACGTTCGCGCGGTAGCCGAACAAGCGGGCGTGCAAGTGCAGGCGGATAAGGAACCGGAGCACAATCGTTTCATCCGCAGCGATCAGTACAGCTTCATCAAAAAAGGAGTTCCGGCGCTGGCGTTCAAGTTCGGGTACCTTGCCGGGACGCCGGAGGGAAAAATCTTCCAGGCCTGGTATAGCGCGCGCTACCACGCGCCCTCGGATGACGTTAACCAGCCCGTTGACCTTGTGGCAGCCGCGCAATTCGACGCCATCCTGGAAAAACTGGCATGGCGTGTCGCCGACGCCGATCAGCGCCCGGAGTGGAAGCCCAACAGCTTTTTCCGCCGCTTCGCCCAGTAGCAGCGAATCGTTTTCGAATTCTCGATCCCGGTTCCGACCCCTCAGGCCGGTGAGAACGGCTATGTGTATAGAGGCGTCGGGGGGATGGGTTACGCCCGCGATTTCGCTTGGAGCAACAAGGTGGTCGTTCCCGGATGGCCGCACTCGGGAGTTATTCCCCCGGTTGTTCGCGGAGGGAAGCGGCGAGGTTTCGCCGATCACAGACATCGCCATGACTTGTTTCCGCCACCCGGGGGGAATCAGGAGTTTTCGGGTACCCCGATTTCGTATCCCCCGACGGGGTAGGTTATGCATCGCGATGGCTTGTCCGGATCGTAGAGAACCGTCAGAACCTGGCCCGTCGCGTTCCTTGAGGACCAACTAGTTAGATCCGTTTCTACCAGGTTCCCGGTGGCGTCTCGGTATTGGAGTGTCCAAATCGTGCCACCCTTATCACCGCCACTACAACCGGTGACCACTGCGCAGGCTGGCTTACCCCACCTGAGTAACTTCCGTTGCTTCTTCCGCCTGAAGTAACCCGACAAGACGATCACCCCGACGAACCCCACAAAGATTATGCGTGGCCAAAGCTGCCACTCTGGCATATGGGCAGGCCACAAGAAATTAAGGATCGCGGGAAAATCAACGGAGGGGGCGTTCAGCAGCGTGCCCGGCCGAATTCCCCTGCGAATCATAACAATAATGGTAAACAGTCCCAGGATGGCGATCACGGGCAAGAGGCGCTTAAAGCTCCGCAACATGCGAATGCCGAGTTGCTCCCTCCTGACGGGCCGAGGCGTGGGAAGATCGAGTTCCGGCGGGAGGCTCCATCCCTCCTCAGCCTTGCGCTGCTCAGCTTCACGCTTGTGCGCGACCTCATCGGAACTGAGTATCTTTATGCGACCGCGCCGCATGGCACGACGCACCAGAAGCCAGATGAGTAAAGCCGGTACACCTAAGAATACGACCACGAATAAGACGTCGAGATAAATCGTCAGGGTTATGGGCATGGATCGTTCTCCAATCCGGTCAAGTCGAAGCGCACAGTGACTCGCGCGTTTGGCCCCGGCATGGGCGAGGATTCCAGTTATATCGCTGTGCGGAGCGTGCACTGGAAGTTGGATTTTTTTGCCCTTCAGGCGGATGCTAGAGTATGTCTATTTGTCTCCCAGCGAAACCTTCTATTTTCTGGCTTGCTCGAGAGGGACCGCATCCTTTTTTATTAGACTGCGGCCGATTTGCGGGCTGACCTGGCGGCGGTTGCGGATGGGCTCGCCCTGCCCAGCCTCCGAAGACGGGGGCGAGAAGTCACCCCGTGGGCAAAGTGAATTTGCCTCATTCAGACCTTGAACAGACTGGCGATTATGATGGCCATCATAAAGACCATGAGCAAGCCGCCGACGAAGATCCTGATGACCGCTCTTTTCCTCAAGGTTCGTTCGAGTGTCCGCTCGCTCAACCCGGAAATCAGAAAGGTCGGTTCGTTCTGGCCCTTGAGGATCAGATTTCGATCCTGATCGTCCTGGGGCTGAGGATTTTGAGCGCACGTGCCGATGAGGTCGTACTCGTGTTCGGCCACCAGGCAGTACTCGGTGATGCGGAAGCTGCCACGTCCCGTCAAAGGGTTCTCGCCCTCCATGGCTTTCGCGTATTTCGCCTCGAGCTTAGCGACGGACTTCTGATCCCCCACAAATAACGGGCGGTTAGCCTTTGCCGCATAGGCGCGCAACTCCTGCTCCGAAGGACCCGCCGCGAGACCGAGGGAGGGATCGAGGTATGGGCCGCCGCCCGCCTTGGGCCCGATCTCCGCCCAATAGGTGGAAGGCAGATCAAATTCTGCCGAATGAGGATTGACCAGAACCTTGCCCGTTCCATCGTCGACATAAAAAGTGCGCTGGTCCTTCTCGGTGTGGACGATGTGCCATCCCTGGTTTTTCCCCTGCTCCTCCCAATACTCGAGCTGGACGCGATAGTAATAGCAGGGTATGTGAGCCACAGGGCTCGCCAGGAGGAAGCTGCCGGTCACTTTCCCGTGCACGCGAACTAACCCCATGGGGATACTGCGAACGGGAATCCGCGGCGTGTCCTCGATGACGCGCAGCTTCCGATAATTCCAAAACCCGTTGATAAATAGGCCCAGGCCGGCGCCAAAACCCACGAGAGGGACAAAGTAAGAATGCCCACCGGAGGAGCCGGTGCTAAAACTGAAATGATATTCGTGAGCCTGCCACATGTCAGAAATCCACCCGTGGCCTGATGATACTCAAATAGAGATTGCCAAGCAAGCAGTCGAGCTCTCGGACTCCTTTTGGTGTCGAGCGCTTCAGTGATCACACAAGGCTCTCGCCCTTATCCCTTCGGAGGGTTGGATTGGTCGTGCTCGCCAACGTCATCGGGATACTAAATACGACCGACCTCGTGCCATGATCTCACGACATTCAGTCGAAGTGAACATACGGTTCCAGTTCGGATGTCTACCGGGCTCCGAGCGCCGCGGTTGGATCACTAACGAGTGGTCGCCAAGGGTTTACCAAAATCTGTCGAAAACTGCCCTTCCCACCAAGAAACAGCCACGCAATTCCGAATGGGGATCGGTTCCCCGAAGCTGACTTGAACGAAGCCACATAGCGGCGGACGCTTTCGCGTGATACTATTTGGCAGGGCAACTGCGATGTTGCCGATCCACAGCTGCGTAGCAACATTACTCCGATACGTTACACGATTTCGATTCAATACCCAATAAGCAATTGCCCTGCCAAAGCGTGGGGCTTCCTTCAAGTCGCTGTATCGAAAGCGCCCCGTGCAGCTATGTCTCCCACTCAACCACCCGATTTTAGCCGGTGCGCTTCCGATACAGCTCTAAGACTTCGGTGGAGTTATGGAGACTACAGATACGACCTCGTCCGGTCCGTTGCCACCCTCCTGCTCAAAAATCCGACCGATTACTCATACCTCAGCGCCACCATGGGATCGACCTTCGCAGCGCGCCGGGCGGGCAGGTAACCGGCCAGAGCCGCGACGGCGATCATCACCAGGGCGGACGCCGCGATGATGATAGGATCAGTCGCCTTGGTGCCATACAGCACGCTCGAAACCAGGCGACCGGCCGCGAGCGCCGCGGGAATTCCGAGCGCCACGCCCGCGCCGACCAGCGTCAAGCTCTCGCGCATCACCATCCACAGGACGCCGGAACCTTCCGCCCCCAGCGCCATGCGGATACCGATTTCATTGGTCCGCCGCGTAACGGCGTAGGACATGAGTCCGTAAATGCCGACGCAGGCCAGAAAGGCCGCGAGCAGGCCAAAGAAAGTGGAAAGACGCGCAATCAAGCTTTGACCGGCCAGCGAACGGTTGACTTGCTGAATGAGGGTGCCCGAATAAGCGACCGGTAGGGTGTAATCGACCTGGCCGATGGCTTGGCGGACCTCCGAGATGATCGGGTCAGGTTTACCCGTGTGGCGCACCTCGAAATCATTCAGGTATTGAACGTGCTGGGTGTACGGATAATATGCCGCCGGGAAGGGGCGTTCGCCAAGGTTCTGGTATTTGGCGTCTTTAACGACCCCGACCACTTCAAGGTCGTTGCTGTGTGCAGGATCACTCCCGATCCCGAAGTGCCGCCCAATCGGGGAACCGCCGGGAAGGTACCACCGCGCAAAAGTTTCATTGATAATGGCAACCTTGGGCGAAGCCCCGGTATCTTCGGGGCCGAACACGCGGCCGAGCAGAAGGGGAATTCCCATCGCCGCGAAGTAGCTTGGGCCGACCACGTTATGCGTGGCCGCCATATCATCCTCCGGCGTGGGTGTTCGCCCGATCACCGAAACCGGATCGGTCCACTCTCCCTGGTTGAAGGTGCAAAACGAAATGCTGGCGGCGCGCACACCGGGCAGCGCGCTTACCCGCTGCTCGATTTGCTGATATAAGGTCACCAGGCGCAAATCCTCCTTGTAGCCCACGGCAGGTGGATCGATTCCGAATAGCAGGACGTTTTCTTTGTTGAACCCCGTATCCACGCTCGACAGGTTCACCAGGGTGCGAAGGAAGAGCCCCGCCCCAATCAGGAGCACAAGTGAGAGCGCCACCTGTGAGACAATCAACGCTTTGGCCATCGGGGTGCGGCTGGCAACCAAACCCCTGCCCCTTCCTTCCTTGAGCGAATTACTCAAGGCCACCCGCGTAGTACGCAGCGCCGGAGCAATTCCACAAATGAGTGCCGTGGCAATGGAGATGATTAAAGTGAAGCCCAGCACGCGAGCGTCGGGCCTCACGTCAATCGGTAAGAGCCCGGAGCCATGGGGAACCATGGCCACAAGTACGTTGGCGGCCCAATAGGCAAATGCCACTCCCACGGCGCCTCCCACCAAGGCCAGCAGCATGCTCTCGGTAAGCATTTGACGGATCAAGCGTCCTCTGCCGGCTCCGAGCGACATCCGCACGGCAATCTCGCGCTCGCGGCTCGTGGCGCGCGCCAGCAGGAGGTTGGCGATATTGGCGCAGACGATGAGCAAAACCAGGCCCACGACGGCCATCAAGATTCGCAATGGTGTTTCGGCCCCATAGCGGATGTGGGGCAGTCCATGTTCAATTGACGTGAGTTCGATCTGAGCGCGCTTGAGGTCTTGCTGCTGTTGTTTCGTAAGGACGGGACCGGCATAATCATGCCAGATCTGCTCGGCCACCAGGTTGATGTTGGATTGAGCCCGCCCAATTGTGACGCCCGCCTTAAGCCGACCGAGGAAGTACAGCGACTGGAACCATTTATCGTCGAGCCCGTTCCAGCCGGGCGAAACCTGCATCATCATGGAGAGGGGAATCCACAAGTCGGGCGATTGGCCGACAGCCGTCCCGAAGAATCCTGAAGGAGTGACGCCGATGATGGTATAAACCGTCGATCCCAGGGTCACGGTCCTGCCGACGATGGCAGGGTCGCGGGCAAAACGCCGGTCCCACCAGGAGTAACTGATCATGGCTACGGGGTGGCCGCCGGTAGGCTCATCCTCAGCTTCCGTGAACGAGTTTCCCAGCCGCGGCGTCATGCCCAACATCGAGAAATAACTTCCCGAAACCAACTGGACCTGCAGTGGCTCCAACTCGGACCTTCCCCCCACCGCGCCGTGCATCCCCAACAGAAGACTTAGCATGGCGCTCGCGTCAGAGAAGACCTGATTCTTCTGCCGCATCTCGCGATAAAAGGCATACGAATAGAGCTCAGTGCTGACGAAATCGTCCGTGCTCCCGCCCGCTCTCCCCGTTCCCAGCAGCACCAATTGTTCCGGTTTGTCGACAGGCAACTCGCGGAGCATGACGGCGTTCAACAAGCTGAAGATCGCCGTGTTCGCGCCAATGCCGAGGGCGAGGGTGAGGACGGCGATGGCCGTAAACCCGGGGTTCTTGCGCAGCGTGCGCAGGCCGAACCGAAGGTCTTGCACGAAGTGATCCCACCAGAGCCACCGGCCCGATTCGTAGTAGCGCTCCTGCGCCTGCGTGACGTTGCCGAAGGCGCGCCGCGCCGCCGCGCGAGCCTCTTCTTCGCTTAAACCCTGCTCTTTCAATTGCTGCGTCTCGATCTCGATATGCGCTTCAATCTCCGCTGTGAAGTCGCTCGGCTCGCGTTTTCGCCAGAACATCGCCTTAACCCTCCTCAGCCTCGGGCCCCAATACCCGCCCGATGGCCGCTGCCAGCCGACGCCACTCGGTGGTCTCCTTGACGAGCTGTTTGCGGCCCGCCAGGGTGAGAGTGTAGAAGCGCGCTTTGCGGTTGTTCGTGGAAGTTCCCCACTCCGCCGCAATCCATCCTCGCTCCTCCAGGCGCTGGAGCGCGGGATAAAGGGCCCCGTGCTCGACCAGCAGCTCGTCCTCGGTCGTCTGTTGAATGGTGCGCCCGATGCCCTGGCCGTGCTGCGGGCCGAAGATCAGTGTCCGCAGAATCAACAAGTCCAGCGTACCTTGCAACAGTTCCAGCCGGTCTTTCTCCTTTTGGGTAGACATATAACCCAAGTATCCACAATTTGGGTAAGATGTCAACCCAAAAGTTACGTACGAGCGATCCGCGGAAATGGGTGCCGCTCGGGAAGTAAGCTTTGCGTGGTCCGCTGGGCGGGTCGTTGTCCTGAAACGGGGTTCGAGGAAATAGGTCCTGCCTTGTCGGTGCGCCGTGAAAGGCGCTGGTCCACAGCGGGTGAAAGTCCCGCCCGGGAACTGGTTCGTTCCACCCGGTAGCAATCGGAGCGGCGGTGGAGGCAACAAAGCCGCTGAAGCCTT
>JBEKQO010000089.1:0-23100 GCA_049519635.1 Terriglobia bacterium | reverse complement strand
GCGGCCGTCGCGGGTTCACCCTTCTCGTCCACCACGTGTAAGCGGGCGATGTGCGCGGGAAGGGCATGGAACGTGAGGACAATTTCATTGCGAAACCCGATGTCCTGCGTCCCCTGGCCGACGTTGAAACCGATCTTGGCAGACCGCTGCCCGCGCTCATGGCTGTAGATTTCCAGAATTCTATACTCAACGCTCAATCCGGAAAGGCGGCTGGGATACCATTCGCCATGGGACGGGGGCTTGTCGAAGAGCGAAATGTCGGCCCAGCGTTCCCTCGCCTCCTCGGGCGTAAGTTTGTGTGGGGGTTCGGCGCTGCTGTCCGATTTGATATAAACGGGGCCGCCATTGGGGCTCTCGACAGCGAGCGGCGACGTGACGCCGGCTTGGTTGAGAACCTTGACGAGAAAAACCCGGGTTCCCCCTTCGATCAATTCCGGCTGGGCTTCTCCGGGCTGCACTGTCACCCGGCTTTCCGCATTGATTCCAACCGTGAGGAGGACACGTTTGTCGAGGGTGGTTTCGATTGAGCGCACTGCGGCGGCATCGTCCGTGCCGGCGAGAGCGTCATCAATCTTATGTTGATCATCGGCGGAGAGGGGTGAACCCAAAAACGTGAGCGCCGATTCGATCTGCCGCACATTGAGTGCCAAGGGCTGAAGCGGGGGCGGCTGCTGGCCGAGAACCCGAAGAGCGTCCCCAGAGACTGCCCCGGTGCATAGGAGTATGAATAACCAAAATCGCCATGGTTTTCTCATGCTTTCCCTCCCGCACCTCTGGCGAGTTCCAGATCCAGAGAGTGAAACGATGTGGGATTCTATTTTTGCGTTTGTACGGCCCGGCAGTGGGTAGTATACACCCACTTACCGCGCCGAGTGGCTTCATTGGGAATCTCTTTCTTGCTGACGGGCCCGGCCGGCGGTGGGGGGCCTTATGGCGCAGGCACGGGTTGTGCCCAGACCCGAAACCAGACGTGGCAGCCGGTAGATTGAGGCCGAAGGCTAGTGCCGATACTGTTCACTTAAACTGATGCTCCCAATTCGCCCCCCTCTCCCCCAACGGGGCGAGGGAAGAGGAATACTTAGTAGGGGCACGCCATGGCGTGCCCCTACCGTATTCATGAGCGCCTCCGCTCCAAGGCGGAGAGGGAGGTGACCAGCGAGAATCGACAACTGAAGATTTCCGCCCTCTCCCGCCTTGGGGGAGAGGGGGGACCGCAAGGCGGTGGGTGAGGGGGTTCCGAGGTCGAATTGGGAACAGGCTCCTGCACAAAATCTTAAGTGAACAGTCTTGTCGCTAGCCCGTACTTCCCACCTCGCGTTGGGCAAGCATCAGTTCTTGTTACGGATTTCTGCGGGAAGGGCCTGGGAGGCACGATCGTCCATGTCCATGATCGGCCCCGTCGCCTCTGTTCCCCCGTGAGCGTTGGGCCAGGTCTGCTCTTGCGACTATTGTCCTGAGTCAGAAGTTCGCTTAAGAATTCAGCCTGCGGAGCAGGCGGCATAATGTAGCCCACGGTGTCAGCCGTGGGCTACTAGTACAAAGTTGCATTAGAAAGCGATATTAATCATGGCCCGCGGAAGGGCGGGGCTTTAGCCCCGCCGTCGCAGGGTGTAGGGTTGAATGGGCCTTTAGGCCCTGAAGCCAGCTCGCTTCAGGGGCTAAAGCCCCTAAACCCCTCCCGAGTTCTACGGCGGGGCTGAAGCCCCGCCCTTCCATCCACCGACTTGAAATAGCGCTAATTTCGGCAACTAAGTACTAGATGTCGCCTCTGGCGGGGCTCGAAGATGCGCGGCCAGCCGGGAAGAATTCTTAAACGGACTTCTGACTCAGGACACTAGCGAGAGGTAGGGGAGGCAGCCACATGGGTGGGGATTTGCCCTGCGAACCAGTTCTGAAATTCCTGCGCTTTCTGGCGGAGGTTGGGACCCATGGGCCAAGCTAAAGATCCCATCTCCAGGCCTCGCACCTGCAAAGCGAGTTTCACGGCCCAGGGCGCCGGAAGGTCGCGGATGCGGAAGATGAAGTCGTCCAGCCGGGCTTGCAACGCGCGCGCGTTTTCTTTTTTACCCGCTCGCAGCGCTTCGTAAATGGGCAGGACCAGTTCCGGGCAAGCGCTGGCGATCCCCGAAATCGAGCCCACCGCGCCCCGCTCGAAGGCTTCCAGAAGCAGGTCGTCGCTGCCAATCATGAATACCATCGGTTCCCGCGCTTGCGCCGACTGAATCTCCGCCAGATGGGGTTTGTCCCCAGAGCTGTCCTTGAGGCCGATGATATTCGGCACCGTTATAATCAGGCGCAGAACGTTCGCCATTCCCAAGTCACGCGTGCATTGGGGAATGTGGTAGATCAGCACGGGTAAGGGTAAATCGGCACTAACCTGCCTCATGAAATCCACCAAATCGTCCTGCGCATAAGGCAGAAACCCGGGCGGGGGAAAGAGAAGCGCCATCGCTCCGCAGTCAGCGGCGGCGCGAGCCAGCCGCGTGACCTGGCCGGCGTGTTCGGCCCCGACGGCGCAGATTAACTTCCCGCGCCCATTTACCCGGCGGGCTACACGGTGGAATATCTCAATTCGATGTTCCACGCTGGATGCAGCGTATTCGCTGGTGGCTCCTCCCAGGCATAGCCCTCTAAGCCCGCGGCCGAGAGCAAAATCGACAAGGGCATCCAGGGCCTCCCAAAGTGGGTCCCCCTCCGGCCCCAAGGGAGTGGGTAAAGCTGCAAATATGCCATCGAGTTCGCGCGGAATCTGTTTAGCCATTTCGTTCCTCTCGATCCCAGGGAGCCGCTGCTTCCAGGCAAACGGCATCAAGTCTGGGCGTCGGCACGCGGGATGATCATGAGCATACCGCAAAGTTCCTCAATCCCCAACGCGGCGTTGAGGTCTGGAAAACGAAACGCTTTCAAGTTTGCCATGCTAAGCTCGAAAAATTATACAAGTGAAGTAACGTGATTGACGCGTATGGCTATTCCTGAAGTGTCAGGCCAACTTATGCCGATGAGTTAATGAAACGAAAGGATTTGGGGAGGGAGCCGGAATGGGGCCATGGGTGCAGCAATATCTGAGACCACGAGGTTCGCAAGGAGGGAAATCGGCGCACTCGGAAGTACAGTAAAAATCCGCGAAATTAATGCGCCGGATCCGTAAGGATCTTTGTCGCCTGCGCGACCGTGGCCCCTTCATGCACGACGGCCTGGCAGGCGCGGACCATCCGCGCCGGGTGCGGGTGCTGATAAATGTTCCGCCCGTAGACGATGCCGGAAGCTCCTTGCCGGATCAGCGCATAGGTTCGAGTGAGGATCTCTTGATCGGGAACCCTCGCCCCGCCGCGGGGCAGCAGGGGTCTGGGCGCAGCCGCCTCCACGACCAGGTGGTATTCGTTGACATTCTCGGCGATGTCCGCTTTAACGATATCCGCCCCCAGTTCCACGGCTTGCCGCGCCAGCGCCACGGTTCTGTGAATGTCGGGATTGGTTTTGTACCCGCCTTTGCCATCCGGGAGCAGTATCATCGGTTCCACCATCAAGGGAATTCCGTAGCGCTGGCATCGCGGTTTGAGGCCCACAATGTTTTCCACACACTGCCAATGCAGGTCGGGCTGGTCGGGCGACCAGAACAGGTTGACGACGACGGCGGCCGCATCCAGTGGCACTGCCTGTTCCACCACATCATCAATGAATTTGCAAAAGAGTTCCTTCGGCGTCGGCACGGTGTAGACGTTCATGATATCTGCCCGCACCACCCATGCCGGCTTGGGTTTCTGCGCCAGATCCTGAAGCCAGTGGGCTTGCCCCAGGGTCAAGATCATGGCGTCAGGATTGGCTGCGGCGATGGCGCCGACCACCTGTTGCATATTTTCCATGCCGGGAAGGGCGCTGGGCTCGTTCGCCACTCCGTGGTCCAAGGCGACCTGGAGGCACTTTCCCTTCGGGGTAAATAACCGGTTCAACCGGGGATTTACAGACATGCGGTTAACTCCGTGAGGATCAAGGTAACGATTCTACATGAATCGAAGGGGCACACGCATCGCGCTGCAGGAGCGGGAAAGAAGCGTCGGATGCGCGACAGAAAAGTTGAAGCTGCGGTCCCTCAGACGCAGCGTGGGCGACCTGCGCCAGCGGGCGGGTCGCCCGCGCCACTGGATTTCCCCTTCCGCCGCTCGGATAGGCCAGCGCCTTCCCCTTTTATGTCGCCCGCCCGAATCAGTCGTAATACTCCAGGCCCAAATGCGTGATCAGTTCCTCTCCGCGCAAGTGCCGGAGGGTGTTCTTGAGCTTCATCAGTTGAATGAATACGTCGTGTTCCGGGTACAAGCCCGGCGCCGTCATCGGACTCTTGAAGTAAAACGACAGCCATTCCTGGATTCCCATTTTTGCCAGGGCCGGGCAGCGTTGGGCGAGGTCCATGAAAAGGACCAGGTCCAGCGCCATGGGAGCGGCCAGGATGGAATCGCGGAACAGGCAATTCACCTTGATCTGCATCGGGTAGCCAAGCCAGCCGAAGATGTCGATGTTATCCCAGCTTTCTTTGTTGTCGCCGCGCGGTGGGTAATAGTTGATCCTGACCTTGTGATAGTAACCTTTATAAAGTTCAGGATAAAGCTCCGGCTGGATGATGTGCTCGAGTACGGAAGCCTTGGTTACTTCCTTGCTTTTGAAATTGTCGGGATCGTCCAAAACCTCGCCATCACGGTTACCCAGAATGTTGGTGGAAAACCAACCCGTCAGCCCCAGCATCTTGGCCTTGATGCCGGGAGCCAACAAGGTCTTCATGAAGGTCTGACCGGATTTGAAGTCCTTCCCACACACCGGCACTTTCTTCTTGAGCGCTAAATGGGTGAGCGCAGGAATATCCACCGTAACATGGGGCGCGCCGTTGGCAAAGGGTACCCCGAGTTTCAAGGCGGCGTAGGCATAGATCATGCTCGGAGAGATATCCGGGCTGTTGTTTTTCAGGCCTTCCTCGAACGTCGCGAGGGTGTCGTGAACCGGCTGGGGCTCCGTGTAAACCTCTGTAGACGCGGCCCAAATCATCACCAGGCGGTCGGCCTTGGACTGCTTTTTGAACCGCTGAATGTCTTCCATGACCTGTTCGGCCAGGTCCATTTTGGATAGGCTCGATTTGATGTTGTTGGGATGAAGGTTTTTGACCCACTTCTGCTCAAAGGCCGCGGGCATCGGTTCCACGCCCTTGAGATACCCCTTCAACTTCTCAACGTGTTCCTTTCCCAGAACTCCGGCTTTTTTGGCCGCTACATAAGCGTTGTCCTTGAAAAGATCCCATCCGCCGAAGACCACATCATCGAGGTCCGCCAGGGGCACAAAATCTTTAATCTTAGGAATGCGTTTCTCGGTCCGCTTGCCGAGACGAATGGTCCCCATCTGCGTGAGGGAACCCACCGGGAGTGCAATCCCTTTCCGAACCGCTTCCACGCCCGCAATCATCGTGGTTGCGACCGCCCCCATCCCCACGGTAAGAACGCCCAGCTTCCCTTTTGGTTCTGCAATCGGTATAACTTTTTTTGCCACTTTCTTATCCTCCCCATCCAAGGCTGAAAATCATTGCTTCCATGCAAACGGGCTATGTTTTGCCAGCCTCAGAAAAATTGCATTAGATTTTGAATCCGAGCTGATTTTCTAGTGTTTAATTGCATTGATAAAGACGACTATTTATGCCACCCGGGTGGGCCTGGCTTCAGCCCCACCCTTGGGCAGTGGGTTGAACGGACCTTCAGGCGCTGAAGCCGCATCGCTTCAGGGGCTAAACAGGTTGCGGAAAAACTCGAAAGTGCCGTCATTCCCAAGGGCGCCACTTTATCCCCTTTTCAAAACCACCCCGTCGCTCGGCGTGCCACCCCTCCTGAATCAGGAGGGGAGTTGTTCAAAGCGCTCCCCTCCTCAGATGATGAGGGGGTGGCGCCCTGGGCGCCGGGGTGGTTGCCCGAGGTGGGACTTTTTTCCGCAGCCTGTCTAGCCCCGTACTTCCGCCCGCCTACAGATAGTGTCGTTCACTCCGCAGCCTGGCACTAGCAGGCGGCGAGAATCGAATCAATCCTCTGTGGCCCGCCGGGCCGGAACCTCACTGCCCGGCCTGGCTGAAGTGCTCAAACCGGGCCTTAGGGTCGGAGATGGTGGGCCTGCCTTGCAGGTCCACAAACCCCTGTTCGCCTTGCGCCACGAGGCGCTGGTGCCCGAGAAGCACTGCGGTGCTCTGGCGGAACCACGGCTCGAACTGCGGATCGAGAGCAAAAGGATCCAGCAGAGGCCGAGTCTCCGGCGTGTTATGTTCCGTTCCATTGAAGACGGGCCACCACCGCCGCTGCGCAGCGAAAACAATCTCCGCCAGGCGTTCGCGCGTATTACGCGTGGGAATGACCTCCACAGCGTAAAAGCCCATGGCTTCCAACCTGTCCAGGAGAGCCTCCATATTCTGCTCGCCGGAAAGAACCGGATTTCCCAGAACGGGGTAGGTGGGAATCGATCCGAAGGCCAGGAAAATCCTGCGAAGTTCCGCCACCGAAACAAAAGCGTCCGCGTTTTCGGGCACGTAGCACGGAGCGCCCGCTTTAAGGAGTTTTGCCCGGAGGAAAATCTGCAGGGTGGCATCGTCGCCCCCCGCCGGGGGAGCAGTGCCACAGCAGGTGGCGATAATTTCGGCGAGAGGCTTCCCCTGCTTTGTGGCCAGTTCTCGCAACCGCAGGAGCACGGCATAGGCCACATGTCGCTCCGTGGCATTCCCGCGCGGCGTCAACGCCACGACATTCTCCCAGGCGGGGCCGCTCGCGCCCAGGCGGTCCTGGAAAAGCTTGGCGACCTTGCCGGTTATTTCCCGATTGCGGCGTTCCAGAGCCGCACGCATGCGGGCGAGGTTCTGCATTTCCGGTGAAGATTCCGAGGGGATCCTGGTCACGCCTTTGCCGCACAGGTAGATGCGGCCGGGGTTGTCGGGATCGTTCAACTTAAGGCCGGCTTCCGCCGCCTCGCGGTCCATGGCCACGGCCTCGAGAGAGAACGTGGCGGCAATGCCCGCCACCGCGCAGGCGCGGCGAAACTCCGCGTGCCCGGCCACCGTGTAGTGGTCGTTGATTCCCAGAACCGCAAGCCCTTCCCTCGCGGCCTGCCACACCGCTTCCGTGGGCGAGCGAAAGACGCTGAACGACTCGCTGGTATGGATGTGGCCGTTGGTTCCGCGGTGTGGCCGGGGGCCGAGTTGCGCGCACAGTTGCGTGAGAGCGGCAATACGCTGTTCTAGCGTACCCCGGTAAAGCTCCGTCTCCAATTCCTTCGTTCGTTCTAGGGTGGGGATAGTCATCGAACCATCGCCTGTCCGCCGTCCACCACCAGGGTTTGGCCGGTGATGCAGCGCGCCGAGTCGGAGCAGAGGAATACCGCCGCCGCGGCAACGTCGGAGCGTTTGATATCGCGCTTGAGGGCAGTCAAATTCACATAGTAGGGGATCACTTCCTCAGGCTTGATTCCCTTTTTGCGGGCGGCGGTCTTGATGTATTCCGGGTTCCAGATTTTCGACCCTTCGAAGACATTGCCCGGAGCGAGGGCGTTGACGCGAATGCCGTCGCCTCCCAGTTCCAGCGCCCAGCCGCGCATCAGGTGTAACTCTCCGGCCTTCGTAGCGTTGTATGCGGAGTTGGCCTTTGAGGCGTCGAGACCGCTCTTGGACGAGAGGATGAGCATCGCCCCGCCGTCTCCCTGGGCGCGCATGATCCTTGCCGCCTCCCGCGCCACCAGGAAATAGCCGGTGAGGTTGATCTCCAGCGACAGCCGCCATAATTTCACCGGCATATCCACCAACTCGTAAGCCGGCGCAATTCCCGCCGCGCACACCGCGATGTCAACCCTTCCCCAATGGCGCAGCACCTGGTCAAAGGCCGTGGCGACGGCCCCTTCGTCAGTGACGTCCATGTGAACGGGAAGCGCGCGGGTAGGAGCGGCGGAGGTGGCAGCCGCTTCTTTTGCGCCGGCGTCATCAACGTCGCAGAAGGCCACGGCGGCTCCGGCCTCTACCATTCCTTGCGCGATGCCGCAGCCCAAACCCGACGCCGCTCCCGTCACGACCGCGACCTTGCCCGCCAAGCCTTCCGTGGCTGTGCCCAAGAGCGCTGAACGATAGTGTTCCGCCTCCCAGTTGATGATGAAGGCGGCGGAGGCAGGGGCAAGATTGTGGGCGCCACCACGCCCGGATGCCAGGTGGGTAATGCCCGCGGCGGCCACGGCCAGCGACTCCGCCGCATCCAACTTCTTCGCATCATCCGCGATTAAGAAAGTTCCCACATCCCGAACCACCGCGACGCGCGGCGGAGCCTTCTCAACCAGGGCGGCTTTCAGTTTTGCCGGCAATTCCTCCAGGGATTCGGCAAGAATCGCACGGGCGCCCGTGTAAACAATGTGGTCCGGGCTCAGTGATCCCGCCGCCAATATTTCCGCTCGTTCGTCACACGCCACACTTGCCAGTTCGGCATTGTCCGTCAACCGCGCGAACGGGGCGTCCCTCTTCACTTCGCGCCAGCCCTGGCGCAGCGAGACCATGGCCCTGCGCAAAGCCCCGGAATCCAGATCCGGGGGAGTACGAAGCGGTGGAGATCCCGGCTGGAAATACCGCTGGCATCGGCTCACCCATTCCGCATGGAGCGCCACACAGGCTTGCGCTTCGGGAGCGGCAACCAGCAGGCCGTGGTTCTCCATGAAGATGGCCGCGGGCAGGCAGCCATGGGCCTGTTCATAAGCCTCGAAGGCCGACTTGACGGTTTGAGCCAGGCGCCAGCCGGGATCGGTGTAGGGCACCCAGAGCGCGGGGAGTTCGCCTGCGGGCGTAATCGCCTCCAAGGCCTTCAACCCGGGCCCACAGTTCAGCGCATTGGCGGCTACGGGATGGGTGTGAATGACCACCTTGCCGAGCATGGCGTGCAGGGCAGTTTCGACGGAAGGTCGTCCCTTCCCGCCGACGATGGCGGAGGAAAAATGCTGAAGCACACGCGCTTCGCGCGCATCGGTTTCCAGCGTGGCCAGGTCCTTCTGCTCAAAAATGCTCAGAACCACCGCGATGTTGACTTCCACCCAGCCCGCCGACTCGCTCATCGCTGGCAAGGCCGTACCACTGGCCTTGATCGCCATCGTTCGTCCGTCGGGCGATTTCACCGAGGTGTTTCCACCGCCCACTTGGACGTAATCCGTTCTCGTGCCGACGGCGCAGGAGATTTCGATAAGCTGCGCCAGGGATTGTTTATCCATGGTGTGTGTCGCTATTCGCAATTGATGACGGTTTTGATTCCTTGTCCCGCCTCGATCACGGCGTAGGCCTTTACCATATCCTGTAAGTTAAAGCGGTGAGTGAGGAAGCGTTCCCAAGGCAAGTCGTCGCGGGAGACCATGGCCATGGCTTGGTGATAATGCTTGAGGTTGGAAGCAAAACAGCCAAAGACGGATATCTCATTGTAATGGATAAGATTACTGTCAAGCGGCAGAATGGGGTCGTCTTTGGGCACACCCGCAAAAAATGAGACCCGAGCTTTCTTCCGCACCAGCTTCAGGGCATCAGCCTGGGCTGCTTTCACCGAACAGGCGGTAATCGCGATATCGAATTTCTCCCCACCCCCCGCCGCCAGAATCTTATTGACCGCGTCTCCCCCTGAGGTGTTCACAATCAAGCCGAGCCCAAACTCCGCGACATAATCCAGGCGCTCCTGCGAAACGTCGGCCACGATGACCGGGGTGCAACCCCGCGTCTTCAGGCTGCTCGCGTGCATGATGCCGATCGGGCCGGCCCCGAAAACCACGGCGCGATCCCCGGGCTGAGGAGATAAATACTCCTGGCCGTTCAAAACACAGGAAAGCGGCTCAATCAGCGCGGCGCGCTCCACGGACATGGAATCCGGAGTGGGAATGACGTTGCCTTGCGCCACCGCGGCAGCCGGAATCTTGACGTATTCGGCAAAGCCCCCGGCATAGTCGTAGCCAATGGCGGTGAAAGAATCACAAAGATTATATTGTTTGCGCTGGCAGTAGATACATTTACCGCACCCCACGACCGTCGCGATCACAGCCTTTTGGCCAGTGTGGAGCCCCTGGTCCACGCCCGAGCCGATCTCGTAGACGGTTCCCACAATTTCGTGGCCGGTAATGGCCGGTGGCACCACGTTTTTTTGCCCGTGGGTGAAGATACGCTTGTCCGTCCCACACACGGAACAGCGTTGGACCCGCAAGACAACTTCCCCAGGACCTGCCATGGGCTTCGGGACATCCTCGATGCGCACGTCTCTTACCCCATGGAAAACTGCGGCTTTCATTAGCGTACTCATGTCTCTCGGGCCTCCTCCGGCTGGTATCCCGATTTCTACCCCGCTAAGCGGACTCGGGAAGATGCTTTGTGCCCCATGCCCCTCAGGGGTGTCAGGTCAGACAGGCACAGAGAGATGGGGATGGGCTTCGAAATTCTCGTGTCTACTAACACTGCGAATAAGCGCTCCGCACAAAACCGTCAGTATACATGTAATGTCATGCCAATTCAACCTGCATGCGCGCGGGGAGAGTGCGACCGCCAGGGTTGCCCCCCGATCACCTAATAAGCTTGGGATGCCCAGAGGGCGGGAGCCGCGATTTCCATAGGGCTGAACAGGCTGCGGAAAAAATCGTCGGCACTATGGTTATCAATTCCAGCCCTATATCACCTTGTCAGCACCACCCCGGCGTTCGGCACGCCACCCCTCCTCATCTGAGGATGGGAGTTCTTTCGCCAACTCCCCTCCCGATTCAGGAGGGGTGGCGGCTTGGGCACCGGGGTGGTTATTCCCTGGTTGTCCGCGATTGAGGGTCTTTCCGCAGCCCGTGAAGCCCCGCCCTTCCGGCAGCCCCTTCGAAGCGTTTTAGAGTAGGGAGAAACCGGGTCTAGGCCACACGCTTTCGGTAGGGGAATCTCTGCTCCATGCGAAACACCTCCTGCCAAGACTTGATCGCACCGGTGGTGGTCAGGTCGCTTAGGTTCATACCGCCGGCGCAGGTGGCGAAGCGCAGGGTTTTGTCATGATTCCAGCCCTGATATAACCCATAGAGAATGCCCGCACAAAAGGAATCACCGGCCCCACTGCTGCCGATTATGTAGTCCTCAGGCAGGTCGAGCGAAGGTTGCAGGATCTCCACCCCGTCTTTTGAGAGGAGATAACTGCCCTCGGGGAAATGAATGACCACAAAATCTTTGACTCCGAACCCGAGAATGGTGGCCCCAAGCTTGCCCAAGTTTTCGGGAAGCAGCTTGCCGCTTACCCGCAGGGGGATCCCCGCCAGCTTCTCCGCTTCCCAGTCATTGATAATGCAGTAATCGGTATACTTCAAAGAGGGCGGCACGATCTTAGGAAAGCGGTCGCTGTCCTCCGATACCAGATCGATCGAGGTTCGGATGTTGCGGGCTTGGAGTTGCGCCAGGAAGCGGGCCGCCACGGTTCCAAACTCTGAGTCTTGTCGATCCATGGCGTCCATCAAGAGTAGATAGCCCAGGTGGAACATCTTGACGGGCATGGTATCAAGATCGACGTGCGCGGGTTGGAATAAACGGTTGGCTCCCGGGTAGTGAAAGTAGGTCCGGTGGGTGCTGGCCTTGGTGCTGAAAACGTCGGTATACGATGTGGCGTCAAGGTCGGTGCGGCGCAGTTGATCGACGTTGATATTGGGGAAGCGGCGGCACCGCTCCACCAGATAGTCTCCATAAGCGTCATTGCCGATGACGCCGAGGGCATAGAGCGGCAGCTTTGCGTCAAAGCTCGCCAGGTCGATGATGACATTGTGCGCCAAGCCACCGCCGCCTCGGGAAATTTCGGAGATATAGGCGATCGAATTTTCCTGCGGGTAGAGGTCGATAACCTTGACCAAATCCACCACCCAATTGCCGCCGCAGGCAATTCCTTGGCGAGGGTCCGTTGTCATAGAGATCTCCTGAGGGGTAAGAGAAGTGACGAGTGATGAGCCAACGAAGGACGAAAATCGAAAATCGAAGCTCGAAAATCGAAGGGAGTTTCGAGTTTCGATTTTCGATTTTCGTCTTTCCGTCGCTCGTCACTTTTATCTGCCTTGCCAGTACTTGGGGTAATCCGTGGTCAACAAATAGAGGGGTTCCTCATCCTCTTCCATCGCCGGGAAGCGGCCAATGGTTTCCTGGAAGCGGTTATCGTTCTGGTCGTCATTCACCAGGGACACTTCCCCTACCAGGACGCGACCCTCCGCCCCCCAGAACTTGTGATAGAGACGTGGCGTAAGCGTGATGCTTTCCCCGGGGGCCAGTCGCACCACTTCCCCGGCTTTTACCTGGCGCTTGACGCCGTCGAGGCTGGCGATGACAGTGGTTTCAGCCAACCCATCCTCGTCCGTAGCGTTATATAACTGGATATCCAATTTTCCCCCACCGCGATTGATGATGTCTTCGACCTTGTTCCAATGGAAGTGCATCGGGGTCACCTGGCCCACATCCACTACCATCAGCTTCTCGCAATAAAGCTTTCCCCTCTTGGCCCGCATTTCATCCTGACTGCCGTTGCGGACGGTGAAAAGGAACAATCCGATGGCGTCGAACCGGCCGCTTCCGAAATCGGTGATATCCCAGCCCAGTTGATTGTCCACGATCTCGCGGGCCTCTTCGCCCTTGCTTCTCCACTCTGCCGGAGTCCAATAGGCAAAGGGCGGAAGAAAGAAGCCTCGCTGCCGGATGAATTGACCAGCCTCACGCATGATGGCGTTTACCTCCGAGCGCGTCATGGCGTTCCTCCTTGTCGAAGCGATCGAATTTGCCAACCCCCATGGCCACCAGGTTCGAGGGGTGAAATCCCGGGAGGTTTGGTCATGGCGTGGGGCAGACATCATTAGAATTCAAGAAGCGCCACGTTTGAGTTCCTCACCTGACCCATGGCGAATCCAATTCAAGGTCGCATATGGTATCAGAAGAATTACTCTGGGGTCCGCCCAAATTCTCGAGGCCGCAGGATGGTTTTATTGGAACCGCCCCCAGAGCTTGATGGTATGGTCCCCGCTCCCGGACGCGATCCACTGCCCGTCGCGGCTAAAGACGACAGATTCCACGTCGTATGAATGACCGTCCAGTTCCTGTTTCTCTTTTCCCCTTGCCAGGTCCCAGACCTTAATGGTGTTGTCGTTGCCTCCCGATGCCAGCAAGCGGCCGTCCGGGCTGAAGGCTACAGATCGAACCCAGAGACGGTGCCCGATCAAAGTTTGCTCTACTTTCCCGCCAGCCACATTCCAAACCCGGACAGTGGTATCGGCGCTCGCCGATGCCAGCAGTCGGCCGTCTGGGCTAAAAGCGACGCATGTCACCTTGTCATCATGCCCGGTCAGGGTCTTCAAGACCTCCCCACTTGCCAAATCCCAAAGCTTGATGGTTTTGTCATCGCTCCCCGAGGCGAGAAGGCGGCCATCCGGACTGAAGGCCACCGAGTTTACCGGGGCCTGATGTCCCGTCCAGGTTTGTTTAAGCGTCCCGCTGGCAACGTCCCAAATCCCAATGGTCCTGTCCCAGCTTCCCGAGGCCAACAGATGCGCCTCGGGACCGAAGGCGACGGAGAGAACAGAGTTGCCATTCCACTTCAAGGTTTGCCTTAGATTTCCGGTTGCAACCTCCCAGATCTTTATAGTGGTATCGGCACTTCCCGACGCCAGCAGATGGCCATCCGGGCTGAAGGCAACCGACTTCACATAGTTCTCGTGCCCGGTCAGCGTCCGCTTCAATTCCCAGGTCGGCACGTCCCACAATTTAATGGTCCTGTCCACGCTCCCCGACGCGAGCAGTTGTAGGTCGGAGCTGAAAGAGACCGACGTGACATCACCCTGGTGACCGGTCAGAGTATGCATCAGCTTGTAGTCTCCCCGCTTTCCCTGGAGCCACCACCCTACGACTCCAACTAAGGCCAACACGAGCAGGGACACGGCAATAACCCACGGCCAAACTCTTCGGTGCTCCTCTCTCCTGGCCAGTTTCGCCATGCGCGGCTTTAGATCGGGTTCCCGTAATGGTGGCCTCGGCTGGGATGGGGACTGCGGTTTGGACGCGGGCGGCGGGGGCGTAACCCCGCGCGCTGGCGGGCGAGGCGGAGGGTTGGGAGCCTCCACCGGCTTCGCGTTCAGCGCAGCGGGCACCTTGCCGCTCGGCCCGGAACCGAGACCAAGAACTGCCTGGAACTCCCCGCAAGTCTGAAACCGCTCCTCGGGCTTTTTGGCTAGCGCCTTCAGGATTGCGGCTTCAACGTGTACGGGAATCTCCGGTGCAAACTGTCGTGGCAGGGGAGGCGGCTGGGTGGTGTGCGCCGTGAGAATCGGAAAATCGCTGTCCGAATCCTTGGGACGTTCAAAGGGCACACGGCCCGTTAGCATTTCGTATAGCATGACTCCCAGCGAGTAGATGTCTGCCCGGTGGTCCACCTTCGTCCCTTGGATCTGCTCCGGCGACATATACGCAGCGGTGCCCACCGCCATCCCGGTGCGAGTCAGCTTGGCCGTGTCTATTCCGCGTGCGATGCCAAAGTCCGTGAGCTTGGCCACGCCGGCGCGCGTCAACATGATGTTCGAAGGCTTGATGTCGCGATGAATCACCCCTTGCGCGTGGGCAAATCCCAGTCCTTCGAGGGTCTGGCGGAAGATGTCAGCGGCCTCACTCATAACCATCGGCCGGCCAAGTTGCCTGAGGCGCTGAGCCAGCGTCTCACCCTGGATCAATTCCATGATGATGTAGAACCTGTCCTGCACGACAAGAAATTCGCGGATCTGGACGATGTTCGGGTGCTGCAAGCGGCGCTGAAGGCGGGCTTCATTCAAAAACCGGTGGCGGAGGTCCGGATCGAGCATCAGCTCGGGAAAAATGGCTTTAACCGCGACAACTTCCTCGAACACCACATGCACGCCGCGGTAGACAATTCCCATGCCGCCCCGCGCGATTTCCCCTTCCAGCCGATAACTGGAAATTTGTTCGGGCATCGTGCTGATTCCGCCTCTCAGTGTCCGTCCGAGTTGCACGGCGGGGTCAGGACACAAGGCGTGATTATAGCCCCAAAGAGGCGCTTTGGATGGGGGAAGTAAAGGGCGGGGCAAGGGGCCGGTCCCTTGACGGAAAACATGCGCAGTATCCGGACTTTCGGCTGCGGTGCGAAAACCTTCTTCGGCCGCCGTGGCGACCTCCTGCAGAAACTCGCTGAATTACCCTCTAAACCTTCGCTCATCCCCTGGCTGAGGCTTTGGCGTTGGCTTTAGATTGCCTTCCATGGACGAGACACCTTCGAAATGTGCACAGACTAAGGGATCAAACTGGAAGGATTTAATTCCCCCTCATTCTATCCCGCTTTTAGCCCGATAAGACAGTTGAGAGTGCGCGAGGCGACCCCTTACGGGATGGCCACGGCATTTCTGCCTACCGTTCGGTTGCCTGAGCCGTGCCCGGCGATGAGGCAGGGATCGTCCTCGACGCTTGAAAAAACGACTGTGAGGTTGCCATGATTCCGCCTGTTACCCCTTCGCGTGTTGCTTACTTCTCCATGGAAATTGCTCTTGACCCTGCCATTCCAACCTACAGTGGCGGGCTGGGAGTGCTGGCGGGAGACACCCTTCGCTCCGCCGCGGATCTGGGAGTCCGCATGGTGGCCGTCACCCTGCTCCATCGCAAGGGCTATTTCTTGCAACATTTGGACGGCCACGGAAACCAATCGGAGTCGCCGGCCCAGTGGAACCCCGAGGAAATGTTGGAGCTGATGAAGCCGGTGGTCACGGTGGACATCGAGGGGCGCGAGGTTAAGGTGCGCGCTTGGCGATTTCTGGTGGAAGGCATTGGCGGAGACGTTCTGCCCGTCTACCTGCTCGACACGGCTTTGCCTGAGAATTCCGCATGGGATCAGACACTCACCGATCATCTTTATGGCGGAGATCTCCATTATCGCCTCTGCCAGGAAGTTCTGCTGGGCATGGGAGGGGTCGCCATCCTGCCGAAGCTGGGCCACCACCACATCTCGAGCTTTCACATGAACGAGGGCCACGCTGCCTTGCTGGTGCTGGCTCTGATCGAGCAGCGGTTGGCGGGCCGCAACGTGCGCGACACGCGGCCGGACGACGTCATCGACGTCCGGCGCAAGTGCGTGTTCACAACGCACACACCGGTTCCGGCCGGCCATGACCAGTTCAGCGTTGATCTGGTTCGCCAGGTGTTGGGCGAGGACCGCACCGCAGCCCTCGTCAACCACGGCGCGTGCCTGGACGGGCATTTGAACATGACGTACTTGGCGCTCATCGGCTCTCGCTATGTGAATGGCGTGGCCATGCAGCATGGCGAAGTTTCGCGCCATATGTTCCCCCAGTATTCCGTCCGGGCCATCACCAACGGAGTTCACGGGCTTACCTGGACCACGCCTCCGTGGCGTGATCTCTTCGACCGTCACATGCCGGAATGGAGAAGAGATAACCTCTATCTGCGCTATGCGATCGGTATCCCTTGCGAGGAGATTCTCAAGGCCCACGCCCTGGCCAAGCAGGCGCTGATGGCGGAAGTTCAAGCGCGTACGGGAGTCAGGCTGGACGAGAAAGTCTTGACCCTCGGGTTCGCCCGCCGCGCCGCCACCTATAAGCGCGCCGACTTGCTGTTCTCGAAGGCCGACCACTTAAGGTGGATCGCGCAGAACGTGGGGCCCATTCAGGTGGTCTACGGCGGCAAGGCGCATCCCGCGGACGGCGGCGGCAAGGACGTTATCCGCCGCATCTTCCAGGCGGCAGATACCTTGAAAGACGCCGTCAGGATTGTTTATGTACCCGACTATAATTGGACATGGGCGCCGCTGCTGTATAGTGGCGTGGATCTGTGGCTGAACACACCCAAGCGCCCGCAAGAGGCCTCCGGTACTAGCGGGATGAAAGCCGCCCTTAATGGCGTTCCGAGCTTGAGCATCCTGGACGGCTGGTGGGTGGAGGGCTGCCTCGAAGGCATCACGGGGTGGGCGATCGGTCACGGAACTGAAACGATGGAGAATGAGGATGTGGAGGCAAATTCGCTTTACGCAAAGTTGGAAATGGTCATCATCCCCATGTTTTACGGCCAGCCCCGGGCTTATGCCGCGGTAATGCGCTCCGCCATTGCCATCAACGGTTCGTTCTTCAACACGCAACGGATGGTGTCGCAGTATATTTCCAACGCCTACTTTCAAGAGGATGTGTCTTGAAGTGGGCAGTGTCGCGGCCAGCGGGAGCCATGCAGCTTGCGGATACCATAATTCTCGTCCGCTATGAACCCATTGATGTTGGCGCGGTTCCGTTGGCCCTCTTTCCGGAACATACGAGCCAGGCCCTACGCGCTTCGGCACGACCAGTCCCTTTCTCGGCGTACATTTCCAGCGCTTTCTTCGGGTCGCCTGCGCCGCCCGCCGGCAGCTCACTGCGGGTAGATGGGGCGGTTCGCGAACCGCCCGTTTGCCCCATCGTAGCAATCACAGAGCGGCGAATGGGCCGGCTTTTTTCGCCAGTGCCCGACCTGCTGACCCTGCGGCTCGCTCCGTCCAGGCGCTAAAGGTCAGCGTTACTCCGGCGCGGCGGCGAGCGCGCGAAGCGGTGATAGATCGTAGCCCAGTGCGAGAATCGACCCCCCCGCCCGTGCCCCGCAAGATGGGAAAGAAATTTCGGCCTAAGCGAAAGCCATGCGGGATCGAGGATTTCCGAGGGGGGCGGGCGACCGGTCCGCCAGCAGCCCACAAGAGAAAATGTAGCGCAAGGCCCGTTTTCCGGCCTTGCGGCTTTTCCACCGCGCCGTGGTCCTGGCGGCGCGGCTACGCTGTTTGAAGAATTGTGTTTTCCCGCCCAGGCAAAAAACATACGGATTATCCTGTGGCGGCGCAGCAAAAGCCCTCGCCGCTGGAAGAGTTGCAGCGCCGGAGAGCGGGTACTGCGCTACCTTGCCGCCGGGGGACTCGAATGTTTTACCCATCTCGCGCGGTGATCTACGCCCTTTCGCGGGCTGTGATGATGAGGGGGTTACACGGGAAGGCCTGTTGGAGCGGTCGAAGATGGCGATGGTCGAGCTATAACAATTTTGATTTTGTCTGTGGCGGATGTCTATGACCGCCGTTGCGCGTTCACATCCACATTGACGACGTGCCGTTACTGCTGGGGTATCGAACATTGGAAAAGGCCACAGTCACGAAAGCAGTGACCGCGACTACGCCCCGGTTGAAGGCTCGGAGCATGGGTGGTAGCCGAGTTCCACCAATATCGTGGAAATGGCAACGGAAGCTGTGTGCCTCATCCAGGTTGACGACCTGCGGTCTCCGCTGCTGCATCGGGTATGAGAAAGGACCAGCGACCGTGTGCGCTATTTTTCTGCCTGGCGCTTCAAGAGGCGATCAAGAGTAGTTGGAAATCGATTGTACGAAGTGAAATTACCGTCCCCGTCCAATCGGTACTTCGTCCTGACCCGTGGAATATATCGGAGACATATCGTTTCCGTGACTTGTTCTCCGAAACCATATCAAGGGCCCCGTCAAAGTCTAAGGGGGTTGAACGGGACCCCTCACCTGCCCTCCTCCGTCGGGCACCCTCTCCCCTGGGGAGAGGGGGGACTGCAAGGCGGGGGTGAGGAGATTCTTCCCGGGTGATGCATTCATGGCCATGGAGGTATCTGGCGCCCGCGACTCTGACGGAACCTTGTGTGAGATCCCTCTCATTTGAAATCTCGCTTGAAAACCGGGTACAATCAGGCTCCCGAGGAGGTCCGATGTCTACATCTCTGTTCGCGCCTGACTTCTTGACTATCTTCAACAGTAACCGCGACACAGGCGGTCCGCTCAAGGCTTTTCCTTCTCCCGCAGACTGGCGCGATCAGTGGATCTACTTCCTCATGGTGGATCGTTTCAACAACTCCCAGAGCCCGCCGCGCCACGCGCCGTTCGACGACCCGAATTACTACGATTTCCAGGGCGGCAATCTCGCCAGCATTCAGGATGAGCTACCGTACATCCAACAACTCGGTGCCGGAGCTATTTGGCTCAGTCCCGTTCTCAAGAACATGCCCCTTCAGCCAGGCACCTATCACGGCTATGGGATCCACGATTTCCTCCACGTCGATCCCCGCTTCGCTCGCGATCCCAATAACGCCGATAACGAATTTCGTTCCCTGGTGGACGCCGCCCACAATCTGGGACTCTACATCATTCTCGACATTGTCCTGAATCACACCGGCGACGCCTTCGCCTACGTCTGCGATTCCGGCGAAACCGACTGCCTAAACGCCAACGGCGCGCTAGCCGATTTCCGCCCCTCCGCCCGTCCCATCCAGTGGCGTGACCCCCAGGGTACTGCGCGCGCCGACTGGCCGGACATAGCCACCATCCCCAACCCGTCCACCGACGCTCTCGTATGGCCTTCCGAACTGCACAACAACAATTATTTCCGCCGCCAGGGCATGCCCGGCCCCGATGACGACACCGTCGGCGATTTCGACTCGCTCAAGCAATTCCGAACCGACCTGCCCGACCTCCAACAGTTCCTCATCCGCTGCTATCAGTATGTAATCGCCCGGTTCGACATCGATGGGTACCGCATCGATACCCTTCGATATCTCAAGAATAATTTGCCCCTGCTCTTCGGCAACTCCATTCGCGAATATGCTCTGAGCATTGGCAAGAAGAACTTCTTCACCTTCGGCGAAGTATTCGTCGGTGACGCCGAAGAAGAAATCGCGCGTTTCATCGGCCGGACCACCACCGAGAACACCGACATGGTCGGGATCGACGCCGCTCTCGACTACCCGCTCTTTTTCGACCTCAAGCCGGTCGTCAAAGGCTTTGCCCCGCCCTCGGAACTTGTCAGCATGTATGTGCTGCGCAAACAAATCGAAGCCGATGTGCTCAGTTCCCACGGCGATGCCACCCGCTACTTCGTCACCTTCCTCGACAATCACGACGTCAAGGAGCGAATCCGCTACGCCGATCTCGCCAATCCAACAAAGTACGACGATCAGGTCACGCTGGGTCTGGCCTGCCTGTACACCTTGCCCGGCATTCCCTGTCTCTACTACGGCACAGAGCAAGGCCTGCATGGCGTCGGCACCGATCCCGCAGTTCGCGAGGCGCTCTGGGGCGGTCCGGGGTTCCCCCAGAACAGCCTCTACTATCAGCACATCGCACAAATCGCCGCTGCCCGCCGCGAAGCGCCTGCCCTCCGCTACGGCCGCTTCTACTTCCGCCCTGTCTCCGGCGACAAACAGCACTTCGGCGTCTCCACTTTCCTCAATGGCTGCCTGGCCTTCTCCCGCATCTTGATGGATCAGGAAATCGTAACAATAGCTAATACCGATTCAGTTAATTCCTTGGCTCTGTACGTCATCATCGACATCACGCTTAATAATCCCGGCGATCAGTTCCGCATTCTCTACAGCAACAAAGCCGCTCCGCAGCCGCCTACTGCCGTCCTCCAGTTAGCCGCCGGCGCCGTGCAGGTTCAGGAAACCGACGGCACTACCGGCTCCGGCCCACTCATCTGCATGCTGGTTACACTTGCCCCACTCGAAGTGCAAATCCTCGGGCGTTGACAGGACATCTGGAAGCTTGCCGCAGCTATGCACCGGCTTTGGCTGCCAACATTTCTGCCACGGCAATGTTTTGCATCAGGTCCGGCGGAATGCCATGCCGATTTTGGAGATACTGCGGGCTGTTGTAGGAAATCCAGACCTTACTTTCGCGATCTTCCCAGACCAGGATCTTCAGGGGGAGATCGATGGCGCTGCTCGGCGCCGCCAGCATCACGGGAGTTCCCGCTTGAGGATTGCCAAAGATCAACAGTTTGGTGGGCCGCATTTCGATTCCGGCTTTTGCCGCCTCCCCACTGTGATCGATCAGCGCAAACAGAGCGACGCCTTTCGCCCGGAGCATCGCTTTAAGCTTTTCCACGGTCTGATCGACCGAATGACTGCTGGGCGCGCTCACGATTCCGTTGTCCACGGTGGAGGCCATAGATGTCTCCTCACTAAGTCCAGAGTTTGAGTGCTCGGAGTGCCGGACTGAAACCAAGTAGATCATCATGGCCAACCCGACCATGGCAAGGAATACGGCTATTCCAATGGCCTGAGCCGAGGGGCGAGAAGGCGGAGGCTCGCCTCGGGCCAACGCCCGAACCAGGCGAGCGTGATGCCATGCGGAAAAAAGACTGACGATGACTCCCACAGCGATGAGCCCGGTTCCAAACCAAAGGGAGAGCCCGTATTGTGGCGCAAAGTTCTGGTGCTGCACAATTTCGAGCTGTTGAAGGAAGAGTCCGAATCGCGCCACGACGAAACCGAAACCCATCAAGGCCAAACTTGTGCGAATCCATGCCAGAAGCGTTCGCTCGGCAGCCAGATAGTCGCTTAGATTCACATTTTGCCGGGATTTCGCTGGCTCATCCATTTTGCCGCCTCACATTCCTTTTTAAACATTGCCATCGTTCCCCATGTTATGACAATTCTGGAAAAAGCGCTGATCACACGCTTTTACTCAGTTCGGTGCCACCCTTCGCCAACCGGCGATGCGCGTGGAAGAAGAAGCTGCGTGGCGGCGGATCGGGCGCTTCGGCCACCAAGTGTATTGAGCGGACCCAGTGCGAGTACGAGTCTCCTCTTCCCCGCCGTTTTCGATAACTCCCTTACTTTTCATCAACATCTTGGAGAGAAAGGATTAACTCGTTTGTTTTCATCAACATCTTGGAGAGACGGAAAACGGTCATTTTTTCTATATGTGTTTTCAATGACTTACGGAATTTGCGCCTCGATTTTCACCCCATTTTTTTTCGTGACCCTTGGAATCGAAGAATCAGCTAAATCTTTTAATTTCAATGATATCGATTTCCGTAAGGTTTTCGTGATTCATCGCTAACCCCTTATGTTTCTGATACATCATGGAGAGTCGTGGCCTTTTTTTATCCCCGGCTCCCTTATTTCAAGCTAACTATCTTTCTTTGAATGAGATAAAGCTTTCAGACATTTTTACTCTAAACAGCTAACCCCTTCTGTTTCTGGCACATCTTGGAGAGCGGATTGATCGGGCCATCGGACCCTCGGATCATCGGGCCATCTAAAACCCAATCCGTACTCCTCCGATAAATCGACGGGCCGATGAGCCGATTTCCACCAATCGACAACCGCAAATCAGCCGCAGCCCGGAATCTTCCATCCTCGGCATGAGTCCCGGATTTTCGTCCCTCGGACCTTGACGCGGGGATTTTGCCCTCCTGAATTCGTAGGTTGGATGGGCTCGGCTTCGAGATGGTGGGAGACTTGTGCGCGGACATGACTGCACCCCCTAGTAGCACCCCTTAGTATATCAACCTACGCTATAAAAGGCAAGTGCAAGCTACAAGACTTAGAGGCTACAAAGTGTTGCCGCCGGAAAGCCGGCGTAGCGCGTTTTTGCAGGTCCGCGGCTTTTTTTGTCTTTCAGCACTCTGGCCAAAGTTCTCCCTCCTCGTGCCTCCCGCGGTTGATTGCAGCCGTCAAGCTAACCTTGCTCGCACTTCTCGTTGGCGCGATGCGGAGTGGAAAGGGCGGATAAATGAATGCACGCCCGTGTCCTGGATTGGAAGTTGGCTTAAGAATTCCGCCGGCGCCATAGGGCGCAATTTCACGGTCACGAAGATATAGCGGTCATAAAGGAACGGACGTCGCAACCTGGACATGCGATCAATCTACGCGCGATGCCGGGCGGAGGCAATAGGGAAGCGAAACGGTGAGTCATGACGGCCACGAAAAGCCGCGGACCCACAGAATAGGTCCGCGCTCGACTTGCTCCTGATTATTTCCAAGTCCCGCACCCCGCACAGCTTGCAGCCGCAAACTGTGCGGGGTGCGGACCAATAAGGGGGCGGAGCCGCGATTTCGGCGGGGCTGAAGCCCCGCCCTTCCGGCAGCGCCCAACCGTGGTGAGAAGTCCGAGCTAGTGCGGTGTCCCACGTAAGAATTGACAATAGGCGAGACCCCCCTCACCCGGCCCGCCCCGGCTGGCGATTACGCCGGATGCGCGCCACCCTCTCCCCCAAAGGGGCGAGGGCAATAAAATCCATCCTCCCCTCGGTGGCCGTGGCGACCGAGGGGCCCGG
>JBEKQO010000088.1:0-23350 GCA_049519635.1 Terriglobia bacterium | reverse complement strand
CGCGGCTCTGCCGCTCCGCCGTGCGGAAAGGCTCCGCCTTTCCGGGCCGAGTCCCATGATTATTTCTCATCCGCGCCGCCTGGAAGGCATAGCCTTCCAGGCGGCGCGGATGAGGTTGGTTGGTGTTCTCGCACGACGGAAAGGCCCAGCCTTTCCGCACAGCAAGCGGCGAAGCCGCAGGCTATCACTTACTGAACGCTGCGCATTTTGGACAAGCTTGATGCAATTTATTCCACAGCCACGTCTATGGTTGGAAGAGAGGGAGAATACATGCAACCTTTGAAAGTTCTCTATGTCGGTGACTCCGAGATTGTCCTGAACCGTTATCTGGTTGGGGCCGATGTGATTGAGCAATCATATTTCAATGACAATGGCCGCTACTTCCGCGAGGCCATGGCTTCCCAACCTACAGTTGAGGTTCGGCATATCACTCCGCACGGTGTCGCCACCGAGTTTCCGGTTACGTTAAGTGAGCTCCAAGCTTATGACATTGTGATCTTCAGCGACGTCGGCTACAACTCGCTGATCTTCTATCCCGGCTTGACGCCGCCCTATCAGTACCCACTGGGACCGGACCGAATCGGTATGGTGAGGACGTTTGTGGAACAAGGCGGTGGATTTCTGATGGTGGGCGGTTACCTTTCGTTCGCGGGCTTGAACGGCATTGCGCGCTGGAGTGGGACCGACGTGGAAACCCTGCTGCCGGTTTCCATTTCCCGCCACGACGATCGCGCCGAGGTGGTGCAGGGATTCCGGTTCGACATTGATCAGCCTGATCATCCCGTCGTCAAAGGGTTACCTTGGGAGAGCGCGGATTGGACGCTGTGCGGCTACAACAAAGTCGCGCTGAAACCCGGCGCAACTCTGGTGGCGAGTTATCTGGGGGACCCCTTGATTGCCTGCTGGGAGTTTAAGGGTGGGCGCAGTGCGGTATTTGCCTCGGATTTTGCCCCGCACTGGGCAGGCAGCTTTGTCCACTGGCCGCACTATGGAGCGTTTTGGGCACAACTCCTCCACTGGTTGGCCAAGCGTGGCTGATGAGCCGGGGTGAAGGCGCCAAGCTGAAGCGGCGGCCTATGCACGGAGCCGTTCGAATTAACGAGCTCTTCGAGGGGTCACCGCCGTCGCCCCCCAGGCTCTTGTGAGGGGAACGACGTCCTGCATTCATCCACCGGTTCAACCGCACCGACGCGCATGAGCGTTTGCTCGCCATAAATGATGAAAATTACTCCCCTCCTGATTCAGGAGGGGTGGCGCGCCGGGCGCCAGGGTGGTTATCCCCTGATGCCGAAAACATTAAGTCGCAATCAGCACCACCCCCTACCCCCTCCTCAACTGAGGAGGGGAGCATTTTTATAACCGGCTTCCCTGCGCACTGCCCTCCTGCACGCCGCCTCACCCATGCGCCCTAACCTGGATTTCTCACCACGATTCTGGAAGGCCTGGGCTGAACAGGCTGCGGAAAAAACCTACAATGCTGTCATCCTGAGCGCAGCGAAGGATCTCGCTCTGAGTATTTTCAAGGCAATGCGAGATTCTTCGTGGCCGCTGCTCCTCAGAATGACAGCATTGTAGGTTTTTTCCGCAGCCTGTGAAGCCCCGCCCTCCGGCTGCTCCCAGGAGCTTTTCAGCCTGGTGAGAAGTCCGGGCTAGGCGCGAACGATGATGGACCTGTGCCTTCCCCCAACTTGGGACGGGTTTCGATTCAACCTTGCCGTCACGACAGGGAAATAGCTTCGCAACAACTTCTTCCGGCCGACTTTCTGCAGCTCTGTTGTTGCCCCCATTACGTGAGAGGGATAACTGACTCCTCGGGGGTTACACTGCGAACCTTCCCGTTCACACGGACCGATGAGATTTTTCCTTGGAGTGGCGGAATATGCAGGCGGACCTCCTCGGCGGCCGCCTGACCTGGCGCCGGCGTCAGATTGTAATCCAAAATCAGGGTCGGACCTGACCGTCGAAGTTCGAATTGGATTTTGCCGAATACGGTGGGCGCTTGTTGCACGGAGAGTTTCGCGCCCTCCATTAGCCAGTCGGGTTGGACACCCCAGCAAAGCTCCAGTTTCTTCCCGTCTTCATACACGAGTGAGTTGCGGTGCAGGAGAACATATTGACCTGCGGCCCAGCCATGAGGCATGTCGCCAGTCCCATAATGGGTGTTCAGAAAAATCTCCTCAATCCAGGCGTTGGTAGGCGAGGCGTGTGCCGCATATCCGTTGAAGAGCCGGTAGAACATCGCCAGGTCGTTGCGAAGCAGATAGCACATAGCCCAGTCAGCCGTAATATAAGTCCAGATTTTCTTGGTGACAAAGAACGTGTACTCATCTTCCTGGCAGTGCCGCGCCATGCGGTCAAGGGTGCGGGTCATCATCGGATCATGGGCGTCCAGGAAGCGCGCCGGGTAGAGCGCCGTGATCGCACCCCAGATGTCCAGCCTCGGATCAAATGGGGTGGCAGGAATAAATTTGTTGTTTCCGATTCGCCGATACGCCTGCTTAACCGAAGCAAGGAGGTTGGCACAGAATTCCTCGTAGGTTTGCTTCATCCATGCGGCATCCGCATCCTGCCCGAGAGCCTCGGCGGCAACGATGGCTTCCCGCAGGCCGAAGACGGCCCAAAAGTCGTGATAATACATGTACCCGTCCGAGCCGATGGCCTCTCCTTCGCCCGCCGGGATCAACCCAAAGTAACAGGGTTTCTCGCCAGGCTCATTGAGGATCTGGGTCTGCTCGGTGACGTTCTTTATCCACAGAGCTCCCTTCCGAATGGCTGCATAAACCGAGCGGAGCCAATCTTTGTCGCCGGTCACCTGGAAATGGTTGACCAGCGCCCAAAGTGCTTGCCCTTGCCCGTCCCATTCGGTGATGGGCGCCTGCCACACTCCGCTGCGTTGTTGCCCATAAGACGCGAAGATACCTGCCAGGTTTTGCTGCCAGAACAGCCGCAAGGATTTTTCGGCTTCCCCGGCATGTCCGGCCAAATCCAGCGCCGTCACCAAGTAGCCGCCATCGCGGTACCAGAAGGCGTCATAATCAGCGGCTCCGGGCTTGACCACATACAGATCCTGGCCATCGTTCGCCGCACCCGCGTATTTCGTTCGCAGCAGAAAAACGTTGATCAGCGAGGTCTTGTAGAGGTCGTCCAGGCGCTTGACCCCGGTGGTAAATTCCGCCCCCGCGCGCAGGAGCGTGTCCCACCGCATCTGGGCGGATGCCTGCGCAGACTGGGGGGAAATACCGGCGGCGCTCGATCCGTCCGTCAAATTCAAGTCATAAGGCAATTGCATCCAGAGGGCATCGGTCCCGGCCTTTTGCGCCCCGATGTCAAGGACTACAGAGCAGGCAATGTCACGCATGGGTTCCTTGCCACATTGAACGTAGAAACGCGCCTGCGGGCTCAACTTCCCCGCCTGGACTTCTTCCAGCTTGGCGGGCGTATCGAAAATCCAGATGCCATGGAGTAAAGACGCGCGGTAGGGCGCGGTAGAGGAAGGGTCGCATTCTGATGTGACGCGAATTTCCTCGGGCGCCGATGGCACGACGAATTCCCGCACGATGGGCTTGCCGGATTCCACGAGGCCCACATCAACGACCTGGGTTTCACCATTAACGGAAAGTCTTATCAGTACCTGGCCCGGCAGCACGCGCTCTGTCTCCACGAGGCCCAAGAACACGTGATAAGTCTTCCCGCTTGCTACGGGAAAGCGATAACCGATCGCCCGGTTGAGGAATCCGCTTCGACCACCATTGAAGGCAGGGTCGAAACCCGGCAGCGGCTTCGGCGGCATTTCGAGATGGCCGTCGCCCCAGTCCACGAAAGGCCCTTGGATGGGCCCCGCCTCGGGGGTCAGGTAGTTGTACTTCGCCTGCGTAACCCCCACCACCTTGGCGGAAGGGAGGATGGCCAGAATTTTTTCACCACTGGTTACTCTTCCTTCATCAACCTTGATAACGGGCACACGCGGAAACCACAACGTGAGCCGGAGTCCGTTCTCGGCTTCCTCGATGCCTACGTAGTCAGCCTTCAGTTCATCCGCCTGCGAGGTGAAAGCAACCCAGCGAAGCGAGCCTTGCGCGGCACGAACCTCCGAGGTCACAATCGGCAGATAGCCATCCTGGAGGGATTGCGACCACCCGGCTTTGGCCAGTGCTTGGGGAGGCGACCCCATCTCCAAGTGCACTTCGGCGTTACGCCCCGTCAGTTGGCCAAACTTGTCGAGGAATCCGGGGGGCTCGTCACCGAGCCCGATGACGGTATGTACATTGGTGTTGTAAAGAGGCCGTTTCTCATGCGGCGACTTGGCCCCACCCCTATTTGTGGTCTCTTGATTGTTGAGGGCGCCGGGTGCCGCCAGCGCATTCATAAGCGCAAGCACCTCCGGGCTGGCAACGGTCAAACCCAGGCTGGTTCCGGACTTAACAAGAAACTGGCGTCGATCTGGTTTTATCATGGCCACCTCCAAAGCAGCGATGTAGATACGGATTACCTCGCGGTTATGGGGTCTTGAGTGTAGCGAAAAGTAGAGATTCAGCGAGTCGTCCGTCAAGGGCCGCGATCAACGCATGCCCCGCGAAGCGGCGTCATAGGGATAATAGTGATTACATGGCTCCAATTCAGTCTAGGTATTATTGACAGAAGCATTCTGCTGACCTAAGCTATACCTCGAAACCGCGGTGTGCCGGGGTTGGTCAGCCATTAGGCTTGTTCGTCTCCTCAGTCGAAGGTATTCATAGCCGCCCCTTACGTAATGAAAGGGGTGGGGTTGGATTCGCAAATGTCGATAAATTCCAGCGATAGTAACCTTAAGCCTTCCGGCAACTGCACGGTGCCCATGCGGACCGCGCAAATCATGGTTGATTTTCGAACCGGCGAACTTTCGGGTGAACGAGTCCAGCGTATTACCCGCCGCATCAAGGATTTAAAGGGAAGCTTCGGCGACGAAAAAGCGCGCCAGTCGCTGGACCCAGAAATGGTCGTATATCGGGTTGAGACATTTTCGCCTGTCAGCGTGGGGGAAGAGGGCGGTTTGTTTTGGGGGGCCACTTTCATCGAACCTGGAATGGTTGGGAACGAATACTTTATGACCAAGGGCCACTTCCATGCGGAACGGCGCAGGGCGGAATTTTATATGGCCGTCGCCGGAGGCGGAGCCTTGATCCTCATGGACGAAAGCCGGAGAACATCTTTCGAGGTCATGCACCCTGGCTCGCTTCATTACATTCCCGCCCACACGGCGCACCGGGTGGCGAACACCACGGGGTCAGTCTTGGCATTTATGGCCTGCTGGCCGAGCGACGCCGGACACGACTATGAATCAATTGCCGCCGAAGGCTTTGCCGCCCGACTCCTAAAGGTTAGCGGGGCGCCGGCCTTAGTTGCGGAACCATGAAAGCGTTCGCTTTAGACCTCGGCGGCAGCCACGCAACCTGCGCCTTCAGCGTAGCAGGTATGCCCCCAATACGGCGCGGCAGCGATCCCGATAAGCTTCAATCGGCACATCACCCGGGCCCACCAGCCACTGCAAGCAATACCCGTCTACCAGGGCGCGGATGGTGGCGGCGGCGTCCTGCGGGTTCACGCGCCGGAACTGCTGCTCTTGAATTCCCAGCTCAACAATCTCCTTATCGCGACGATGACAGGTTTCGAAAAACCCCCGGAAGAGTGCGCGGAATCGTTCCTGCCGGGTGCCTAACGCCACAAAATCAAAAAAGACGAGGTAGAGCTTCCGATTTACCTCGGCGCTGTGAAACAGAACTTCCAATTCTGAAACCAGTTTCCCGCGCGCCGTGTCCTGCGCTCGCAGGACTTCATCCAGCGTTTGATTCAATTGCCGCAGAAGCCACTCCAGGACCCCGCTGAGTAGGCGTTCCTTGGTGGAGAAATAGTAAAGCGCGCCGCCCTTGCTGGATCCGGCACGAGCGACAACGGAATCAAGGGTCGTCGCTTGAATCCCTTTCTCCAAAACCTCTGCGTATCCGGCCCTTACCAGAACATCCCGGCGGCGGTCAGCAAGTTCCGGATTGGCGCGTCGAGGACTCATTTTCTCCTTTACCATGCAAAAGTCGTCTGGTCGGATTATTTCTGATTTGCCATATTTGTCAATAAGATTCATTGGCGGGTAGCGGTGTCATTTGCTGTGGCACGGCCATCTGAAGCTGTGAAAAAATCAATTTTGAGCCTGTTATCCACGATGTAACTCATTGAAAATGCATGATGCCAAAATTTGAAAATCCGATTTTTTCACGGCTTCTCTTGGCCGTGACCGTCACGGGTGGGGCGCCCGTGCCACAGCAAACGACACCACTACCAAGCTCCGGGAAATCTTGAATACTCCGTGTCCCAGGTGTTAACATTATTTGAAACAGGCGCACAATGGCTTTGGAAGAACATAACGGCAACCTTCTCGGACTCAACCTGGAAGAACTCGAAAATTTCGCGGTGAGTTTCGGCCAACCGCGATATCGTGGGCGGCAGATCTACCACGGGATCTATGTCCGCCGCGTTCGCGACCTGTCCGGGCTCACCGATCTCCACCGCGACTTCCGCATCGCCATTGCGTCTCATCAGGGGATCGTCTATCCGCAAGTCGAGCGCGAGTTCTCCTCGCGTGACGGCTCGGTCCGCTTTCTTTTCCGCCTTCAAGACGGCAATCTGGTGGAGACCGTTTACATGCCCGAGGAGGAGCGCACCACTCTCTGCTTGTCGAGCCAGGTTGGCTGCGCCCTCGACTGCCGGTTTTGCTTCACCGCATTGCTCGGGGCAAAGCGTAATTTGACCGCGGGTGAAATCATCGGGCAAGTGCTGGCAGTAGCCGTGGGACAGAACTTGGCGCGCGGCGCACGCCTCAACCTGGTGTTTATGGGAATGGGTGAACCCCTGCTGAACCTCCCGCAGGTCACCAAGGCCGTAGCGATTCTCGCCGACCCGAAAGGCGTGGGCATTTCGCTGCGGCGCATTACCATTTCCACCGTCGGCATTCTCCCTCGCATCGAGGAACTGGCGGGTGAGCCAATGCGCCCCAAGCTGGCTGTTTCGCTCAATGCCTCGCATGATGAGCAACGCAGCGCGCTGATGCCCATCAATAAGAAATACCCGCTGGCGGATTTGTTGCAGGTTTGCCGTGCATATCCATTGCGCCCGTGGGAGCATTTGACTTTCGAATATGTTCTGCTTGATGGATTCAACGATGCGGACGCCGACGCGCGTCGCGTTGCGGACCTCCTGCGCGACCTTCGCGCCAAGGTCAACTTGATTCCCTATAATAGCGGCCCGGAACTCCCCTTCCGCGCCCCTAAATTCGAGCGCGTGCTGGCCTTCCAAAAAATCCTCACGGATCGCCGCATTCCTGCCTTCATTCGTATCTCCCGAGGTCAAGACATCCGTGCCGCCTGTGGGCAACTGAGCTTGGCAGAAAGTGGCTAGTGGCTAGTGGATAGTGGGCAGTAAGCAGTAGACAGTCGCCATCGGACTGACCCAATGTGCGGTTTTCACTGTTCACGATCCACCCGCCACTATCTACTAGCCACTGCCTTTCGGATTCCGATCGCCGCGGCTTGCCGTCCGGTGCGCCCACCTTCCTGGCGATGGGAGAAAAAGAGATCCGTGCGGCACGAGGTGCAATAGTCAGCCACCCCGATATTCGCAGGCTTCACCCCGGCGCTCACGAGTTGATGCCGGGCGACTGCGGTTAGATCGAGGCGCGCGGCGGGGACATGCTCGGGAGAATGCCCGGGAGGGTAGGCGCTCAAGAAGAGGATCGAATGGCGATCGGTGGCAGCCTCTGGACGATTGGGCAACTTTTGGAAGAAGGAATCAGCATCCGCAAAGCTCCCATGAAAGGCTTCTACAACTTCCTCGCCCACCTCATAGCAGCAGGCACGAATGGATGGCCCCACCGCCGCGATCAGGTCCTGCGGATCGGAACCAAAAGTGCGCCGCATATCCCCGACAGCTTTCTCGATGACGCGTGCCAGGGCGCCGCGCCATCCTGCATGCACCGCCGCTACCACCCGTCGCCGGGGATCCACCAGGAGCAGGGGCAGGCAATCGGCGATTCGAATGGTCAATAAGATGCCGGGCTCCGCGGTCATCAACCCATCTCCTGCCGGCGGATCGGTAGCCACAGGCAGGGCGACCGCGATGCCCGGCCATTGATAGGCAAGTTGGCCGGCGTGGTCGCGAGTCACCTGATACGAGTGGGATGAATGAACTTGCCGCACGGAGGCGGGCACAAAATCCTTCCCGCCGAGCTGATCGAAGAAAAGTCGGCGATTCCGCTCCACGCGCTCGCGCCGGTCCGACTCGGTGAATCCCAGGTTGAGCCCTGCGCACGGGGGCCGGCTCAGGCCTCCCTGCCGCGTGCTGAATGCATGCACCAACCCAGGCAACTTGCTGAGCCGCACAGACTCAAGCCAGCCGAGGCCGCCCCGTGACACCATTTTGAAAATTTGGCTACCCAATTCTCGAATATAGCACAACACCGGGGGCCATCAGCGCGCAGGGTTCCGCCAAGGTCTAATGGGAACGAAAGGGACCCCTCACCTGCCCTCCTCCGTCGGGCACCCTCTCCCTTGGAGAGAGGGGGGACCGCAAGGCGGGGGGTGAGGGGTTTCTTAGCGGGTGATGCATTCATGGCCATGGAGGTATCTGGCGCCCGCGACTTTGACGGAACCCTGCATCCGCACACCGCTGCGTTGCAATCAGGGCAACGATTTGTTATTGTCAACAAGAGGAAGATTGGGGTTGAGGGTCACAGCCTAAAGGTCGACAAAATAGGAATCCCTGCTCTTACGGACTAAATCCGTGAGGCGCACTACCTGACGATGATATGCGGGACCGGAGTGGATATCGCCGAAACCTTGCGCTTTGAGCGCGGCCTCGAGCGGCACGGGGAGCGATTTACCCAGCGGATCTTCACTCCCGCGGAAATCGCCTATTGCGAAAAGTTCAAGAACCGCGCAGAGCGCTATGCGGCGCGCTTCGCGGCCAAGGAAGCGGCTTTGAAGGCCTTGGGAACCGGCTGGCGGGAAGGTATTCGTTGGCAAGACGTGGAAGTGGTTCATCGGCCGAGTGGTAAACCCGAACTGGTTTTGACCGGCCGGGCGCAAGAAATAGCTCGGGAATTGCGGGTCACACGGACGGCAGTCTCGATTTCACACTCTGACCGTTACGTGGTGGCTATGGTGATTTTCGAAGGCGATGATTAAGGTCCGGCTGTACTATCACGGCCCTTTCGTCCTCACCCTGGCAGTGTTATGGGCGGGGGGAAGAGTGTGCGCGCAGGAGCTCGTTTCTCTCCCGAATGCCTCGTTGGCCATTATTGCCCCTAAGCAAGCTACGGGGTTGATCCTAGCGCAAGCGGCGCCGGAATACCCCGCCGTGGCGAAGGTCAATTATCTTCAGGGGCATGTGCAATTGGAACTTACGGTCAATGGCAAGGGGGAGGTCGCCGACGCGCATGTGCTGGCCGGAGACGCCATTCTTGCCGTGGCGGCCCTGAAAGCGGCCCGCGGGTGGAACTACCAGCCACTGACCACGGCTTCGGGACGGTCGGGGTTCATTACCAGGGTGAAAATTAAATTCACCTTGAACTACCATGGGATAAATCTAACGCCGCGGCAAGCCGAACTAGACTTTCTGCGCCAGGTCAAACCTCCCCAGGTGGTGCAACACCCGGAGGACGCCCCCTCCGAAGACGTAGTCCATATGCGCCTGCTGGTTAATGACCAAGGCCAGGTGGTCGATAAAGAGATTTCGCACACGGGCCAGGCGCAGTTTGCAGCGGCGCGCGAAATTTTGCGGCGTTGGACTTTCCACCCCGCGCAATGGGGCAGTCTTCCCATTGCGGCATACCTGGATGTTGACGTACCTGTAAGCGCGTCTTCCCTCGCTCGAGCGGTAGCCGAATCCGGCAGCCGTTGAATCCCTCGAAAACATCCCTATAAGCCTATTCCCCCAACCCAATTCTCGGAGTAAACTCATTCTAGGCGCCGGGAAGTGGCGCCAACCACAAAAGATTCGGGGATCTTATTGATGATGCCGCACCGCACGACCAAACGCATCGCAATTGCAATCAACCTGCTGATGCTACTGCTCCTGTTGATGAGTTCAGGCTACGGGAAACATAAAAAAGCTGAGGCGCCGCCTTTTCTGTACCAGGCGGGGACGGAAAATATCGAGAAAGGATGCGGTGGAAGACTGGAAGTACTTAAGGAAGGATTTAAATTTAATTGCCCGGGAGGAACCTTCAACCTACCCTTTTCCGGAATCACCATGATGCAATATCGTCCCGACGTGAGCGCGGAAGTTCTAGCCTTGAAAATTCCGTGGAAGATAGCACCTCAACTTACCAGGGTGAGAGAAAACAAGTACTTTACTATTGTCTGCAATGAACAGGGGAAGCTGCGCGCGGTTGTGCTGCGCGTTGAGGAAGATGATATGCGCCCCTATTTTGCGGAAATCGAACTGCAATCCGGCAAGACGGTTCAGGAATACCGAAGCTTCGACGAATTCAATTAAGGCAGTTAGCGCGCGGGCGCATCGCTCGCCTTACTTGACGATTACGCCGCGCGGCGGTTCACCTTGGTAAAACCACCCGGCGCGAGCTCGAACTTTTGCCCCCGGACGCCGCACCTGCACCTCGATTTTGTGGAACCCCGGCTCAATCGGGGTTGTGGGAGAGTAAGCCAGTTCGTATTGGCTGTGGATCTCCGTGGCGATTTGGTTCAGCGCCTGCTGCACCGTATCTTTCCCCCACTTCTGATACGATTGTCCCCCCGAATAACGCGCGAAATATATCATTGAATCCTTGAGAAGCGGCTTTTTCGCTTCTTCACCCAGACCGAGCAGAATCGACACAAGGTTAATGTCCGCGGTGTCCCAAGTGTTCTCTTCATTGGTGGGTGTGGGGGCCTGGTTCGGAGGCATTGATCGCGCTACACTTTCACTCACCAAATCCGGAGCGGGATCCTTGGCAGGTCTCTTCCACAAACCCTTCAGGGGGCTAAAGCCCAAGTGATAAATGGTTACATTGGAATTCATTGCCCCCTTGACGATTTCACTTCGGCTCATCTTGCTTCCGATGTTGAATCCGTCGGAAAAGACGATGATCACCTTCCGATCCCCTATCTTTGCGGGGTCGTTGAGCATAGAGAGAGCACGCACGATCGCATCGTCCAGATGCATCCCGCCGCCGCGCCCTTGGAGCCCCCGGAGCACTGTATCCAGCTTGTCGCCATTGGTGGTAAAGTCCAGGGCCAGGTCCACACGGTCACTGTAGGTGAGCGCGGCCACCTGCCCTTGCGGCCCCATAACCATCTCGGAAAACATCGAACCCAGCGGGCGGACGGAATCCAGAAAGGGCACGGTCGCGTCATTGGTCTCCACAATGATCACCAATGACACCCGGCGCATTTCGGTGTCAAACTGCTTGATGTCCTGGAGTTGGCCATTGTCGTAAACCTTGAACTCATTCTGTTCCAGGTCGTACACAAATTGCCCGCCCGAGTCGAAGACCGTCACTGGGGTCGTGACGTACTGAACGTTGCTTCTAATTATCGGCGTGCCGGCCAACTGTGTTTCATCGGCAGAATCCTTTTTCGGGGCGGCCTGGTCAGCAGGGCTCTTAACCGTAACGTTTTGCTGCGCCTGGGCGGCCGGCGCCAGCGCCTGGCCGGCGAGCGCCAAAAGTATTGCTAAGGACCCTGCCTGGTAATAGAAGAAGCGCAGCCATTTCCGATTCATGAACGACCTCCCAAAGCTTCCTTCCTGTTGGATGAGCCCCGGTCAACTGCGGTTGCAGGGGAGCGGGTAGCTCAAGGCCCGCAGTTCGGCCCTGCGGCTCTCCCGGACCCCATCGAAAAGCCGCAGGGGCGAAGAGCGATCCCCCGGCTCTCCCGAACCCCATCGAAAAACCGCAGGGCTGAAAGGCAAGCCCTGCGCTACACGGCACGTTGCCTCACCGCCTCATAGAGCACTACTCCGGCGGCCACGGATACGTTCAGAGAAGTCACGGGCCCCCGCAGGGGGATGTGCGCCCGTTCATCGCACGCCTCGCGCACCAGCCGATGCAGCCCACGCCCTTCGCCACCAAGCACCAGCACGCACCCTTGCGAATAATCAAGCTCGGTGTAGGATTTCGGGGCGTCCGCTTCCAATCCATACACCCACAGGTTGTGGCTTTTCAAGTCCATCAAAGCTCGGACCAGGTTCGGGACGCGCGCCACCTTGGCGTGTTCCAAAGCGCCAGCCGCCGCCCGTGCCACCGCCGGTGAGAGCCCGGCCGCACGCCGCTCCGGGATGACCACGCCGCGCGCGCCTGCCGCCACCACCGTCCGGATGATCGCGCCCAGATTGGCCGGGTCTTCCACCCCATCCAACGCCACCAGCAGGGGACGCTCCTCCTGGGCAGTCAGGTCAGAAAGATCATCATAGGCCTTTGGCGTGCACACCGCCACCACGTTTTGGTGTTGGGGAGTGCCGGCGGCCCGCTCCACCGCCGGGCGGGGGGAAAAGCGCAATCCGATACCCGCGGCGCGGCAGGCGTCCACAATCTCCTGTAGGCGAGGGTTGTGGTAGCCCTGCGTGATCATTACATAATCCACCGGCCGGGTGCGCACCGCCTCACGCACCGAATGGATGCCGTAAACTACTTCCAGGCGATCCCCACTTTCCCTCTGCGACAATGAATTGCCTCCTCGGCATGCGGTTCGATTTCCCTCGAACGCGCGTACACATACGAGATCACAGCCCTCTCCCAGGGGGAGAGGGTGCCCGACGGAGGAGGGCGGGTGAGGGGTCACTTTCCGCCGGCGACTTAACCTCGCGTGAAACCCTCACCCCCACGACTTGCGAAACGTGGGGCCCCCTCCACCTTGTGGTCCCCCCTCTCCCAAAGGAGAGGGCAGCTTCCCTTTCGCGCGAACGATTCCCTATCCAAGTTTCGCCGCCTCGGCAAATTCCCTCATCCGCTCGCTCACACTCTTCACGTGCCGCGCCAACGGTAGTTTCGACCCTTCCTCGTAAATCGGAATCAGCTTTTCCAGTTCCGGCCCGGAGCCTGCGCCGGTCACGGCCATCCGTATAGGATGATACAAATCTTTCCCCTTCTTCCCTGTCTCTTTCTGCACAGCCTTGGAGATTTCGCGAAAGCGCTCGTAGGTCAGGCCGCTCTCCGTCAGAACCTTTGGAATGAATGCTTTCAGCACCTCGATGGCCTCTGAGCAAGGGTAGCGCGGACCTGTATTGTAGGTCCGCGGCTGGTCATCGATGGGCAAGGAAAAGCCGCGGACCTACAAAGCAGGTCCGCGCTACCGTTCTATTCACCCTTCCAGCTTCGCCGCCTCGGCAAATTCCCGTAAGCGCTCTGCGCAACTCTTCACAGGCCGCTTCAGTAAGAGTTGGGCGCCGTCCTCGAAGATTGGAATCATCTTCTTGAGTTCGGGTCCAGATTCTTCGCCCGTCAATGCGATCCGGACCGGATGATAAAGTTGTCTGCCCTTCGTTCCAGTTTTCTTCCCCAAGGACTTGATGAGTTCTTGGAATCGTCCAAAACTCAATGTGGGTTCAGCGACAACCTGCCGGACGAATTCAACAAGAATTTCTCTCGCGAGGGGATCTTCCAACACGAGTCGCGTGCTTTCGTTGCGAACTACCCTTGCTCCATCGTATTCGAATATCAACCGGGCGAGATCGAGCAGGCTCGCCTTATCCTTGCTCTCACTCTTGCTCTCAACAACTCCAATCTTACTCTCAATAATGACGAGAAGAATTTGATCTATTAACCCTTTCGCCCTCGCGACCTCATCTTCCGCAAGGTACCTCTCGCGCGTTAAGACGCCCGTAACCATCTTCGTGAAATATTCAACCCTCTGGTCGGTCGGGAGCGCGAAGAGGTATTCCCCGTTCAGCCAGTCAAGCTTCTTCCGGTCAAATACGGCAGGGCTCTTGGTGATTCGGTCCAAAGAGAATTGGGCAATCATCTCGTCAGTGTTGAACTTCTCTGTCTTACCGTCCGAAGCCGACCACCCGAGCAGCAGGAGATAATTCCTCAACGCCTCAGGTAGAATGCCCTCTTCACGAAAATTAGACATCGAAGTTGCTCCGTGCCGCTTGGAAAGGCGCGTGTGATCCGGGCCCAGGATGGTGGAGAGATGCGCGAACTCCGGTGGCTCCCAACCCAGCGCGCGATAGAGGGCAAGCTGGCGCGGCGTGTTCGAGATGTGATCGTCGCCGCGAATCACATGGGTAATTTCCATCAGGTGGTCGTCAATCACCACTGCGTAATTGTAGGCGGCCAGGCCCTCCGAGCGCACGATGACGGGATCGCCGATGACCTCACTGGAAAAGGTGGTGGGCCCATGCACCCGGTCATTCCAAAAGAAACTGCTTTCCACAATCTTCAAACGCACCGCGGCGGGCTCACCCGCGGTCTTACGGCGCGAGACCTCCTCAGCAGCAAGTTTCCGGCAGCGCCCGGAATAGCGCGGCTGGCGGCCGGCTTTCAACTCCTCCTGGCGTTCGGCTTCCAGTTGTTCCGCCGAACAGAAGCAATAGTAGGCGTCGCCCTGCCCGATCAACTTCTCCGCGTATTGGGTATAAATCGCGCCGCGCTCCGACTGGCGGTAGGGGCCAAACGAACCGCCCTTGTCAGGGCCTTCATCCCAATCGAGCCCGAACCAGCGCAGGTCTTGGAGCAATTGCCGTTCGTATTCCGGCTTTGAGCGCTCCGCGTCAGTGTCTTCGATGCGCAAGACAAAGGCCCCGCCGTGATGGCGCGCGAACAGCCAGTTGAAAAGGGCCGTCCGGGCATTTCCCACGTGGACGTAGCCGGTGGGGCTGGGGGCAAAACGAACTCGAACCTTGGACATATAATTCCGGCCTTTCGCGAAGCCTTAAAGATAACATACTCCGCCGGACCCGGCCTGCGGCGTTGGCTACGGCATAGGGCGCGACCCTTCATCCGTTCAGGACTCGCTCCTATAAATGGATTGGCTTATTAACCGAGACCGATGGCTTGTTACAACGCAGCCGTAGGGGCGGTTCGCGAACCGCCCGGCTCGATGATGATCACGCGCGTTTTCGAAAGGGCGCTTCGCGAAGCGCCCCTACGACCCGTGTGCAAATCCCTGATCCGGCGTTAGGCACGCAACATTCGGCGCCTGGAACCGGGCACCTGGCACCTGGTCTTGCTACTTCTTCTCCACCTGCAACGCTGGTAGCCAACGGGAAATATGGTTGAGGCTGGGGTCATGCGTACGGTCAACCTGAAGAGGCGTCACGGAAATCTCGCGCGCGAGAATGGCTCCGTAATCGGAATCCGGCTCGACGTCGGTGAGTTCAACCGTTTCGTCGAGCCAATAGTGCGGGCGCCCGCGCGGGTCCTTTTGTTCCACCACGAGATTTTGCGAAATCTTCTGGCTCTGGCGGGTGATGCGCACGCCGCGCACTTCACCGCGCGGCACATTTACATTCAAGCACACTCCCGGCGGCAAACCTTCTTCCAATATCTTGGCGGCAAGTTGCGCCGCGAAAGCTGCGGCAGAGGAAAAATCCAGGTCCTTCCGCGACGCGAGGGAAATGGCGAAGGACGGCACACCGTGCACCGCCGCTTCATTCGCCCCACCCACGGTTCCGGAGTAAACCACGTTCTCACCCATGTTTCCGCCAGGGTTGATCCCGCTCACCACCAGGTCAGGCCGCTGCGGCAGAATCTTGTAGAGAGCCAGGATTACCGAGTCGCTCGGCGTGCCGCCAACCGCATAATGCCGGTCGTCAATCCGGTGGATACGCAAAGGCGTGTGCAGGCTGATCGCTTGACTGGTGGCGCTCATCTCCCTGTCCGGAGCGACGACGGTTACCTCACCCACCAGGGCCAGGCTCTGCTCCAGCGCCTTGATGCCCGGAGCGCTTATCCCGTCGTCGTTCGTGATCAGAATGCGTTTCGAGGACATGCCAAATTCCAAGAGAAGTCGGAGGCAAAAGCCAGGAGCCAGGAGTCAGAGTGGAGCTTTCTACCTCCTAAATCCTGACGCCTAAGTGCCAAATCCTGCCTTTTAGATTTTAAGCATGTGTGCCGAAGTACGTCCATATGATTCGTGCACCGCGGCCGCGGGGAACCGCAGAGGCGCTGAGGCGCAGAGAGAGTCCTCACCACAGAGCGCACAGAGACCACAGAAAATGGACTTCTGATGGCGCGGGTTGGGATTACGATCCTTGGTTTGTTGACCCACAGTTTTCATCGGCGGCTGCTCTCCGTGACCTCTGTGCCTCTGTGGTGAGACCCTTTTAAACCTTGCTCAAAATGGCATGCTTTTGGTGATAACATTCCTGTCGAAAAGCAGACGGCGTTTGGGGCATGACGGCAAATGGATGTTTGCAGCCATGCGCGGCCAGACCTCGCAGGGCTGAAACTTTACGAACGCAGTTTATCCATCGGGAGGGACTTCCTATGCGAAGAATCGGCATAATCTCTATCATCTCACTCATCGCGATCCTCGCCTTAATTCCACGCGACCGCTCGGCGCCGATGCAGGCGCCAGGGCCGCTTTCCGACAAGACGCTCAGCTTCCGCATCGTCTTTGGCGAAAGACAGGAGCGGCTGGAGGACTATTCCGGTTCCTTGACGCTGAATCAGGGCAAGGTGGTGAACGTGATGCCCTGGCGCCTTTTCAAAGAGGACACAGTAAATCCCAATGCAACTTGGAAGGTGCACGTCAAACACTTTCAATTTGAAAACCAGCCCAAGGACCCTCGCCCTTTAGATACTTCGGAGGACATCGCTAACTTTGTTCCCGCCGGAGTGACGGTGACGGTGGAAGCGGCGCCCACGGCGAGCGCTCAAGTCCATACCGTGCAGGGAGACTTCCGCTTCGCGTTGCAGGAACTTGAAGACGGCCACGCGCTTTCCTTCCGCGACGGCGATGTGGTGGTCCAGCGCACGCCCACTCCTCAACAAATTTCACCCGTACCCCAGGGCGCGAATCCCGAAGAGCACGACTATCCCTCGGTGTGCGTCACGCGCCAGGGCGTGATCTGGGTGGCTTGGCAGGCTTACCAAAGCCTCGGCGATCATGTCTACGTGCGCTACTCGACGCCGGCGGGTTGGTCAGAGCCCGTGCGCCTGACGGAAGAAAAGGGCGACGTCTTTCACCCCGCCGTGGCGGAAGATTCCGAGGGACGAATCTGGGTGGTCTGGTCAGAGAGGGCGGGCGAAGATTGGGACCTCTACGCGCGAACGTTTGACGGCCAAAAGTGGGCAGCACGGCAAAAGCTGAACGAGGCGAATCACCCCAATATTTTTCACCGGCTTGTCGCCGATCCCACCGGCGCGCTCCACCTGGTGTGGATCGGTTACCAGGACGGCCAATCGCATGTGCTGCTGAGCACCTTGCGCGGGAACAAGTGGTCAAAGCCGGAGGAAATCAGCGGACCGAACGCGTGGATGCCGGATGCCGCGGGCGACTCCGCCGGTAACCTCTACATCGCCTGGGACAGTTATCGCACCGGCAATTACGATATCTTCCTGCGCAAGGTCAACGCCGATGGGTCCATGGAACCCATTCAACAGGCCACTCAGTCGGGGAAATTCCAGGCGCACGCCTCCGTGGCCGTTGATCCCGCAGGGCGCGTGTGGCTGGCTTGGGACGAGTCTGGTGACAACTGGGGCAAGGACTGGAACCGCGACGATCAATCCCGCAGCACCACGCTGTACTCAAGCCGCCACCCGCGCGTGGCCGTGCTGGAGAATGGCGTCTGGAAGCAAACCGTTGGCGACCTGAAGGCCGCCATCCCGATTCGCTATAACCATTTTATCGAAGCGCCGCGCCTCACCTGCGATGCTCGCGGCCGGATCTGGGCCGCCCTGCAAATCCGCACCAGCACGGCTGAGACTCGCACCGATCATTGGGCCGTCAACGGCCAGTGGGAAAATTTCTTGACCCGCTATGAAGGCGACCATTGGACATCCCTCATGCCCATACCGGAAACCAGTTCGCGCCCCGACGGAACCTTCCAGATTACTCCGGGTCCGCAGGGAATCTGGATGGCTTGGATCAACAATAACAAGCGGTTTGGCCCCGCCGCCGGCTTTCAGCCTTCCATGACCGGCGCCGCCACTGCCACGGGTCCGCATCGCCCCGGTGTGCAGGAGATTGACGCTGCCGCTTTCGCCAGCGAGGCCGCGGCGCCGCCACCGCAACTGGCGGAGTTCAAGGATCCCAAGGAGGGCTCTCCACCGGTGCATCCCAACGAAGCGGAGGATGTTGCCCGCGTTCGCGCTTATCGCCTCACGGTGAATGACACTTCGCTCCGCATTCTGCGCGGCGACTTCCACCGTCACACGGAAATTTCCGCCGACGGCGCGGGCGACGGTTCGGTGGAGGACTATTTCCGCTACATGATGGATGCGGCAGCTATGGATACCGGGATCATTTCCGACCACAACGCCGGAGGCGATAACGAGTACACCTGGTGGCGAACCGAGAAAGCCATCGACCTCTTCCACATCAAGGACTTTTACACACCCCTGTTCGGATATGAGCGCAGCGTCAGCTATCCCAATGGGCATCGCAACGTGGTGTTCGCTGAACGCGGCACTCGCACTCTTCCCATCGGTGATGCGGAAAACCATAACAAGGTCAATAGTGGCCCTATCCTGTACCCCTATTTGAAACAACATCGGGGTATCTGCATGCTGCATTCGCTCGCCACCGACCAGGGCTCCGACTATCGCGATAACGACCCCGAGGTCGAGCCGCTGGTGGAAATCTATCAGGGCTACCATGCCAACTATGAGTATGAAGGAGCGCCGCGCGCCGAGAGTGCGAATTATCAGGTGGATGTCCATGGAAAATATGAGGCGGCGGGATTTTATTGGACGGGCTTGGCCAAAGGTTACAAGCTGGGGGTCGAATCGAGCTCCGACCACATCTCCACGCACAGCTCCTACACGATGATTTATACGCCCTCGATGGACCGCACCGACATCGTCGAGAGCATGCGCAAGCGCCACGCCTACGGCGCCACGGACAACATCATCGTGGATTTCCAGGCCGTGGATGAGCAGGGGCACACGTACCTGATGGGCGACGCCTTTGCCGCGCCCACCGCCCCTCACCTTAAAGTCAAAGTGTTCGGAACCGACACACTGCAACGGGTGGAAATTATCAAAGACGGGAAGTTTGTTTTTACCACATCACCCAACGCCAAGAGCGCGGAGTTCACCTACACCGACAACGAGCCGCCCCGGGGTGAAAGCTGGTACTACGTGCGCGTCACCCAGATGGACCGCAACCTGGCGTGGTCCAGTCCCATTTGGGTGAAGTACGGCGGCCAGTAGGCAGCGAGCAGAAGGCGGTAAGCAGTTCCCCGGAGGGCAACTATTAATTAGCCGGGGGCAACGCCCACGGAAGGTGCGCCCCCAGGGACAATGAACAGTAGGGCGGTTCGCGAACCGCCCCTACGCCTTCGCATGGGTCGAACCCCTTCTCAACCCACTCAGCGCCAAACCTAATTCAACCCCTTATCGGGTTTGGTCCTTCGTCAGGGGACATCGCTTCTGGGGGTTTCACCCACGGCTCATGACCTTGGACCTCTTCGCGGTCCCCTTTGACAGCCGCTATAGCGCACTGCATCACTACAAGACACCGGCTCTTCTTGACTTTCGCCTTTTATTCTCCTACATTGATGACATCACCAAGGGGAGGTAGCGCAGGGCCCGCTCTCCGGCCCTGCGGTTCTCCTTCCCAAGGTTGAAAGGCATGAAGGCAAGTCAAACGGCAAAGCCGCTTGGCCTTTTACTTTTGCCTTTTGCGCTTTGCCTTTTGACTTGCTTTTTTGGCGGGGCGCAAGAGCCGCAGGGCCGGAGAGCGAGCCCTGCGCTACTCTCTTTTGCAGGGAGTTATGTTTACGCAGGCACAAACTTCGCCGACCGCCTTGACGCGACCGTGGCGCTTGCCGCCGCGCGGACTGGCCGTTTTTCACGGGCAGCACAATGCGCCGCGGCTGAGCCACTACTTTATGCCGCGCCTGGCTCTCGAGGGCAAGCGCATTCTGTTTCTCGATGGCGCCAACTGCGCCGACCCGCGATTGATGGCGCGGCTGGCCGAGCGGCGGGGGATGCCCTTTGCCCAATTCAACCAACAGATCATGCTGGCGCGGGCGTTCACGTGCTTTCAGCTTACCGAACTGATCCGCCGGGTGCCGCAATTCCTGGCGGAATTCCCCGCCCAGGTTCTGATGGTCACGGCCTTTCCAGAGCTTTATTTCGATGAGGACATTCGCTATGCCGACGCCCACGCGGCTTTCCAGCAGGCGCTGGGACATCTTGCTGGGTTCTGGGGACTAGGGACTGGGGGCAGGGGAAAAACCGAAACTCGAAATTCGAAAATCGACCATCACCAGTCCCCAGTCCCCAGCACCCAGTCCCTAGCGGTGGCGCTTTTCTCTGCCGCCTCCGGGTTCCAGCCGCCCGCGGGCCGCAAGCTCTTTTTCGCCCAGACCTGCGCGGCCGCGACGGAGCTTTGGAAATTCCAGGCGGATGGCCAGGGCCGGTTGGGGTTGACACAACAGGACAAGGTGTTGGGTGCTGGGAACTGGGGAAAAGCTCTTCCATTGCCGATTGACGATGGTCGATTGTCGATTAGTTCAATCGAAAATCGGCCATCGATAATCGGCAATTGCGAAAAAGCCGCGGACCTAAGAAACAGGTCCGCGCTAGCTTCCCCAGCACTTAACCCCTAGCCCCCAGCCCCCAAGAGAGGTTCGCCATGGGACGAACGGTTGCCACGTTTCGCGACTTGATCGAACAGGAATTGCAAAACTGGAAGCAGCGCTTTGGCCGCGCGCTCCGGCAGGAAGAGCAGGCGCATCTGGAGGCCATGTTCAATCGGGTGCGCCTGTACGTGCAAGCTTGCACCTATCACTTTCCCGTGGACGCGATGCATGGCATTCACGTGGCGGTGGAGCTGGACCACGAAATCCGGCTGCGAAAAATTGAGGCCGCGTTAGGAATAAACCTTGAAACTCAGTGGATGGATTCTCGACCTCTACCCTTGCCCGCAGGGGATGATCGTGTGGCTCATCGAGCCGAGCCAGCAGAAACGCCGCCGGCTGATTGACGGCTCTTTTCGACCCTGCTTTTACGTGCAGGGGCCGGAAAGGCAGCTCGCGCGATTGGCGGAAGCGCTTCCCGCCCGCGCCGCGGTGAGTTGCGCGCTCACGGAGCGGCAGAACATCTGGGACCGGCGGCTGCTGCGCGTGCTGCAAGTGTCCGCCCATCACCCCACGCTGTTCGCGCCGGTGGCGCGATTCGTCCGCCGCTTTGACAGCGGCCTGGCGCTGTACGACTCTGACCTGATGCTGGCGACGATGTACTGCTGGGAAAAGAATATCTTCCCTTTGGCGCGAGTGGAAATTGAGGCCAGCCTTGCCGCTACGGACGTAGCGCCGGGCTTTAGCCCGGCACGTGCCGCCCTAAAGGGCAGCGCTACTCCGCTCGGGACTGCGGGGTTACCCGCCGAGATCCATTCCATCACCTGCTGCGACGACGAGTGGCTGACCGAATATGAGCGGCCGCCCGTGCGCACCATGCGGATTCGCCTGGAAGGGATTTCCGACGTCAACCCCAAGCACGGCCGGCACGGCGCCATCGAGGTGGCGGTTGAAAACGACTGGCAGACGCTCGATGATTCCGACGAACCCACCGCGCAGGTTTTCGAACGCTTGCTGCGCGTGCACGACCCGGATGTGCTGGTGACCGAATGGGGCGATGACGTGCTGTTGCCGGGTTTGCTGCGGCAGGCGCAGCGCTTGCGCATCCGCCTGCCCTTGAACCGCGATGCCCTGCCGGTGGAGCGGACCCGTTCGCGCAGTTACATGAGCTATGGGCGCATCCTGTTCAAGGAAAGCACCACCATTTTGTTTGGGCGGCTGCACATCGACACACAAAATTCCTTTGCCGCCGACCAGTGCGAGATGGAAGGCCTGTGGGAACTGGTGCGGGTCACGAAGCTGCCGGTGCAATACGCCTGCCGCACCACGCCCGGCACGGGAATCTCCTACATGCAGATGGAAACGGCCTGGCGGGACGGCGTGTTGATTCCCGCGCAAAAGGCCGAGCCGGAAAGCCTGAAGCACCCGGACGAGTTGCTGCGGGCGGATCGCGGCGGATTGGTTTTCCCTCCGCGCCTCGGCTTCTTTGAAAACGTGGCGGAGCTGGATTTCGTGAGCGAGTTTCCCAGCATCATGGCGCAGTTCAATATTTCGCCGGAAACCATCAACTGCCCGTGCTGCCCGCAGGCGCCGCGCGTGCCGGAACTCGGCTACCGCGTGTGCCAGCGGCATCGCGGCATCACCAGCCGGGTGGTGGAGCGCCTTATCGCCAAGCGGCGGCAGTACAAAGAGCTGCGGGATTTGGGGCTAGGGGTTGGGGATTCGGGATTCGGGATGCAGGGTGCGAGTGGTGTGGCGAGTCTCCATTTTCCCATTCCGAATTCCGGATTCCAGATTCCGGAGCCCGAGCCGCTGCCAATCGTCCATCGTCCATCGTCCAGCGGCAATCCTGCCCCTCATCCCGAATCCCTAACCCCTAATCCCTCCGCCTGTAAACAGCGGCGCGACGTGCTGAAGTGGCTGCTGGTTTGCTGCTTTGGCTACACTGGCTACAAGAACGCCCGCTTCGGCAAAATCGAAGCGCACGAGGCCATCAATGCCATGGCGCGGGAGAAATTGCTGGTGGCGAAAGAAGCGGCGGAGGCGCGAGGTTTCCGCGTGCTGCATGCGCTGGTGGATTCGATCTACGTGCAGAAAGCTGGGGACTGGGGGCTGAGTGTTGGGGGCTGGGGAATTGGGAATGGGGAATGGGGAGTAGGGAGTGGAGAGTGGGGAGTGGAAAAGCGGCCGCCAGCCTCGATTCCCAACTCCCTATTTCCCACTCCCTGCTCGCTGCCCCCAGCACCCTCAACACGCGAGGACTACGAACGTTTGGCGCAGGAGATTGAGCAGATCACTGGCCTGCCACTGGCTCTGGAAGCCGTCTACCGCTTCGCCGTTTTTCTGCCTTCGCGACAATTTGCGGAGATTCCTGTACCCAACCGCTTTTTCTGCGTGTCGGATGATGGTGAGTTGAAGGTGCGAGGTCTCGAATGCCGTCGGCACGACACTCCGCCCTACGTTGCACGGATGCAACGCGAGGTGCTGGCGGTTTTGGCCGAGGCTCGGGATTTCACAAGTTATTGTGACAAGCTCATCGACGCGCGGGAAGTTTACGAGCGCTACCAGGAGCGGCTGCGCGACGGCACCGTGCCGGCGGAAGAACTGGTGATTCGCAAGCGCCTGACCAAAGCTCCCG
>JBEKQO010000087.1:0-38475 GCA_049519635.1 Terriglobia bacterium | reverse complement strand
CCTGATTATTTCCAAGTCCCGCACCCCGCGCAGCTTGCCGCGGCAAGCTGCGCGGGGTGCGGGAGGAATAGAGGGCGGGAGCCGCGATTTCGGCGGGGCTGAAGCCCCGCCCTTCCATGCATCATCCAAACCTGGTGAGAAGCCCCGGTTAGGGCGGCACATGCCGGGCTAAAGCCCGGCGCTACGTCGCAAATTAGGACACTACCGCCCAGCCATCTGCCTTGCTTCGGCTCCGCCGCGTAAGCTAACATAGATCTTGCAGGGATTTTGACCTCGAGCCCGGTTCAGGAAAAGACAGAATATAATTCAAAAGGAGGAGCATCATGCTTCTGCGGTTTTCGCGTGTCCTTGGGTTGACTTCGCTGGCGGGACTGATTGTGCTTTGGGCAGCGCCATTGCTTGCCGCCCCCCGTCTCTATGATTTCACGCTTCCCTCGATTGACGGCAACTCCACCCCGCTCTCGACTTACAAGGGAAAGGTTATTCTCCTTGTTAACGTCGCCAGCCGCTGTGGTTTTACGCCTCAGTATTCCGCTCTGGAATCTCTCTACGAGAAGTACAAGGATCAGGGCTTGGTGATCCTGGGTTTCCCGGCCAACAACTTTGGCGCGCAAGAACCCGGTACGAACGCGGAGATCAAGACCTTCTGCTCCACCAAATACAACGTGACCTTCCCCATGTTCGCTAAGGTTTCGGTAAAGGGCGGTGACACGACACCGCTGTATCAGTTTCTCACCCAGAAGGCCAACCCGGCAGTGGCGGGCGAGATCAAGTGGAACTTCACCAAGTTCCTGGTGGACCGCAATGGACAAGTCGTGGCGCGGTTTGAGCCCGCGGTCACACCCGACTCGGCCGAGGTTGTGGCGGAAGTTCAGAAGCTCTTGCGGCAGTAGGGTCAGCGAAGCCGGAGACCTTACGAGGTCAGAAGGTCGTAAGGTAGCGATCGATCTCCCATTCGCTGACGCTCCGCTGATACTGCACCCATTCTTCGTTCTTCACTTGAATATAGTAAGAGGTGAAATCCGTTCCCAACGCTTGCTGGAGGACCGAATCTTTCTCCAGATGATGGAGAGCTTCCCGCAAGCTCATGGGCAGCAAATGAATCCCCCGGGACGCGAGCTCGCTTTCGGGAGTTTCGTACAAGTTGCTGGTGTTGGCGGGGCCGGGGTCCATCTTGTTTTCGATTCCGTCCCACCCTGCCGCGAGCAGGCCGGCAATCGCCAGATAGGGATTGGCGGCGCCGTCGATGGCGCGGTTTTCAATCCGCCCCGGCCCGGGAAGGCGGATCATCTGGGTGCGATTGGAAGGGCCGTAGGTGATGTAAACGGGGGCCCAGGTGGCCCCGGAGCGCGGCCTTCCCGGAACCAGGCGCTTATAACTGTTCACCAGCGGCGAGGTGATGGCGCAGAGACTTTGGGCGTGGTGCAGGACTCCCGCCATAAACGAGCGGCCGAGCGAAGAAAGGCCAAATTCGGCGGCATCATCCAAAAACAGATTTCTGCCGGTTTCCGCGTCCGCCAAGCTGAGATGGAAATGCGCGCCATTGCCGGTTAGATGAGAAAAGGGTTTGGGCATAAACGTAGCCCACAGGCCGTGCTGCTCAGCGATAGTGCGCACCATCCACTTAAAGAAAGTATGCCGGTCCGCGCTCGTCAACGCGTCTGAGTAAGCCCAATTGATCTCGAATTGGCAGTTGGCGTCTTCGTGGTCGCTGGCGTAAGGGTCCCAGCCCAATTCCTGCATGTAGCGGAGCAGGGTGGTCATGAAATCGAGGTTTCGGTACAGCGTGCGCAAATCATAGCAGGGCTTTCCGGCCGTATCGAGAGGGTCCCAGGGAAGGTATCGGCCCTGGTCATCCTTCTTCAAGAGCATGAACTCGGGCTCGATTCCGACGTTGAGAATGTATCCCTCTTGCCGCAGGACTTCCAGGCGGTGCGAAAGAATGGTGCGCGGACAGTAAGGCCACGGCTGCCCATTCACGTGCAGGTTGCCGGGCACCCAGGCGACGTTCTTGCGCCAGGGAAGGATGGTGAGTGATTTGAAGTCGGGGATGCTCACGACATCCGGATCCTGCGGTCCTTGATTCAGGTCGCCGGCGGCAAAGCCCGCAAAGCCCGCGCCTTCCCGCTGCATTTCTTCCCGATGCGTGGCGGGGACAACCTTCGCCTTGGGGGCGCCGGTCAATTCGACGAAGGAACACAGGAAGAACTCGATGTCTTTTTCCGATACCGGCGGGCCTTGGTGATTTTCCATGCGCTCCTCCACTAGGTTCCGACCCTGCAAGGGTTGAGCCGTTCCACCCCTCGATAAGGCGTAGGGGGGGGTCGCGAACCGCCCCTACTTTTCATCGTCTTGATCCGTACATATTACCCACGGCTAACGATATACCTCCCCTTTTGGGGGAGGGCTGAAGGAGCGCAGCCCGCAGATGGATTTTATTGCCCTCGCCCCTTTGGGGGAGAGGGTGGCGCGCATCCGGCGTAATCGCCAGCCGGGGCGGGCCGGGTGAGGGGGTCTCGCCTATTGTCAATTCTTACGTGGGACACCACGCTAGGATGACACCGCGGCGGCGGCCTTTTCCCCCACCAGTTGTCCGGCCTCGAAACGCGCCGGGGAAAAAGGCTCGATGAGCTTGGGCGCTTTACCGGTGGCGATCAGCTCCGCCGTACATTTTCCGGCGATGGGAGCGGCCTTGAACCCGTAAGTTCCCCATCCCACATCCATGTAAAAGTTCTTCACTTCCTGCGCCGCGCCGATAATCGGAGCGAAATCCGGTGTCATGTCACAGACCCCGGCCCATTGGCGCAGCACTCGAAGTCCATGCAATTGCGGGAACAGCTCCAGCGTGTAGGTGGCCATCTGCTCGAGTGTGGGGAGTGTGCCCTTCATACTGTAGGACTGGTAGGGATCGATTTCAGCGCCGATGACCAGTTCCCCTTTGTCGGTCTGGTTCACGTAAACGTGCAGGGTGGCGGAAACGATCACCTTGTTGAGGAAAGGCTTTAAGGGTTCGGTAACGCAGGCTTGGAGCGGGTGGCTGACCACCTGGAGGGGCACTCCCGCCATCTTGGATATGGTGGAAGCCCATCCGGCCGTGGCATTCAGCACCGCCCCGGCCGCAATTTCACCCCGGTTGGTGAGCACCGCCTGGACCTTACCGCCTTCCACACGCATGCCCGTGACCGTGGTGTAAGGGTGAATTTCCATTCCCATTCGGTCGCAGGCGCGCGCGAAGCCCCACACCACGGCGTCGTGGCGGATAATGCCTCCGGGGGGATGATAAAGCGCGGCCAGCACGGGGTAGCGGGGCCGGCGGCTGAGATCCATCGAAGGTACCAGCCGGCGAATTTCCTCGGGATAAATCATACGGCTGTCTATTCCCAGAGCTTGGTTATTCTCCGCCCGGATGCGCAGCCCGGTTACCGCCGAGTCCGTGTGCCCGAGCGTCAGGTGGCCGCACTGGCTGAACAGCAAGTTCCATTCGAGCTCGCGCGAAAGATTTTCATAGAGCTTCACGGAAGCGTCGTAGAAAAGAATGCCTTCCGGAGTGCGGTAATTCGAGCGGATGATGGCGGTGTTCCGGCCGCTGCTGCCGCTTCCCAGGTAGCCTTTGTCGAGCAGGGCGACGCTGCGAACGCCGTGCCGCGAGCCGAGGTAGTAGGCAGTGGCAAGCCCGTGCACACCTGCGCCCACAATCACCACGTCGTAGCGCGGCTTCAGTTCCCGCCGCTGCCACATGCGCTCCTTTTTGAATAGTCGTAGCATGATAGATTCCGTCCCAAAAGCTAAATCCAGCCCGCGAAGCGGGCGCAGGCCAGTAGCCCATAGCGTGAGCTATGGGTAACGAATTCGAGTAGAATTTCCCCCCGCCCCGGAGGGGCGGAAGAAGCCATTTCACCCTGACCCTCTATGCCGCCGCCAAGAAAAATGCTATTGGCCGTAGATTCTTTCGCCCCTAACGGGGCTTGGGCGGTGTGAGGGCTGATGTTCCCACGGCTCACGCCGTGGGCTACGAGCTTTCGCCCGCGTCGCGGGCTGGCACGAAACAAGGTCACCCCTGTACCAAACGCAATGCTTGCAGCCCAAACGGGATGATGTGGAATTCGTGCCCGGCATGCAGCACGGACTCCCAAACACTCTCACCGTAATCCCGGCTCACCAGCAGGTGGTACGCCAATAACCCTTTCAGATCTTTGCGCAAGACAATGGCGTGAACGTGCGCCACGGTGGCTTGCGCGCAAGTGAGATCTCCTCGCGCTCGGTCAGAAAAATTCAGCGAGGTCAGCTTGCTGAGGACGTCACGGCTGCGAGGTCCGGCAAGCAATAACTGGGCGTAGACCGAAGTCACTTCGGTCGCATAAATGGGCGCAGGCAAAGAAGGGTCCGTCCCCACCTTCTGGAATTGCTGCAAGCGCTCTCTTACCCCAGCGCCCGCGGGCGGTTCGCACGTCACCAGGTATTGAAGCTGCCCCAGGGACCACAAGAATGCCTCCGGTCCGAGGTCGGGAGGGGTCTTCAGGCCGTGACCTTGCAAATTGAATTTCGCCATCCAACTCACGTCGGCCAAACCCACGGCTTCACGCGTCCGCGCGGCCTCGTCGGCCGGGGCGGAGAAGGACGAGGGAACATGCCAGCCATGATGCTCGATCATGGCGGCCCCGCTAGCGCCATGGGTGTGGAATAATGCCGTTTGCTTAATAGGATTGCCTCTTTACGTCCGCAGGCGTGCACCTTCCGGGTCGTAGAACGTCTGCTCCGTGATCTTGGCGCGCGCCAGGCGACCGCCCACACGCACATCGACTTCGGCTCCCTCGTGAGCTTTCTCGGCCGGCACCCACGCCAAGCCGATCGCTTTTTGTTTGAGGGGAGAGAATCGAACACTGGTAACTCTTCCGGCCAGTTGGCCGTTGACCATAATTGCCGCGCCGTCCTCCGGCAGAACATCTTCGTTCATGATAAAGCCAGCGAGTTTCTGCTGGGGCTGCTGACCGGCAAGACGCTGGAGCGCCGCGCGGCCGATGAAGTCTTCTTTATCCAGCTTGGGCGCCCATGCCATTCCCGCCTCGAAAGGATTGGTCAAGGCATCGCTGTCAACTCCTACGATAACGTGCCGCTTTTCCAGGCGGAGAAGGCGTTGGGCTTCGACTCCAAAAGGCCTGATGGCAAATTTGCGCCCCGCCTCAAGCAAGGCTTTCCAAAGGTCCGGTCCGGACTCGGCGGGAAAGTGGATCTCCCAGCCCGTTTCCCCCACAAATCCGATGCGCATCAAAATGGCCTCGACACCCGCCACCGGCGCGCTGCGGCACGCCATGTAAGGGAACGCCTTGGTGCTCAGGTCACAATCCGTCAATTGCGCCAGCACCTCACGGGCGTTTGGCCCCGCGAGATTTACCGCCGCAAGGCCCGCCGTGAGGTTCGTGATGTAAACGTCCCAGCCCGTTCCCACCAGCCACCATTTCATCCACTGATGCACGAAGTCCAGATTTCCGGTGGTCGTGGTCACAAAGAAGTGATCGTCCGCCAGCCGGGAAACCGTGCCATCATCGAGCATGATTCCCGCTTCATCGCAAAGGACGCCGTAGCGCACCCGCCCCGGCCGAAGGTCTGACAGGCGCCCGGCGTAAATTTTGTCAAGCAACATCCCCACGTCCCGGCCTTTGAGGTCGAGCTTACCCAAGGTGCTCACGTCAATCAGTCCCACACGCTCGCGAACGGCGCGATACTCTTCTTCCACGCACGACCTCTCGTTCGCACCTTTTTGCGCCTGGTAATAACGAGGCCGCTTCCACTCTCCCATGTCGAGCCACACGGCGCCTAACTCATCATGCTCATAGTGCATAGGCGTGCGGCGCGTGGGATGATGCCGCGCTCCTGCCAGCGCTCCCAACGTGACTCCCGGGTTAGGAGGCCGCGAGGTGGTGACACCTGTCTCCGCCATGCTCCGGCTGGTTTGCCGCGCGCACACCCCGATGGCAGGCAACTGGCACATCCGCCCCTGGCAAGGGCCCATGGTGGTGGTGGTGTACCGTTTCAGGGTTTCAATGTGATCGAAACCCTCGTCGATGGCGTCCACCAGATCCTGCGAGCTCACATCCGAGCACAGGCAGACGAACGCCCGCTTGTTCGCAGGGTCGCGCTCCGGAGGCAAAGGCCCCGGGGCGACGAGAGATTCACCCGTCACCTCGCCGACCGCGCTGATGTTGGCGGGAAAATCCGCGGGAATAAAGGCGCCCTTCTTGCCGTCCCACTGCAAGCGCGCTCCGGCTTGATTCAGTAGCCCGGCGTCGGGAATCCGATGGCCGCACACCACCAGCAGGTCGCAGCTATACCGGGCGTCGCGCGTCACGAGGCCTTTGACCCGCTTATTCCCAAGGGCTTTCACCACCGATTCCGGCGCCACCATGGCGGCGACTTGTATTCCCGCCGCGCGCAAGTCCGCCACCACGGGCTCTTCCAGCGGACTCCGCGCAATGACCACGGCCACCTTGCCAGGCGCAATGCCGTGCAGGTGGATCAGCCGCTGGACGGCGGTCGAAAGCATGACGCCCACCAAGTCATTGTTGGGAAAAAGCAGCGGAGACTCGTAAGCGCCCGTGGCCACCACCACTCGCCCCGCCCGCAGATGGATCAGTTGCTCGGCAGCTTGGGGATTGGGACGAGGTTGCACGATGCCGAGCAAATTGCCTTCATAAAGGCCAAAGCAGTAGCACCCTTGTAGTACCTGGATGTTTGCATGTTTTTGAATTTGCGCGATAAGCTCCGCAAGTGAATTGTCGGCATTTTTCGAGAAACGGAGATGGCCGCCCAGTCCAGGCTGGTCATCGATCAGCGTAACCTGCTCGCCCTTGGTGGCCAGCTCGATGGCGGATTTAAGCCCCGCCGGGCCGCCGCCGATGATCGCCACTTCTGCGTGCCGGTAAGAATGTTCGTAATTCCCACTCACATTGTCGAGTGAAGGCGGCGTGCCGAGACCGGCGATCTTGCGAACGAAGGGCTCAGCGGCATGCCACATCCGGGGATTCGTCATGGTCTTGTAGTACCAACCCACCGGCATCAACCAGTCGAAGCGCTGCACCACCGCCAGCCAATCATGCTCGAGGGAAGGATAGGCGTTCTGGTGGGTCACTCGCATTCCAGCCCGGACGGGGGTCATGCAAGTGCGGACGTTGGGTGTTCCGTCCACATTCATCAGGCAATTCGGACACTTGCCCGAAAGGCAGAGCAAGCCGCGAGGACGGTGGTACTTGAAGCTGCGGGTGAAAATACGCTGTCCGGAGCGATACAGGGCGGAAGCAACCGTGTCGCCCGCGCGGGCGTTGACCGGCTGGCCGTTGAATTCAAATGTCAGTGTGTCCGAGGGTTCGCTCACGTTGATTCTTCAGGAAAAAAGGAATCTTGCACTTCGTTGGTCACAGTATTTCTCAGCGCTTGAAACCACTGGCGGCAACCCGAACGGTGGAACCACCATTCACGTTGCACTCCGGCCTCGTTAACCTTGGTGTAAGTATAGTTAACCCAGTCGGATTCCGGAGCGCCGGGCGCAGGACGCTGCTTCACCTCGCCGCCGAACCGGAATTCGTAGACGCTGCGATTGCCGCATTGAGGACAGCGCACTAGAAAGGACATAAGCTTGCTCTCTTGGGATGACTGCCGCTATCAAGTTCTCCGCAGGGGCGCTATCCCATCAGCCTTGGGTGAAACCCACGGCTGGGAACGATGCCTAGTAGGGGCGGTTCGCGAACCGCCCCTACGCGTTATCGGGGGGGCGAACTCCTTCTAAACCTACTCAGCGGCAATCCCAATTCAATCCCTTCAGGGTCGGACAATCTGCCTCGTGCTTCCTGGGGGCGTTGCCTCCGGCCACTGACTTGTGCCCTTTTTCAGGGCACAAAAAACGTTGGCACTCGCCAAACGCGCTCGCTGCCTACTGCCTACTTCTCTGAAGCCCGCGCTAAATCCTTGCCACTCTCCGCGTCCCGGCTAAGGGAATCCCGCAGATGGCCGAGGCCTCCGCCGTGAGGGCCGCCATATCCTCCGGCTCCAGGTGGTGTACATCCGACTTCCCACAAGCCCGCGCCAACATTTGAATCTCCAGCGTCATCACCCGCAGAAGATTGGCAACCCGTTCCGCCGCCTGCTCAATCTCCAGGCGCTCCATCAATTGCGGGTCCTGGGTAGTGACGCCCACCGGGCATTGGCCCGTGTGGCAGTGGTGGCAATACCCCGGTTCCGTGCCGAGGCGATGGTAGTCGTCCACATGCAGCGCCTTGTTGCAATTTAAGGCAATCAGCGCGGCAGTGCCGATATAGACCGCATCCGCTCCCAGCGCGATGGCCTTGGCGGCGTCCGCGCCGTCACGAATTCCGCCGGCAATAATGAGTTGAATTTCCCCATATTGCCCACAATCCTCCAGCGCCGCTCGCGCTTCGCAAACCGCGGCCAGAGTCGGGATGCCGGTGTGCTCCTGAAAAATTGCCGGCGAGGCCCCAGTCCCACCTTCCATGCCGTCCACCACAATGACATCCGCACCGGCTTTGGCCGCGAGCTTCACGTCATCAAAGACCCGGCTGGCGCCCATCTTTACAAAAATCGGAACTTCCCAGTCCGTGGCCTCGCGCAGTTCTTCGATTTTAACAATCATGTCGTCGGGCCCCAGGAAGTCCGGGTGCCGCGCCGGGCTGCGCTGATCCACTCCCACAGGAAGGTCGCGCTGCTTGGCAATGACATCCGAAACTTTCGAGCCCAGCAGCAAGCCGCCCGAACCCGGTTTGGCGCCCTGCCCGACCGTGAGTTCAATCGCGTCAGCCTTCCGCATATCGTGAATGTTGATCCCGTAGCGCGAAGGCAGCACTTCGTATATGAGCGTCTTGCTGTTTTCGCGTTCGGCCCCCAGCATGCCGCCGTCACCGGTGGTGTTGGAGGAGCCCACGGTGGCGGCGCCGCGCGCCAGAGCCACCTTGGCATTGTAGGAAAGCGCTCCCCAGCTCATCCCGGTAATCATCACCGGAATGTCCAGCGCGATGGGTTTGCGCGCATGGCGCTTTCCCAGCACGGTCTTGGTGGAACACTTCTCCCGGTAGCCCTCCAGGGGAATCCGGGTCAGCGAGCAGGGCAGGAAAGTGAGATCGTCGAAGGTGGCCCAGGTGCGCGGACGCAACGTGCCATACCCGCGAATGCGATACAGGCCGGATTCCGCTTTGGCCTGGATGTCCTCAATGACCTCGGGCTGGAATACTCCGCTGGGTCGTAGCGGCCCGCTTGCAACATGGGGATCATCAGACATCGCTCAGAGGGCCTCCTGCCAGGTCTTCCACTCCCGTTTGTCAAAATTCCAAAGCTTTCTCCCGGCTACGATCTTCTTATATTCGCGGCCGGCCGGCAGACCCTTGCGCGCTTGCGGGTCGAGATATTGCGCCAGCAAAGAGTCGATGAAATTGGCATCGTCGGGAGTGGGATTTTCAATAACCGCGTCGGTGCCCAGACTGGCAATCTTTCCGCCCACGTAACAAACCGTCGCGTACATGGAATCGGCAAAGGCTTCACCCGCGTCGCCGCAAACGATCAGCGTTCCTTTCTGCGCCATAAAGCCGGCCATATAACCACAGTTGCCCGCCACGACCACCGTCCCGCCTTTCATGGAGATGCCGAGGCGTGCGGCAGCATCACCGTAAATGACCACTGTCCCTCCGCGAATGGCGGCGGCCGCTCCGTTTCCCGCGCTCCCGCGCACCACCACCTGGCCATTCATCATCGATTCGGCCAGTCCCCAACCGGCGCTGCCGGCAATTTCGAAATTCGCGCCGTCAATCAGCCCGGCGCAGTAATAGCCGACGCTTCCATCCAATCGGACCGTGACCGGCTGCAGAATGGCAACTCCCAGGTTGTGCCGGGCGCCGGGGTTTCGCACCAGGATATGGCTCTCGCCTTGCCCGACCTGCTGCTTGATTTCAGCGTTGATCTCCCGGGTGGTCCGGCCCTCGCAGTTTACCTCTCCCATACGCGCACCTCCCTGGCTTGCGCCTCCCGAACTTCATAGGCGCCGGGCAAGGCAGAGCGAATGGCGATCTCTTCGTTGGCGAGCGCAACAAAGCTCTCCGTCTCGGCGCAAAGGAGCGGCTTTAGGGCAAAGGGATCTTTAACGAAACCGAATTGGCTGGCAGTTGCCACCAGGCAACTGTAGGAGCCATCCAGTTCGCGCAGCATGGCTTCCAGGGCCTCTTTCAGGGTGCCGCCTTGGTGAATCTGGTCCGCGAGGTAAATGGCCACAACTTCCGAATCGTTTTCCGTATAAAAACGGACCTGGCGTTGTTCGTAGCAGCGGCGGAGTTGGTGATAATTCGTAATGTGGCCATTGTGGACGATGGCCAAGTCCGGGAGTTGATGGCTGCCAAAAGGCTGGGAGTGGCTGAGGTCTACCTTGGACTCGGTGGAAAGGCGCGTGTGGCCAATCCCGTGGGTGCCCATGAGTTGCGAGACGCCGTAGGCCTTCTCCAGGTTGGCTGGGGAGCCCACTTGCTTGATAATTTCCAGGCTTGAACCCATGCTGACCACTTCGAATGTTTTATCCAAAGCTTCTATGCGGGCGGCCAGGGCGGGCAGGTCCACTACTCCGTTGACCACCAGGCGAGCGGAATTGCCATGGTGCGAAAAGTCATAGCTTTCGCCGCACTGCGAATCGAGAAATTGGGTCAGGGCCGGGATGAGGGAAGAGCAGTTTTCTTCTTCGCCCAGCTTGACCCGCAGCACGACCTGGTGGTCAGCACGCGGGCCAAACAATGCAACTCCGGCCGAGTCCGGCCCCCGGCAGGCGAGCCCTTCGAGCATAGCCATAAGGATCCGCCCGATATTGGAATTCCGATTGTCCCGGGTTTTATCGAAGAAGCCCGCTATTCCGCACATGTAAAATCCTTGAGAAATTCTGTATACTAGCAGTATACGCGATGGGTTGCAAGGGCGTTTTTGGCGTTTTTGGCGAAAGGACCACGAAGAGGTCCAATGTCATCAGCCGTGGGTGAAACCCACGGATACGAGGTCTCCTGCGATGAGAGCAATTACCCGCACGCGCTCCAAATCCAAAGCGGAACACCTGGGCGAGGTGGAGAGGATTTACCAGTTGTTGAAGTCGTGGCTTATCGAGGCGCAGTTGGCTCCTGGTGAAATCCTCTCGGAAGTGGAACTAGCCTCCCGTTGCCGAACCAGCCGGACCCCCGTTCGCGAATCCTTCAGCCGTTTAGCACAGGATGGCTGGTTGAAGCGGATCCCCCGTAAAGGCTATTTGGTGGCGCCCATTTCAATTCGCGAGATTGTGGAGCTCTACGAGTATCGGAAGGTTTTGGAGTGCTTTGCGGCAGAACGCGTAGCCCAATCCGCCCGCCAGGAGGTCATCGAGGAATTGGAGGGGATCGTCAGTGTGGAAAGAAGGCGCGGAGCGCAGCCGACCGAAATTTTAACCGCGAACGGCGCATTCCACCTCCGCCTGGCCGAGCTCGCGATGAATGGGCGCGTTGCCAGCCAAGTCTCCCTGGTGCTCTGTTACGTGAAGCGGCTTGACACCATCTGCACGCAGAGCGTCCCGGGCTGGATTGGGCATGATGAAATCATCGGCGCGTTGCGGGCGCACCAGCCGGAGACGGCCCGCGAGGCCATGGCAAGGCATATCGACCTTTCCCGCGACAAGATGCTTCGACTGTTTGGCGCTTGAACTCCCCGCAAGTTTTCCGATACCGCGGAGAAACTCTGGCGCAAAGAGAGCAATCGGAAGCTCCCGCCCGTCGTGCGGGTGCCGGTCCTCGACTCTTCGACTCCTGCTCCGGCGGCCTTCCATCAAGAATTTAGCCCGCATTTCTCACCACGGGTCTGGAAGGGCGGGGCTTTAGCCCCGCCGTAACAAGGCGTTTCTGATTATTTCTGCGTCCCGCGTCCCGCACAGCTTGCAGCCGCAAGCTGTGCGGGACGCGGGACGAACACAGGGCGGGGTCGCGATTTCGGCGGGGCTAAAGCCCCGCCCTTCCGGCAGCCCCGTCCAAGCGTGGTGAGAAATTCGGGTTAGGAGTCCCTCTCGGAGGGCGCCACTTCCGCGCTGACCGGCCCGCGCAGCTCTCCTTGTGCGGGCCTGCGGTCCTCGACGAAACGGCGGTAGGCGTGTAGTGGCAAGTAGAGCAGGCAGACTCCGAGCCCCAGAAAGAAAAGCCAGCGTTTTCCCGGCCCCACGGCGATGTCGGAGGAGTAGTAGCCGCCATAGGCCCACACGAAAAGGAAGAACACGCCGATGACAAGGGCAACGTACCTCAGGAATCCCGGCATTCGCACCGGGCGCAGCAGGTCGGGGTATTTTTGCCGGTAAAGGAAATAACCGATCAGGGCCAAAGCGAGGGCAAGCAGGTATCCCATGTTCGAAAAGATGTAGATCTCCAAAGGCGAGCCGAGGAACACGACGAGAATCGAGGCCGCCAGGTTAAAGATCATGGCATAGTCCGGCACGCCGTGACGGTTGGTGTGTTGGAAAAATTTAGGGATCACTCCGTCATGCGCCACCTGGTAAAGCGAGCGTCCGCAGCCCATGATGGCGTTCAAGACGGACAGCAGCAGCGCGATGACGAGCGGGATGCCGATGATCCACCTCACCCATCCCTCGCTGCCAAAGATCGCTTCCGTGTAAGCAAGAAAAGCCGTTAGGGGATCGACATCCGATCGGCCAAGCACTGCCACCAGAAGCAGCGGAATCCCCAAATATATAAACCCGCCATAGAGGCCGGAAGCGCTCATGGCGATCCTGGCATCACGGGCCGGATCCTTGCACTCGCCGATATAGCAGGCGGCCGATTCGGTCCCGAGCACCGACCAAAGTATAATGAAGATCCAGCTCATGAAAAATGCGAAGGTGCCTGCTTTCGGATCAGCCAGATGGAACCCCGCGACGTTGCTCCAGTGAATCGTAGCGGGACGGAAAAACGGGAGGAAAACGAGCAGGGTGAGTGGCACCATGGAGACGACGCCGAGCACCGTGGCGAACCCGGCCCCCAGCCGGATACCTAGGTAGCAAGGGATGAAGAGAATGAGCAAGCCGACGATGCTGAGGATGAGGACGTTGAGGTTGATCGGCGCGCTGACCGGCATGAACTCCCGGCCCAAGGGAATTTTCCAGAGCACCGCAATATATTTCGCGGCGAGAATCATGTTGAGAGGCGCTACCGGAAACCACCCGAGGCCATAGCTCCAGGCGGAGATTCCGCCCATGTGCCTCGCCACGCCCGGGCCCAAGACCTTATAAGTCTCGAACGCGTAGGAGGGCAGGCCGCCGGCTCGGTCCGGCATCATGGCGGCCAATTCTGCCAGGCATAGGCACAATATTAATCCCGCAATACTGGACAGGAGAAAGACCGGTATCGAAGCCGCTCCCATACTCTGCACGGCGAGCGGCGCGATGCCTGTTACGAGGATGGTACCGGCGAGGCCAATTACGAAGGCTCCCCACCAATTGGTTCTCTTGGGAAGACTGGAAGGACTCTTCGGAGACGCGGGCATTCCTTTCCCCTTTCGAAAGTCTCTCAGTTTCGTGAGGGTGGCTGAATCCCCGGCTCCCAACGGAATCAAGGCTCAGCTTACCCGAAAAACCGAAAGCAGCAATGCCCCCATCTCTAGTACTGCTCGGGATACAAATCTGAAAGGGTGGAACCCCACCAGAAGCAGGAGGTCAGGCGGTATAAGGGCTAACCTCCACGTTTGACTTAGAAATTTGCGCCCTGCGCAGTGTAGCACGGAGCCCCAGAAACTCCTCCAAGAAATCCCTGCATGGTAGTCTCGTAATTTGATAGAGTGAATTTCCGAAAGGGGATCGGGTTTTCAGGTCCGACAATGGCCGAGGCTTCATGGGGCATTCAGGCCCCGAAGCTTTAGGGGTTCACAGCCCCTGACCTTGTAGGGTCCAATCTTGTCGGAGCTAATGCTCCGACTCGGGCAATACTAAATTTGCGTTAGTGGTCGGAGTAAGAAAAAAGCCGCGGGTTGGTATGGGCGCGCTGATACGGGGGCTTGATTAGACTCGCGTCGCCGGGCGCGGCGCTCCTCGAAATCCGCTTTTGTGATAGAATATAAACATATGCAGACGGGGGCTGAATGAGCTTCCAGGAACAATACCAAATTTTGTCCGCGCAGAACGACGGCGAATGCCGGTCGTTCCGGGCGCTGCAAATTGCCTCGGGGCAGCCTGTACTCATACACCATCTTGACGCAGATCGAACTCCGCCCCATCAGCCCGATTTGGAGTCATTGATCTTTAAATTTCTTCGCGGCGCGTCGGCCGAGGAAAGACAGCATTTTCTCGACATGGGAGATGACGAGGGCCGGGTCTTTGTGGTGACGGCGGATGTTCCGGAGTGCCAGGACCTGCGCCATTGGCTTCAGTCAGTGACCGGAGCGCAAGCGGGGGAAGAAGCGAACGCTCAGCCTGCGGAGATATCGCCCGACGCCGGGAACCTTGAATTCACGCAAAATTTCAGTGCGGAGGGCTTGCGGAGCACTTTGCCCGCTCCGGCAAGTGCGCCTGTTTCACCTTCTCCCGGGACGCGCGCCACACAGCCGGCCGTTCCCCCTCCGGAAAAAGGCGCCGGGGTTTTGAAACCGCCTCCGCAGATTCCCGTGGGCTCATCCGAAGTTACCGACCCGGGTCCGACCGACCTTTCCGGGTTATGGGAGAAGTCCGCGCCGGCGAGTCCTGCCGGACTCCCAGCATCCATCGCCGCGCCACCCACTTTGCCGGAAAGTCCGGATGGACCTTCCGAGGTTCCGGAGGTTACGGCGGAGTTTTTGGCCAGGTGGTCGTCGCCAAGCGCTCACGATGCGCCCGCCGCAGGACCGAAGGCTCACGAAGCGCAGGGTGACGATCGTGAACCGCCGCCTTCCCCCATGGCCCCGCCAACCGACGCCCAGGGCAACGTCGATCCGTTTGCGGACTTGTTCCCGATACACGCAGAAGTGATGAAACCGCCCCTGGCGCCGAGTAAGGTGGAGATTTCCAATCCGACGGCACAACTTACTTCGACGCCTGCCGTCAAAGGCCCTGGTGCGAAAACCCCTCGGGTGATTGCGGACCCGTTGGTGGAAAACAACCAAGCCCGGCCGCAAGCTGCGGCGTCTGCGTCCTCGCCAAGCGCGAACGACAAACCGGACGCGCCGGCGAAAATGACGGAGAACGTTCCTCGCCGGCGGCTCCCCCCGGGATTTGAAGTGGTGTACCAGAGCAGTAAAGCCCGCTCCCGTCCCATCGTGCCGGGTTTGCCGGATCAGTCAGGGATTCCGCCTGCTTCTCCGCCTATCGCGCCCCCGGGTATGACTCCGCCGGCAGGGAAGCTCGGGGGGGGGGCCGCCATCGGTTTCCCCAGTGCTCCCGAAGACCTGAGGCGAGCGGCCGGGGCTATAAAGGAACCCGCAGCGCCACCTTCGCCGCCGCAAGCCCAACCCGCGATGGAGGATCTGGAGCAGACAACGCTGTTAGTTCGGGCGCCTCTCATGCCGACGGCGAGACCTGCTTCCCCGGCGCTGCCAAGCGATTCCGCTTCGATAGGAAGGGCCACGCCATCCATTTTGGCCCCCAAGGCTGCCGCGCCGAATCGTTCGCAACCCGATGAGTACACGCGACTATTCGAGAACATCAGGCCCGCGGCCGACCCGCTGCCACTGGGGGTTCCGCCTGCTGGGCATCAGCCGGCGACGAATCTTGCAGTTCCGGCTCCCGCGCCAGCCTCTTACCTCGGCGTCCCTCCTTCTCAAACTTCGCCTTACCATGGGGCGCCCCTACAGTTTCGAGCATCGGTTTCCCTTGCCCATAACACACCTTCGCACTCCGCCGACAAGAAGCGGAAAATCTGGGTGCCGATCCTCATCCTCAGTAGCTTATTTCTGATGACGGTGGCTTTGGTCCTGTTCTTTGTCCTTAAGCATTAGAAGGGGGTACAGGGTCTGCCGGCAGACGATGCGTCCGGGCTTCCGCCGTGGGGGGCTTCCCCGCCGTTCGGAAAGCATTCCGCAACACTCCCACATGGCTTGCATTTCCCTGGATTTTAGTTAAACTGCACAGGTGTAGATATCCTGGTAGAATTATTGTGTATAGCGCGAGTAGGGGAGGTCTTCCTCGTGGCGGATCAGGGGCCAGAACTATCGCCCTTTAGCGGCGAAGATAAGGGGATCGTTCGTCTATGCGCGCGTGTCGCTCACGCCACCGATGTGGGCCGCCGACGGCGCAACAATCAAGACAATCATCTGGTCCTTCCCCTGGATGGCGGCAATGTTTTGCAAGATTCCCAGCCGGTGCTCGTCGTCATTGAAGATGGCCGATTGCTGGTGGCGGTCGCGGACGGCATGGGCGGTCACTTTGGCGGGGAAGTAGCCAGCCGCTTATGTGTTGAAAACCTCGCCAAAGAGATTGTTGACCAACTCCATGCCTCCGGAAATGGCCAGCCGGACTTTCCCGTTGCCTTGCAAAGATCGGTTGAGGCCGCGCACAAAGCCCTTTTCGCCCACGCGCAAGTTTACGCCGAGAACATGACGATGGGGACGACGCTGACCGCCGTGCTTCTGCATGGAGCGCGCGCAGATCTGGCGCAGGTGGGAGATTCGCGCGCCTACCTTTTCCGTGACGGAAGTCTGGTTTTATTGACGCAGGATCAGACCATCGGAAACCAGTTGCGCACCCGGGGCGAAGACGCTTCCAAAGTGGATGCGCAAATCCAGGAGATGCTGATCCAGGCGGTGGGGGCGCAAGCGGAAATCCAAGTCATCATGACGGCGGTCGATCTGGAGCCGGAGGATTTTCTTTTGGTGTGCTGTGACGGACTGTACAAAGTTGTTTCTCCCGCAGAAATAGTCGAGACCTTGGAACTGGAGATGGGACTTCACGAGAAGGCCACGCACTTAATTACGCGCGCCAATGAGTGCGGCGGTCCCGACAATATCACGGTGATCCTGACAGAGATCTGCCAAGTCGAGAGTACAAGGTGATGGACCAAAAAGTTGTGCAGAAAATCGGCAAGTACGAGATCGTTTCCGAACTCGGCCAGGGCGGCATGGGAGTTGTCTACAAGGCCCGTGACCCTTTCATCGGACGCATGGTGGCGCTCAAGACGATCACTCCGGAATTGGTTTCCGACCCCGAAATCCTCAAGCGCTTTTACCGTGAGGCGCAATCCGCCGGGACCCTTCAGCACCCGAATATCGTGACGATCTACGATTTGGGGGAGGCGGACGGCCACCCCTATATCGCGATGGAGTTCGTCGAGGGTGAAAGCCTCCAGAACATTATCAACCGGCGTGCCAGAATTCCTCTTGCCGCCAAACTGAAATTAATCCAGCAGTTCTGCGAGGGCCTCGGCCACGCGCACAAACACGGGTTTGTACATCGCGACGTGAAGCCTGCGAATATCCTGGTGACGAATGACGGCAATGTTAAGGTGGTGGATTTTGGCATTGTCCATTTGGAGAGCACCAACCTCACCAAGACCGGAATGTTTCTGGGGACCATTCACTATGCCTCACCGGAACAGATCAACGACGGGCGCGTCGATAGCCGGTCCGACCTCTGGTCTGTGACCTGCGTTGCCTATGAGTTCATTGCCTACAAAAAGGCTTTTGAAGGGTCAAACATCGCCGCCATCATCGCCAAGGTTTTGAGCACAGAACCTGAACCTCTTAGCCTCTGCTGTCCGGGAGTGCCTGCCGAACTCGACTATGTCATCAGCAAAGGCCTGAAGAAGAACCTCGACGAGCGCTACCAGTCGCTGGATGAAATGCTGGGTGATCTTCTTCCCATCGCCCGCGGCTTGCAACAGAGTTTTATTGGCGAGCTGCTGGTGGAAGCGAAAGACCTTCGGGAGAAGGGTGATTTTACCGGCGCTCAGGAAAAGGTGCGGGCGATCCTGATCCTGGACAATACCCACGGAGAAGCGAAGCGGCTGCACGGCGAGGTTTCTGCGGAAGTCATTCGGCATGCGCCGGCCACCAAGGCCAAGAGATTAGTGGCGGAAGCGGAGCAAGCCCTCAACCGCGGGGAATACGCGGAGGCCGTCCGCATCCTGGGCGAAGCGCAGGAGTTGAATCCCACCGACACCCAGGCTCGCGTCCTTAAGGATAAAGTCCTGCGCGAGCAGGACCGTTTGCGCGAGCAGGAGCGCCAGCGCCAGTTGCGCGAGGCTCTGAGCAGTGGCCAGACGGCCATGAAGCAGGGAGACCTGACCTCGGCAGAACAAGAGTTGCATCGAGCTCTTCAGATCGACCCGAATAATACCGTGGCCGCTGATTATCTGGAGCGGATCCGGCATGATCGGCTTTCGCGCGAGCGGGATTTCCGGCTGAAAGAAGCCTTGTGGCAGACGGACAACCTGGTTTCCGAAGGGAAGTACGAAGAGGCGCAAAACCGGCTCCTGGAACTTCAGCAAGACTTTCCTAATTCCGACGCAGTCCACCAGAAGCTGCAAGTATTGGACCCGCTTATCCGGTCGCGGAAGCTCTTTCAGCTCGGCGAGCAAGCCTTCAACCAGGGTGAATATGCGGAAGCCGTCCGGGCTCTTGGTGAAGCCCTGGAGCTGAATCCCCAGGACAGCGAAGCGAGTGCGCTGAAAGAGCGGGCGCTGCAAGAGCGCGACCGGCTGCGACAAGTCCGTGAGGCCCTGAGTTCCGGTCAACGGGCGATGCGTGGGGGTGATGGGGACGCGGCAGAGCGGGAGTTTCAGAGAGCCCTTCAACTCGATCCGGCGAATACCCAGGCGACCAGTTTTTTGGGGCAGATCCGGCAGGCGCAGGCCGCGCGGGAGCGGGAACTGCGGTTCCGGGAGGCGTTGCAGCGATCCGACAACCTCGTGGCCGAGGGGAAGTTCGAGGATGCGCAACAGGCCCTTTTGGAATTGCAACAAGCGTTCCTCGATTCGGCCGAAATTGACCAGAAGCTGTTGGCGCTTGACCAACTGATGAAGGTGCGCCGGTTAATGGCGGAAGGCCAGCGCGCCTTTGACCAAGGTGAGTTTGGCGAGGCGGTTCGCATTCTTACCGAAGCGCAGGAACTGGACCCCGCCAACGCGGGCGTGCGCGACCTAAGAGTGCGGGCTGTCCAGGAACGCGACCGCCTGCGGCAGGTCCGCGAGGCGATCAGCGCCGGTCAGCGCGCCATGCGTCAGGGGGATGCCGGCGTCGCGGAACGCGAGCTTAAGAGAGCGCTGCAACTTGACCCGGCAAACGTCCAGGCCACCAACCTGCTCGCCCAAGTTCAAAAAGAGCGCGAGGAGCGCGAGCGGCAGAAGCGCCTTAAGGAGGGATTAAGCCAGGCTGAGAATCTGATTTCCGGCAAGAAGTTTGAAGAGGCACAACGCAAACTCACAGAATTGCAGAAAGCCTATCCGGATGCAGAAGAGGTGCTGCAAAAGCAGCTCGTGTTGACCCAGCGGAGAGCGGAGGCGGCTGCGCCACCCCCGGCCCCAAGCCCTCCGGCGGAGAAGGCCACCCCGCGAGGAACCCCGCTCAGCGATGGCGCGAAGTCGATGCAATGGGCGGAAGAACTCCGCCGCAGCCTTCAGACCCCGCGACCGCCGGAATCTGCTCCGCCGGCGAAGCCCGCCTCACCGGCCCCAACCCTCGCGACACCGGTTGCTCAAGCGCCGGTACAGGCGCCCCAGATAACTGAAGCTCCCAAGGCCGAACCGGCGGGTGAGGCCTTTGGGGTGACGATGATGCTGGGTGGTTCCCTCAAGACGCACCCTATGGCGGCGCCGGAGGTGCTTCCACCGCCTCCCATGGCCCCCCCTCCGCGCGTGGAACCCAAGATTCCGGCCTACGCGCCGGCGCCTCCACGGGTGACGCCAACTCCCCCGGCAGCGGCAAGAGCGGTAACGACGAAGAAGTCGCCCATGATCATGGCGGCGGCGATTGTCCTGGTGGTGATTCTGGCGATCAGTGGCTACTTGATCTTCCACCACCACAACCCCGCGGCAGAACCGGGTACGCCCCAGCCAGGGGTTACCCAAAATAACCAAGAGCAAGAGAAAAACCTGTTCGATCAGGCAAAGGCCGCCCAGGAGGCGAAGAAGTGGGACGATGCGATTGCCCTCTACAACAAAGTTGCAGAAATGAATGGCCCGATGAAAGACCAGGCGCTGCAATCCATCCCCATCGTCACGCAACTTCGGGCGGGAGCGGATCTTCCCAAGATTGAAAAGGATACGTTCCAGCAGGCGACGAGCGCCTTACAGAAGAAGGAGTACTCGCAAGCGCAGGGGCTTTTCCAGCATGTCATCGATTTGAAGGTTCCGGATTCGAGCCTGGCGCCCCGAGCGCAAACAGAATTGGCGAAGATTGAACCCATCCTACAGGCCAAGGCCGAGTTCGATGCGGCGGCTGGAGCCCAGAATAGCGGCGACCTGAAAGGGGCGATGGCGCGATTCCAGACGATCGCCGACAAGCCGGGGCCCTTTGCGTCGGAGGCGAAGGCGCGCATTCCCAAGCTCAACGAGATGATCAACAACGCCGGCGCTACGCAAGAGTTCAATGTAGCCCTCCAGTTGGAGAAGAGCGACCGGAAGGGCGCGCTGGCCAAATTCCAGGCCATTGCCGTGGGGTCCGGTCCTTTCAAGTCCGAAGCCCAAACCCACGTTCAACAGATCAACGACCAGATCCGAGACGAGGGTGTCAAGCAGCAGTTTGACGCGGCAGACAAGGCGCAGGCCAGCGGCGATTTACCCGGCGCGTTGGGGCAATTTAAAGCCATCGCCGGCCAGCCGGGAGCGATGCAAAGCCAGGCCCAGCAGCGCGTGCAACAGATCACGGATCAGATCGCTCAGCAACAGGCTCAGCAACAGTTCAATGCCGCGGACCGGGCACAGAGTAGCGGCGATTTAAACACCGCGTTGACGCAATTCAAGGCCCTCGCCGGCAAGGCCGGCCCGGTGCAGGCCCAGGCTCAGATACGTGCGCAACAAGTGGCGGAGCTTATTGCGGATGCCAACAAGCCCAAAGCCCCGGTAACGCCTCCGCCGGCAACGCCCGCTCCCACCGTGGCGCGGAACGCCGTAGTGACGCTTATTCCCTCGGGTGATTTCCAACGCTGGAACGGGCCGGTGAGCAAAGGGCAGATGATTCCAGACAATAGCATCGAAGGCGGTCTAAAGCCCATTGGCAGCCTGACCGTGCCTCCCCTGCCGGATGCACCGGCGAAAGCTGTCGTCATCTTCATCATCAGCATTGACCCCAACGGGAATGTTACTCCGGGAAGAAAAACAGTTGATGATAATGGCCTGGGTCCGCAGGTGATGGCGGCTGCCAAGGGGTGGAAATTCAACCCACCTATGGTAAAAGGAAAGCCGGTCGCGACCAGTATCCAAGTGAAGGTCGCCTTCTGAGGCGCGGGCGGCCGCGACTACGGTCCTTGCGGCCGCCCCGCCTGCTCCCCATTTCTTTCCCCCGATCCTAAGCTGGCTTTCTCACCACGAGCCTGGAAGGGCTGGGCTAAAGCCCCGCCCTCGAGTTTCTACATTTCCTGTTCAGCACCACCCCGACGCCTATGGCGCCACCCCTCCTCATCTGAGGATGGGAGCTCTTAAGAACTCCCCTCCTGATTCAGGAGGGGTGGCGCCATAGGCGCCGGGGTGGTTACCCGCAAGCTGCGCGGGGTGCGGGATGAATAGAGGGTGGGAGCCGCGATTTCGGCGGGGCTGAAGCCCCGCCCTTCCGCGGGTCCTACGAGCGCCCAAAGTGGTGAGGAATCCGGGTAAGCAAAGTACACTCGCAACTCCCCGCGCAGAGAGCAGGAGAAATGTGGACTTTTGAGTGGGAACATTTTCCCTCCCCATCTTGGGTCTTTCATATGAAGATGGGGAGGGCGGGTGGGGGTGATCCCGTTCTTAGAAAGTGAAGTGGACTCCAACCTGCATCGTCCGGTTGCCGGTGTTCATGTTGCCGCGGCTCAGGTAATCATAGGCGCCGCTGGTGGTGGTGGCATCGATGGCGTTCTCCGGAATACTCCCCGTGACCCCAGCGGCTGAGGCATGGGGAGAGAATGCGAATCCAGGCGTCGACTGAGCGTTGGAAGCGAAGACGTTGCCCAGGAGATAGCCGAAGTTGGGGTGGTTAAAAATGTTGTAAACCTCCCAGCGAAGCTCGATCGCTTTGCTCTCACCCCAGTGGAATTGCTTGAACACGGCGAAATCGAAATCGGAGATACCCGGACCTGTCAAGGTGTTGCGCCCGACATTTCCTCCTTGATTCGTCCCCAGGGGAACCTGCACAAAGCGTGCGCTTGCCGCAGAAATGGAGTTTCCACTCAGGTCAATGTACCCGGTGTTGGAACTGTGTCCGGGGTATTGGATCTGCAAGGCGGGATTTGCCGAACGGCACGTCGCATCATCGAGAAGGGCCACGCTGTTCAGGGGAGCGCTGGGATTGCCGATATTGGGGCGATCGTTCGTGAGCACTCCGTCGCCGTTGGCATCCGCGCAAGTTCCCGTAGGAGTTCCGTTCAAAGCGCTGAAGGGCTGGCCCGCCTGCCAGGTTCCAATCCCATTCACATTCCAGCCTCCCAGAAAGGCTTTCCCCGCTCGGTTAAGGTTGGAAGGGGATGGCAGACCCCAGATTTCGCTAAACACCAAACGGTGGCGGCGATCATAGGAGGAGTTTGCCCGCTCCGCTCCCAGGTCATTATAGGTTTGCGGGAAGGGAGTTATGGCCTCAATCGAGGACAGCCCCTCTGGCGACAGCGTCAAGGAGTGGAGAATATCACCTTGGAGGACGCGGACACCCGGGCCGAATATTTCGCTGGCCGTGTCGATCATGTGGCTATAAGTGTAGGCTGCGGTAAACGTCAAGGTGTTCCCCTGCTTGTGCAAAGTCCGCGAATTCAACGAAGCTTGCAAGGCGTTGTAGGTCGAGAGCCCGGCATTGCTGACCGAGGTGATGTCGCCGCGGTCCGGATTGAGCCGGGAGTTCAAACAACTGGAGCTGACTCCGATCGCCAGGCATGGAGCGTTCCATCCGCCATAGGGGTTCTGATCGACACGTTGATAGGTTTTGGTCCCCTTCGTCCCGACATAATTGACTTCGAGCATTACATTGCGAGAGAGTTCGCGCTGGACGCCCATGGACCAGGTTTGAATGTAGGGAGCGACGAGGTTTGGGGCGACCGTATTCTGCGTCGAGCAGTTGACCAAAGGAACCGTTCCGGGGGTCACCTGGGAGGTGAATCTACCGCACCCGGAAACATTTACGCTATTAACGGCCTGCCAGGTAAGGGGTGATTTGGGATAATCGCCCGTCGCCGGCAAAGTGACTCCCGACAGGGCCTCGAGCGCGGCGCCAGCAGGAGTAATGGTGGCGACAGTGGGCGAAATGGGGGCGCTTTGCCAGATCAAAAGGGGAATATTGAGGGGCATTTGGTCGTACATCAAGGCGTATCCCCCGCGGAAGACCATCTTGCGATTCGATCCTGGAGACCAAGCAATGCCGAAGCGGGGGCCAAAGTCGCCACGCCCAACGGGAATATTGTTTCCGGCAGCGGGGTTCAGGCTCAGGATGCCATTGATGGGCTGCCCGAACCGTTCATAACGAAGTCCCCCGCTCAGGGTCAGATTAGGACGGACGCGAAAATCATCCTGAATGAAAAGCGCTAAGTCAGTTTCCCGTAAGGGCAATTCATTGGGACCTTGGCCGGTAATGGCGCCGGAGCCGTTCGTCTTGACGTCCGGGAAGGCCTGAAGCACGGCGATGGCATTGGTCGAGCCGGAGGCGGGCTCAGTCACAAAGCTGTTGAAACCCCCGATGAGGCCCGTGCTCCCAAAGAAGTAATGACCCAAGTCTGATGGCACGTTAATGATATTGCTTTGGGTTCGGACAAAGTCCGCACCCGCCTTCATGAAGTGGCGGCTGCGAGTTAACGAAAAGTTCTCCTGCGCTTCGTACACGTTGCTGTGGGTGACGTTGGCACTGGTGTCCTGCCCCAGAGTAAACTGTTGCCCGGCGGAAGGAAAATTGGCTTGATACGCGCCGAATCCGCCGAACTGATCCGCTATCGTTGCGGCAGGGAGCGCGTTGAGGAGGGTTGAGGGCAGATTATAGGGCCCAATTCCCTGGGCGATGCGGCTGAAAGAGAAGCGCACCTCGTTCAAGGAGTTGATGCGGGCAAAGCGCTCATCGACTAGGGCGCTCTGGGTGCGCTGGCGGAGGATCGATCGGGAGTCCGGAAGAGTCCCCAAATCACTGAACGCTACGTCGCCCGCCGGGTCTAATACCGCTTGCGGTGTATTCAGATCATCAACCAGGTAGCGGGCATAAAAATCGTTGGAATCGTTCAGCCGGCGGTCAACGCGGGCGGAAGCCTGGTGATCTGTCGTCACAAATAAGTTTCCCTGCGGGACGTCAAAGGTCCCAAATTGATAACCGGCAGCACTACTGGTAAAGCACGGGTTGGTAGTGGAAGGCGTCGCAAAGCCGGTAACGACCGTAGGCGTCGCGGCAAAGCACTGCCCACCTTCACTGGAGATACTGGCCGACGGATAAGAAAGCAAAGCTGCCAAGGCCGGAGTAGAAGCGGCGCCTCGAAGAGCGGTTAACCCACCGGCGGTGGGCGCCGTCGCGATTACCGGGAAAACATTAGAAAGGTCCGTGTGGGCCTGGTCAAATTGATACGACAGGAAGAAGAAAGTGTCCTTCTTGCCCAGGGGGCCGCCCAACGTGCCTCCCAGTTTATTCTCGTACGAGGGAGGACTGGACGTGAGGAGGGCGGCGGTGTCGGCGCGGGTCATGGCATCGAGCTGGTTGTATTGGCCAAACCAGAAGCCTGTTCCGTGCAATTTGCTGGACCCGCTCTTGGTGATGACATTCACGGTTGAACCGCTATCGCGGCCGAACTCGGCTTTGGGGCCGCTGGTCAAGATGGCGTAATCAGAAAAGATATCAAGATTGGTAAACTGCGACGCGGCGCCGCCGAACATGGGTTCATTGTTACTCACACTGTCGATGATGAAATTATTGTATCGGCCCCAGGAGCCACTGACCGCGAAGGGCACGAGGGTGCTGGCAAAGCTGAAGTTTTGAACACTCTCGACCCCCGGCGCCAACAAGGCGAGGTTGTTGATATCGCGTGACAGGATGGGGAGTTCGCGAATCTGCCCCTGGTTAAAATACTGCCCTAGCGTGGGCGTGTTGATGTCGGTCATGGGGGCATCCGATTGGACAACCACCACCGTGGTCGAGACCGAGATCTTTAGGACGAAGTCCTCTTCGGTCACGCGATTCACGTCCACCCGCACCGGATAATGCTCTTGCGTTTGGAATCCACTGAACTGTCCTCGCACCCGGTAGAGACCCGGGGGGACCTCCGGGATTACGAACAAGCCGCGAGCAGTGTCGGTAACACCTTGGTAAGTTAACGCCGTCTCCGAATTGATCGCGGTTACGCCTACACCTGCGAGAATGCCACCTTGTTGGTCAAGGACGGTTCCGACGATCGTACCGCTGATGGTTTGACCCTTTGCTAACGCGCCGAAGCTGGCAAAAACCAATGCGAGCATGAGCCAAAATCGCGATGGCGAACGGAGGGAGAACATCAGTTTTCTCCTTTTAGAGAGACCGGATATAAGGCTTAGAGGAAGGACTCTCCATGACAAGTCGCTGCGGTCAATGCCGCCTTTTTAATGTCGATACTAGTAGGACTAATTTAAGACCATAAGCTGTTTAGCAAAGGGCGAAGCTTTTGTCAAGCGGACAATGCGCATGGCATTTCGCCTTCACACCGCGCAGGGCATTCGCTTCCCTAGGGTTGAATGAATCAGGGGTTACCGGTTAACGCCGTTCATCCTCTCCATCGAGGCCCTAGAGTTCCGGCCCGATAAACCCATTCGAGGTAGATCGGATTTCTCCCCCAGGGCGGTAGCCTCCTGAATCAGGAGGGGAGTTGTTGAAAACGCTCCCCTCCTCAGATGAGGAGGGGTGGCGCGCCGAGCGCCGGGGTGGTGCTGACAGTGCTAGCGCCAAGCGCCACAGGGTTTTTCCGCAACCTGTGGAGCCCCGTCCTTCCTGCGGTTCCCCAAAGGAGGGCGAGCGCGGTGAGAAATCCCCTTTGGGCACGACTGATCCCCTGATGGTTCAGGCCCTAAAGGCGCCGTTAGAAGCTTTGGTTAGGGTCGGACCTGATGGTCCAATCCCCTGCCCAAATTCACTCCCCAGATCAGCACACTACCCGTTACGCGGCCCGTTACGACAAAGACTTGACAAACCCCCCTCACAAGCGCTATATGAGACACCGGTAGCGCAAGCGATACAAACTTGAAGTTACAAAAATTAATGCCGCCTCGAATTGGGAGATGAGGGTCTCTGGGCATATGCCACTCCATTTGTGGTTAAGCACTCGCATTGGATGGGTTGAGGGAGCAGGCCCATGCTGTGCCGAGACCCCACAGGAATTGACCCGCAAGGGCAGGATATGACACGATTGACCCGGTCAGACGGTTTCCACATTCGAAATGGTTCAAACCCAATTTGCTTCCACGCTAGATCGCTCGCCGCTTACATGGGAGAGAGGAGAGACCTGCCATGAGCAAAGCCTCTAACAGGATCGGTCTCATTATAGGACTTCTGGGTGTCAGTCTTCTTACTGGATGCGGAGGGACGTCGACGTCGCTTCCCTCCACGTTGCACCCGGGGGGTGGCGGTTTTCTTTCTATTATCACGACCCAGTTTCCCGATGCTATTTCCGGAAGGTCTTATTACCTTATCCTCAGCACCACGGGTGGAAGCGGAGCTCTCAGTAGCTGTGCCGTCGTGTCCGGTGCACTCCCGTCGGGCTTAACCTTCTCGGTCAATCCCGCCGCGGCAAATCAGTGCATTCTGCAAGGCAGCGCGGTGGGCGCGGCAGGCGGTTACCCGGTAGTCGTTCAGGCGACGGATACCAGTGCGCCGCCGAAAACCGACCAACTTCCCTACACCCTTGTCGTCCGCAACGAGTACTCGGTAACCACTACGTCGTTAGCGGATGGGGTGCAGGGGAGGACCTATGGCATTGCACCCCTTTCTCAGTTGATAAACACGAATCTTGTGGGAACCTCCACGCCCTCAGTGGGTCAAAATAATGAGTTTGGCAACGGACCTTTTCAAGTCGGGGCGACCTGCACCATCGCGCCTTCCAATCCGGGATTGGCGCTCACGTTGTCCGCTGCCCAAAGCGATTGTACGCTGGCCAGCACCGCGCCGCTGACCCCCGCGGGCGCCTACAGCGTTACCATCACGGTCACGGACAACTCGATCACGGTTCCCACCCAGACGCTGCCCGTGGTCCCGGCGAAAACCATCAGCAAGACGCTGAGCCTGACGGTCAATAATCCGATTTCATTTTCGGCGAATCTCGATGACTACAGCTTTACGCCCACGGGCGCAGGGACGGCGGCGGAAGTCCCTGATGCCGTGCAGGGCCGAACTTACGGGGCGGGCGGGTCAAGTGGCAAGACTTCGCTGATCTTCACTGCCAACGGTGGATTGCTGAACACCGCGGGTTTGGGCTTCTCGCAAGGCGCGTCCTACTCCTTGCCCGCTCCGGTGGTCTGCGGCCCCTTCCTGCCTGCCGCTCCGGCGGCGTCCAGCTACCAAGTTACGACGGCCGCCCTGACTTGCAATAGTGGGGGGGCCAATGTTACCGGCGCTGCCGGGGCGTACGCATTTGCTCTAACTGTTTCCGATCCGGGGAACACGGCTACGCCACCCGGTTCCATTTCGTCGGACACCCAGGGACATCCCAGCCATACCTTGACGGTGGACGCACCCCTTGGTTTCTCGTTGGCGCAGGCGGGGAATTCCACCCCCACCAATCCCGCCGCCTTGCTTGACGCGGTTAGCGGACGGACTTACGGCGTTATCGGTGGAACCCCCACTTATACTCCCACCGGAGGATTGGGGGCGAACGAGAGCAATGTCGGAGCCGTGGGAAATAGCTACTACCAGTGGTGCATCAGCGCCGGTACGCTGCCGGCTACCTTCAGCACTACGGGCAACGATTTGAATACGGCTTGCAGCGCCCTGGTGGAATCGCCCTCGGAAACCCTTCAGGCGGTCAGCGCCATCACCGGTGCCGCCGGCGCTTACCCTTTTACCGTACAATTGAATGACACAGGGAACGCCACAACGCCGAGCTTGGCGGCCTCCCTGACGAACAGCACGTCCTTGACTGTACACACTCCCTTGGTAGCCACGCTGACCCAGAACACCAATCCCACACCGGCCACCGCCCTGCTGCCCGGAGTCATCGACCGCAGTTACGGGGTGATCAATGCGGACGCCGGCGCGCCGACCTATACGGCCACCGGCGGCTTGATGGTGGGGAACAAACCAACCTACCTGTGGTGCATTAGCGCCGGCAGCCCGCCGTTGAACTTGGTTGGCATCAGCACGGCCTGCGGCTTGGCTACATCCACGGCTTCGAACTCGGTGCAACTCACGGCCAGCGCCGCCAACCCGATTGGCGCTACAGGCAGTTTCTCCTTCACGGTACAGGCTAATGACGGTGGGAATGCCGCCGTGCCCAGCACCTTCGCAGTTCCCGCGGGTGACAGCATGGTTTCCACCACCGTCACCATTCACCCGCAAATTGCCTTGAGCCTGCCGAACTTTTCTCCCCCGCCCGACGCAGTTCTGGGACGGACTTACGGAGCCCCGAACCGCACCGATCTTATTTACACAGTTCCCGCCAATCAAGGTTTGGCGCCGCTCACGATTACGGGGACGGGTTTCCCCGCGCCCATTGTTTGTCCGACGACGGTGGGTACGCAGCAGTTGAATTGCAACAGCGCCAACGCCGCGATAACCGGCGCGACCAGCGCCGGCACGGTGACAGCCGTCGATACTGCCAACGCGGCGGTTCCGGCCGCTACCACCGTGACTGACCCGCAGTCACAGCGCACGGCGGACACCATCCATGTCGATCCGGTAATGGCCCTGGCTCCGCCGGCGCTCGTTCCGACGGCAGTTACGGGCCGCCCCTATGGGACAACCGGAACCTGCTCGCCAAATCCCACTTGCGCGCCTGTGACGTATACCATCAGCGGCGGGTTGGGCCTGTATCAAGGGCCGGGCACTTTGACGAGCACGGCTGGGACGTTTGCCTGCTCCTTCACGACCACGACATACTCCTGCGGGAGTCCCGATATTGCCTTGGCGGGGCCGAGCGATCCTACCTTGACCATGACCGCCAGCGAAAACGCCAACCAGACAACCCCCTCGGGCACTGCGACCAATAGCTCCCAGAACTTACCGATCGTCGCGGAAGTTACCATTATCCTCCCGCCCACGATTCCCACGGCAGTCCTCGGGCGCAGTTACGGCCTGGCTTCGGCCACGTGCAGTGGTGGGCCCTGCCAGCCTTTGGTGTATACGATTCCCCCTGCCACCCCAGGCTTGGGCGGGCCTTACACTTTCACGCCGGACGTTGGGACGTTGGGGGGATTCCCGTCCAATTTCACCTGCCCCACTTCCGCCAATGTGGGGAATTGCCAGGCGTCGGTGGTGGGAGGATCGGCGGGAACTCTATCGAACCTCACAGTTACGGTAGGGGACGCGGCCAACCAGTCAACCCCGAGCAATGCCGTGACCTCATCTGCCAGCGTATTGGCAGTTAACGCTGAGCTGGCGTTCTCCGCTCAGCCTTCCACTGATCCCCCGGCGGTACTCGCCCGGCGGTATGGTACCGGCGCCGGGTGCAGTGGCGGGGGATGTCTGCCGTTGACTTACACGCTGCAAACCAATAGTGGACTGCCCCCTTACAGTTATACCTTTACGCCAAACAATTTCCCTGCCGGTTTCGCCTGCCCGACCACCACCAATAGTGGGAATTGCCAGGCGGCGGCGGTAGGGGCCGCAGGATCCTTTGCTAACCTCTCGGTTACAGCCAAGGACACCCCGAACTTGTCCGTCCCCAGCAATTCGGTGACGTCATCTTCCACGAATATGACGGTTTACCAGGAGTTGACGATAACCTCTCCCTCCTCTGTTCCCACGGCAGTGGTCGCGCGCAGTTACGGCCTGGGTTCGGCCACGTGCAGTGGCGGGCCCTGCGTGCCATTGGTTTACACGGTTCCCACCGCCACCCCCGGCTTGGGGGGGTACACCTTTACGCCGAACAATTTCCCCACCGGCTTTAGCTGCCCCACGGCAACGAATGTTGGGGATTGCCAGGCGGCGGCGGTGGGGGGATCCCCAGGAACCTTCGCCACTCCCACGGTTACAGTAGGGGACACCCCTAACGCGTCGTCCCCGAATAACACGGTGACGTCATCGGCCATCAGCCTCACCGTGGATCCGGAGTTAAACTTTACCGTGACACCTCCCAGCCCCCTCGCGGCGGCGGTGAACACCCGAACCTACGGTGTGGGGACTACCTGCGGCGCAGCCGGCAACGTGGCTTGCACATCGCTCAACTATACAATCCAAACCGGCAGCGGGTTGACGGGATACTCCTACACCTTCACTTTGAATAGCGGCAACGGGGGATTTGCTTGCGCCGCGGCAGGAACCTCCACCAGTTGCAGTTCCGGCGACGTGACCGGAGCTGCCGGAACCTACAATAGTGTCCATGCTTCCGTAACCGACATCGCCAACGCCTCAACTCCCGCCAACACCATTGCGTCGCCAAACGGCTCGATGACGGTGGATAGCGAGTTGGTGCTTACGCCACCCGCGTCCGCCCCGCTCGCCGTGCAAGGACGGACGTATGGGCAAGGGACCACCTGCGGCGCGGCCGGAACTGCGACATGCGCCACGCTCAACTACACCATCGCTAACGGGTTGGGACTTTACGTGACGCCGGCAACGATGACCACCACGGCCGGGACGTTCGCCTGCCCGCTGGTAACCTCCACTTACCAATGTTCCAGCGCCGATATTACCGGTCTGGGAAGCGCCAATTTGAGCTTGAATATTGTCGAGACCGGCAATGGCTCTACGCCCGGAAAAAGCGTTACCAATGCCACCGTGAATCTGACCATTGACCCGGAGATGAACTTTACCGCGGCCCCCACTAGCCCCGCCCCTGCTGTGGCGGGACGAACTTACGGGCTGGGCAGCGCCTGCGGCGCACTCGGGACCTCCGCTTGCACGCCACTCACTTACACGATTCAGACCGGCAGCGGCCTCGGCGGCTACTCTTACGCTTTCTCCCCGAGCCTGGACTTTAGCTGTCCGGGAAGCGCCGCCACCACCATCTGCACTTCCCCTTCCGTGGGAGCGGTCGGTACGTATGCCACGGTGCACGCTTCCGTGACCGATACCGGCGACGCCTCAACCCCCGGCAAAACCATTGCGTCGTCAAACTCCACGCTGACGGTCGATCCGGAAATGACGGTGACGCCGCCTGCCACGGCGCCGCCCGCCGTGATCGGACGCCGCTACGGTACCGGCGTCGGCTGCTCGGGCGGAAACTGCACGCCCCTGACGTACACAGTTCCGGCGGGCACGGCCGGCCTGGGCGGTCCGTACGTGTTTGCGCCTCATAATTTCCCTTCCGGGTTTGCGTGCCCGACCACTGCCAACACCGGGAACTGTCAGGACAGCTCGGTGGGCGGCAGTGCGGGGACATTCACCAACCTTACCGTGACCGCGATGGATACGGCCAACGCGTCCACTCCCAGCGGCTCGGTGCCTTCCTTGCCGGCCACCACCTTAGTGGTCGATGCGGAGATGACGGTGACGGCGCCTATTCCGCCGACGGCGGTTCATGGCCGCGCCTATGGTACGGGGACGGGTTGCTCGCCCACCAGCCTATGCGCGCCGCTGGCTTACAGCCTGACCAACGGGCTGGGTAACTATACGGCCACGGGCAGTTCGCTCACCGATGGTGTTGATACCTTCACTTTGGCGCTTGCTTCTCCCACCTTCTCCTTCTCCGATACGGCGATTACCGGGCTGGGGGGCACCGCGCCAACTCTGACCTTCACCGGCGCAGAAACGGGGAACGCCTCAACGCCGGGTAACTCGGTGACGGACGCCACCAAGACCCTGGTGACGCACTCAGAGTTGACGGTGACGGCGCCTACCCCGGCAACGGCGGTGCACGGCCGCGCCTATGGTACGGGGACGGGTTGCTCGCCCACGAGCCTATGCGCGCCGCTGGCTTATATCCTGGCTAATGGCCTGGGTAACTATACGGCCACGGGCAGTTCGCTTACCGACGGTGTTGATGCCTTCACTTTGGCGTTTGTTTCTCCCACCTTCTCCTTCTCCGATACGGCGATTACCGGGCTGGGGGGCACCACGCCAACTCTGACCTTTACCGGCGCGGAGACGGGGAATGCCTCAACGCCGGGTAACCATATCATCGACACCAGCAAGACCCTGACGACGAACGCGGAGATGACGGTGACCCCGCCGGTCTCGGTGCCGGCCGCCGTGCACAACCGCCCGTATGGCACGGGGACAGGCTGCTTGCCGGTGACCCAATGCGCGCCTCTGGCGTACGCACTCAGTAATGGACTGGGCAACTATACGGCGACGGGCAGTTCGCTCGCCGATGGTGTTGACACCTTCACTTTGGCGTTTGCTTCTCCCACCTTCTCCTTCTCCGATGCCGCGATAACCGGGGTGGGTGGCACCACTCCCACGCTGACCTTCACCGGCGCGGAGACGGGGAATGTCTCAACGCCGGGCAACAGTGTGGTCAATGCCACCCAAACCTTGGATATCGATTCCCAGTTGGCCGTCACCGTCACCATCGGTGGTGCTGGCTATACGGCTAGTCAGGCTTGGCCCGTGGGCGTCAATGCGCGTTCTTACGGGACTGGGATGGGATGCACCGGTGGTGGAGCTTGCTCCCTACCGATTTATTCCGCGACGGGCGGTCTCTCACCTACCTATACATTTAGTTATGCCGGGTTGACGGGAATGGGCTTCTCCTGCACCCCCGCCAATCCGACGGCGACGGTGGCCTGCACCGCAGCCACTCTTGCTGCGGGCACTCCCAGCGTCACCGTGGCGGACACCGCCAATCAAGCGACACCGGCAGCAACGGCGCTGACCGACCCCAGCAGCACGCTGGCCAGCATTTTGACGGTGAATCCGGAAATTGTGATTACCAACACCTTCCTGGAGAATGCCACGGTCGGTGAGCCCTATTCCGCCACCCTGGATTCAAACCGGGGGGGATTGGGCGCTCCCTACGTGTGGTGCGCGGGAACCATCAGTAGCGGACCGACGTGCACACCAAGTGGAGGCATCGCGGGTGTGACCTTTGGAACTCCTGCCCTGCTCCCCTTGGATGACCCTACCGCAACAATTCGTGGGTATTATTTCGGGACACCCACAACGAGTGGATCTGTGTCCACGACCATCCAGGTGGCGGACGACGGTGATGCCACGACGCCAACTTGTGCTACCGCCGCAACCTGCCCCACCCTGGCATTGAATACCGCAGCAAATGAGCCCAAAGTTTTCAATTCCCAAGGGTTTGTTGCCAACAACTTCTCTGCCGACCTTTTCGGGTTCGACACAAACTTTGTGAACACTCCCACTAACGTGGCGCTGGGAACGGGCGCCCCCAATGCTGCGCGAGTTACACCCGACGGGCAATGGGTGTACGTGATCAAAGGAACCGGCAATGTTTCCGTCGTTGATCCCATCGCCGGCGCCAAGGCGGTCAGTGACATTACCACCGCGTTCCCCTCGTTGTTTAATCTGTACGCACTGGATATCGAACCGCAGCAATACTTTACGGCCAACCCAACAACCTGCGCCACGCCCCCGTGCTCCAACCTGTCGCCATTTATCCGGTACGATGCTTGGCTGGTGGACCCATCGCCAACGGGTGGCATCGCCAATGCTGCTGTCGAGCCCATCCCTGATGCCGAAAACCCCGGAATGGTGCCCGCCACCCTGGTCGCCGCCAACGCATTGAACGTCGTGGACGCCTTTGGCATCGCCGTAACGCCAGACGCCTTGCAGGGCTGGGTGTCCTTAAACGCCAGTTGCGTGCCCACGACTACTTGCAATACCCTCGTCCCACTGAGTCTACCCGCATTATCAGCTACGGCCGCCACAACCTATCCTGCTGCGGCGGGAACCCGGATGACCCTCGGCTTGAATGGGGGACCCGTGGCAGTTGATCCTCGGGGCAACTATGTGTACACAGTGCAAATGGATCAAACCAACACTTATCCTTACATTGCCATAACCACCACCGCGGCCCCAGATCCGCCGCTATCGCCCACCAGCCTCGTTGGAGCTTTACCCTATGGAGCCAACCCCACTGGAACCCTCCGGGTCTGCCAGGCCGGCGGATCTCCGGCGGGAATTACCGTTTCTCCGGATGGCAATCGGCTGTTCATTGCTTGCCAAAATGATCCGAATAACGTCGTGGAAGTCTGGAATGTCTCGCAAGCGATTGGTTCCCTCATCGGGAGTGACACGTTGCTCCTCGCCCCGATCAGGACCATCGACTTGCCCGCTTCACTCACACCCGCCCCTACTACAGTCTACCCCCTAGAAAGCGGGTGCACGACCCCCGTGGACATCAAGGCGAACATGACCACCAGTACCTACGGTACGCGGTTCTATGTGACCTGCTACAATTCGGATACGATCATCGCGTACGATTACAGCACGGGCTCGGGCTCAGTCGTAATTGACAGCTTTACCGAAAATGCCGATATTTCCGTGGACAACCCGGTGATAACCGCTACGTCCACCGGGACTTACCAGGCCGCCTGCCTCATGACGGGTTCTTCGTGTCCGGAAGGCCTCGACTTGACTCCGAATCCGGCGATTCACTTCACCACCGGCGGATATAGTCCCACTCTCCCCTTCTCGCTGCCCGCGGCAAGCGTAACCACCGCGGCTTATTTCCAGTATGCGGCGGTGGAGGGAGGCCCTGTGCCTCGTACTTGGAGCGAGCCAACTGGCCTTCTCGGCACAGGGAGTTGCGCGGGTCTGATGTTGAACGCCGCCACGGGTGAGATTACGGGAGCGCCTACGACGGCGGGTACCTGCGGTCCGTTTACGATTCGGGTGAGCGACGGTACTTCCACGGTTTCTCCTGCGTACGCGGGGCAATTCGTGGAGCGAACCTTCACCATTTCGGTTGTGCCCTAGCGGGTAGCTCCGGGCCCGCTCTCGGCGCTGCAGCTTTTCGGACCTTGCGGGCCTTTGCCGTGCCCCTTGCTTTATACGGCCGGTTGGAGCACGTGTAGCGCGGACCTGTTTTTTAGGTCCGCGGCTTTTCCACGTCCATCGGGGACTTATTATCCCTTTGGCAACACCACCGCGGCGCCCGAGGCGCCACCCCTCCTGAATCAGGAGGGGAATTGTAAAAGTGCTCCCCTCCTCAGATGAGGAGGGGTGGCGCCGAGCGCCGGGGTGGTTGTCCGCGATCGGGCTTATTTCCCCAGCCTCTAATGCCCGGCCATTCCCGCTACCCTTCCTTATTTCTACCGGGCGGAAATCTGAAAATGACGGCATTGCCAATGGCCGTCAAGGTGCCGGACTAACAAGTGAAGAAGGGCGGAGCGGTGAAATTCCACACCTATGGGCGCGAGAAGCACGTATCAACCGCGGTCAACTGCCGGGAGCCCTGGCGCTTACGAGTCTGCTGATGAAGATTGAACATCAAACCGGCTTGCGGTTCGATCGGGACGAAATTCTGGCGACCGTCCAGTCGCATGCCCCACAGATGAATCGGTGGGAAGAGTCAAGCCTACGAATTGTGTGGCAGACCGTCAATATGTCCATGAAAGTGTGCGGATGGCGCCGCACGCAAAAAAGTATCAAAATGAAGGTCGACCCCGAGGAGTTAATGAAAACAAAGGGGAAAATAAACGACAAAATGTCATATGCCGATGAGTTGTTGAAAATAAGCGCTTTGACTTTTTTGCCGATGAGTTATTGAAAATGCAAGAGATAGTATAATTTGAGACCCCCGGAATTGCAGAAAAGCACCTCAAGCCCACGCTAGGCCGATAACTTACAGAAAACACATGGCTTATATTTTCGAGATCGGCGCGATGCCGATGAGTTTATGAAAATAAGATGGATACCTGCTATGTTACGGCACAGTCGGCAACGGCCTTTTCAGGCGGCGGACATACTCTTTGACTCTGTCATTCTGAGCCGCATACGTTCCTGAGCCCTTCGAGGATTCCCCCCCACTGTAAGTCCGCGAAGGGAAAATCTCGCCTTGCTTTAAAATAATCAGAGCGACAGAGCGAGATTCTTCGCTGCACTCTGAATGACAATGAACGGGCTCAGGATAACAGCGCGGGAGGGTTCTGCCGCAGCTTGTGAAGCCCCACCCATCTGGCAACCCACAAGAGCACCCAGCGTGGTGAGAAATCCGGACGAGATGCCAGGGGTATGGTGCTAGCCCCAGCGCGACCCCTCCCCCGGCGCTGAAAAATGCGACCTGAAGCTCGACCATGGCGGAAGGCAATTCTGACGCGATGCCGAGCAAATTATTCTCTGCCGCCTTCCGTCATCCGGGAACCCGATGATCGGCAACCGTTTGACAGCACAAGGCTTGCGGGGAGTTCGCGGCCCATGGTGTTCTGGCAACGTGCATGCACGAAAAGTGACTTGGGGAAGAATTGGGGGCAGGCAGGTACACAAGAATGCAGATTGCTTTTCCGGCTTCGCCGGGCACCCGATGATGAGTCTGGCCCCACAAGGAATCGGCAGAGGGGATTAAGTCAAGCTCTACCACGCGCACCAGCGCGGCATACGGGCTGCGCTGGATTCCCACACCCCTGCGGCTGCTCGGGATCTCCGGGCAGCCGCAGCCCGCCTCCAGCAGCATAATTGCCTGACCCCAAAGGTGTTCACCTAAGCTGACGGTTCTCAGTTCCCCCCCCACGACCTGCAAAGCAATGGGCCCCCTCCGCCATGCAGTTCCCCGCTCCCTCAAGGGAGCGAGGGAAGTAAATCCGAATTACCTCCACCCTCTCCGGCTGGGGGGAGAGCGTGAACGTTACCTGGGGGCCACTGCGGCGGAAGGATTGGCCAACATTTACCAAAAGCAAGGCTTTGGCCGAGGTGGTCATTTTTGAACAGACAGGGCAAGCCTCCGTCTGTTACGTTCCTTAATGTTTTTAACTATTTGGAGCGTACACCTGCACGGGCTTCAACAAGGGAAATCCCAGTTAAGAAGCTCGATGGAAGTTGGGACATGCCAACGCAAAATCACGATTCTGCTCTTCCCGGCGCCGCCGTGGGCACTCTGGATGTTGTCACCGAGGTCCAACGCAAAGAGTCTTTGCTAAAAGCGGGGGCCTTGCAGGACGCGATCTTCAACAGCGCCAACTTCTCGAGTATCGCTACTGATGAAAAGGGCGTCATTCAGTTATTCAATGTCGGCGCCGAGCGCATGCTGGGTTACACAGCCGCCGACGTAGTGGACAAGATCACCCCGGCCGACATTTCCGATCCGCAGGAAGTGATCGCGCGCGCCAAAGCGTTGAGCACCGAACTCGGAACCACCATCACTCCGGGCTTCGAGGCCCTGGTCTTCAAGGCCTCGCGCGGGATCGAGGACATCTACGAGCTAACCTACATCCGCAAGGATGGCAGCCGCTTTCCGGCGGTCGTATCGGTCACGGCGCTGCGCGACGATCAGGATGCCATTATCGGCTATCTGTTGATCGGAACCGATAATACCGCGCGCAAACAGGCGGAAGAAGCTCTGCTAAAAGCGGGGGCGTTGCAGAATGCAATTTTCAACAGCGCCAATTTCTCGAGCATCGCCACCGATGAGAAGGGAGTCATTCAAATATTCAACGTTGGCGCCGAGCGCATGCTGGGCTACACGGCTGCCGACGTCCTGAACAAGATCACCCCGGCTGACATTTCCGATCCGCAGGAAGTGATTGCGCGGGCCAAAGCGTTGAGCATCGAACTGGGAACCACCATCACTCCGGGCTTCGAGGCCTTGGTCTTCAAGGCCTACGAATTGACTTACATCCGCAAGGATGGCAGCCGCTTTCCCGCGGTCGTATCGGTCACGGCGCTGCGCGACGAACGGGACGGGATCATCGGCTATCTGCTGATCGGAACCGACAACAGCGCGCGCAAACGGGCGGAAGAGGCTCTGGTCAAGGCGGGGGCCCTCCAGAGCGCCATCTTCAACAGCGCCAATTTCTCGAGCATCGCCACCGACGAGAAGGGGGTCATTCAAATATTCAATGTTGGCGCCGAGCGCATGCTGGGGTACACGGCCGCCGACGTGGTGGACAAGATCACCCCCGCCGACATCTCCGATCCGCAGGAAGTGATTGCGCGCGCCAAAGCGTTGAGCATCGAGCTGGGAACCACCATCACTCCGGGCTTTGAGGCCTTGGTCTTCAAGGCCTATCGCGGCATCGAAGACATCTACGAATTGACTTACATCCGCAAGGATGGCAGCCGCTTTCCCGCGGTCGTATCGGTCACGGCGCTGCGCGACGAACGGGACGGGATCATCGGCTATCTGCTGATCGGAACCGACAACAGCGC
>JBEKQO010000086.1:0-23742 GCA_049519635.1 Terriglobia bacterium | reverse complement strand
TTTATTGGTACTGATGGCCTGGCACAGAACGCCGGTTCCGACCAAGATGTGGATGCTCGGGATCGGATTGCTTTTTTCCGATCTTCTGGTCCTGCTTCTGCCCCTTGCCTGGCTCGAGGACCCCAAGCTGCCCTACGCCGTCTTTATCATCGACTCGGGAATTCTGACGATCGTCCTCTATGGCATTTCCGGGTACGAATCGGAGACGCTACTGCTCTATTACTTGACAATGTTCATGGCCACGTTAGGGCGAGACCTGGGCATGAGCGTCGGCATCGCCGTGGTTGCCAGTGTGCTTGAGGTCGGGCTCCAGTTGGGGCGGGGACGAAGTGTGCTTCATGACCCGGAAACCCTGACGCACATTCCGCTCTTCTTCGTCACCGCCGTTTTGTGCAGTTATCTGGCCGAGAATGCGCGCACCCACGAGCAGCGGGCCCGTGAGCTCAAGGAAGCGCAGGCCGGGTTGGTGAGAGATATCGCCCGCTATGCCGGCGACTTGACCACGAGCGAGCAATTGCGGGCCGAGGCGCAACTACTGGCGCAGCATTTGCGTGAAAACGAAGAGCGCCTGCGCCTGTTCGTTGAGCACGCTCCCGCTCCCATCGCGATGTTGGATCGCAACATGAAATACCTGGCGGCCAGCCGCCGCTGGTTGGCTGACTGTCGCCTGGGCGATAAGGATATTGTCGGGCGCAGTTACTATGACCTTTTTCCCAACCTCCCTGACCGTTGGAAAGAGGTCCATAAGCGCTGCTTGGCAGGAGGGGTTGAAAAGTCGGAGGAAGACTCGATAATCCACCCGGACGGCACCACCGATTGGGTGCGCTGGGAAATCCGGCCGTGGCACGAACCCAACGGCCAGGTCGGAGGCCTGTTGTTATTTTCGGAGATCATCACCGAACGCAAACGGGCCGAACAAGCGCTGCGCGATTCGGAGGAGCGCTACCGCCGCTTTCTTGAACTAAACGCTGCCGGTGTCCTGCGCAGCACTTTGGATGGCAAAATCCTGGACTGCAACCGGTCTCTCGTCCGCATGCTGGGCTACGATTCGATCGAGGGGCTCAAAAGCCACAATACAGATGACCTATACTTCTTCCCCGGATTCCGGGATCTGATACTTAAACGCGCCAAAACGGAAAGTGTCCTTGTCGGCAACGAAATGTGTCTCAAACGGATGGATGGCAGTCCCGTCTGGGTCCTTTTCAACGTCTCGCTGATCGATGGTGATGGCGAGACGGGCGGCGTGCTGGAGGGGACGCTCATTGATATCACCGTACGTAAGCGGGCGGAGGAGGCGTTAAAGAACAATGAAGCCACCCTCGCCCGTGCGCAACGAATTGCTCACCTGGGGAATTGGGTGCAAGACCTGATCAAAGATGAATTGCATTGGTCCGATGAATGCTACCGAATCTTTGGCGTAACCGCAGAGGCCTTTCGGCCGTCGTTCGAGGAATTTCTGCGTCGCGTGCATCCCGAGGACCGGGGCATGGTCAAGAAAGCCTATACCGATGCGCTCTACCAAGACAAGCCTTATAGCCTTGACCACAGGATTGTGCTGCCAGACGGCAGCTCCCGCTACGTTCACGAAGAAGCAGAGATCACCCGCGATGAAGCGGGAAAGGCGATCTCGATGCTGGGTACGGTGCATGACGTTACGGAGCAGAAACAGCTCGAGCAACAGTTCCGCCAGGCGCAGAAGATGGAGGCGGTGGGAAGACTCGCCGGCGGTGTCGCCCACGACTTCAACAACTTACTCACCATCATCAATGGCTACAGTGAGTTCACGCTCGACGGCCTGAAGCTTGATGATCCCAATCGCAAGCATGTCGAGGAGGTCAGAAAGGCCGGGGAGCGCGCCGCCTCGCTCACGCGCCAACTTCTGGCTTTCAGCCGGCAGCAGGTGATGGATCTGCAAGTCTTGGATCTGAACTCCGTTATCACCAGTATGAACATGATGTTGGGGCGCCTGATTGGCGAGGATATTAATCTGGTCACGGTGACGGGAAAGGATTTGGGCAGGGTGAAAGCTGACCCGGGCCAAATCGAGCAGATCATCGTTAACTTGGCGGTCAACGCCCGCGACGCAATGCCTCAGGGCGGGAAGATCATCATGGAAACGCGAAATGTCGACCTGGATGCGCCCTACGCGCAAACTCATGGGGTTGTGAAAGCGGGGCCCTACGTGATGCTGGCCATGAGCGATACAGGCATTGGGATGGATGCCGAAACCCAAAAGCGAATCTTCGAGCCTTTCTTCACCACCAAGGAGATCGGGAAGGGGACCGGACTCGGACTTTCCACTGTCTACGGCATCGTCAAGCAGAGCGACGGATACACTTGGGTCTACAGCGAGCCAGGGAAAGGGACTACGTTCAAAATCTACCTGCCGCGGATCGATGAGCCCCTGGAGGTTCACGGGCTTGAAAACGCTGACGCTGAAGCGGCCCGCGGCACAGAGACACTCCTTGTGGTCGAGGATGAGCCTGCGGTTCGGATGTTGGTCCTGGAATCGCTGCGAATGAAAGGATACCGCGTATTGGAAGCCAGCAATGGGGCGGAAGCGATCTCGATCGCGGCGCAAAATCCGCGGTCAATCCATCTCTTGATCGCCGACGTGGTGATGCCCGAAATTGGAGGCCGCGTTCTGGCGGAGGGATTGATGTCCACCCACCCGGAAATGAAGGTGCTCTACATGTCAGGTTATACGGACAACGCCATCGTCCACCATGGCGTGCTGGAAACCGGCACGGCTTTCCTGCAAAAACCATTTACACCCAAAGCTTTGGCGCAGAAGGTGCGCGAGGTCCTTAATTGTCGAAAACACATTTTCTCGGGTGTTGGCGAAGACGAGAAATGATACAGGCCCGCAGATTTTCTATTTTGATTCGGGATGTCCAAACAATCTTTAGAATTGTCCCTCGCCAAACTCGCTCTGGAAGGTTTCGGTTCATAGCGCAGGGTGCCTCCAGCCCTTGCCGCGTAAGGCAAGATGAAGATTGCCTCAAGAGGACCCGCCAGACCCATACCGCCATTATTGACGAGCACCTTGTTCGGGCCGAATCCCTGTTCTGCATTGGTGATTGCGGCAGCAACGGACTGATCGACCGTGACATTGAGCGGCAACGCGACGGCCCGCGGTGATTGGCTCCACGCCCCTGCCTTGCAAGGGGCATACCCGCCGCTTTTTCAGGCACTGGAAAACAAGCTGACATTTTGTTACCATTCTCCCAGGGTGATCTATGAAGCTCCGTCGAGGAATGCTGGTGCTGCTAGCATTGGGGCTCAGCACCGTTCTGACGGCTTTTCAGCTCGACGAATTCCCCCGCTTGCGATTTGAAGACGTTCCCACCGAAACCAACGAAAAGGCCGAGTTCACTTTCGGGCGGCTGCGATTCGCTGCGAGTGGAGGATCCTTCGGCGGTTGGCGCCGCGGCGGGTGGTCGGAGGATTTCCCCAAGGCAGACCGCCAGTTCGTTGAAGGCGTCCGGCGTCTGACTCGGCTTGACGCCCGCACAACGGAAAAGGTGCTTGACCTGGATAGCGACGAAATCTTCAACTGGCCGTGGATCTATGCCGTCAACGTAGGCCGTTGGGACTTCACTGCGGCGCAGGCCAAGCGGATGCGCGAGTACCTTCTCAGGGGTGGTTTTCTGATGGCCGACAATTTCCATGGCGCCGCCGAATGGGAGACTTTCCTCGCGGGCATGCATAAGGTGTTTCCGGATCGTCCAGTCGAGGACCTGAAGAACTCGGACGAAATTTTTCACGTCCTCTATGATCTGGACGAGCGGTTCCAAATCCCCGGGTATCAGTATGTCTGGACAGGCAGGACTTACGAAAGGGACGGCATTGAGCCGCATTGGCGCGCCATTCGCGACGATAAGGGAAGAATCCTAGTGGCCATTTGCCACAACATGCATCTGGGGGACGCCTGGGAGCACGCTGACGATCCGCGCTACCCCGAGCGATTCTCTTCGCTCGCCTATCGTACGGGAATCAATTACATCATTTATGGTATGACGCACTAACCACAGGAAACGGCTGTTGGTCTGACAACAAGGCAGCCGCATCGGGCTCACCCGCCATCTAATCTAGGCGACACTCTTGTTCAGGAGCGCCTAAAGGTCGCAGCAAAGGGCGGGGATAGTGCCGCGTTTCGAGACACGCGTGGTCTGGCGTAGCGGGCTGCCTTAATTAGACCTTTTGCCATGAGTTCCCCATTGATCGTTGGCCAAGGATTTTATGAAGCGAAGACATTTCATCCAGTACGGATGTGCAAGCGTCGCGGGATTCGGGGCAGCCCGGCTCCTGGGGGCGCAGATGCATCCCGAATCCGTGCCCGAGGTGACCGGGGCGGATATCACTCTCAAAATCTCCCCCGTGATTGTGCAGCTCGATCCGAATCGCGCCATCAGCACGATCGGCTATAACGGCGCCTCGCCTGGTCCCGTCTTGCGAATGCGGGAGGGCAAACCGGTGACCGTGGATGTCGTGAACGAAACCGACGTGCCCGAACTTGTACACTGGCATGGACTCTTCATCCCGCCGGATGTTGACGGCTCGGAGGAGGAAGGCACACCGATGGTCCCGGCCCATGGCCGCCGCCGGTACCAGTTTGTGCCGCGGCCCGCGGGAACGCGCTGGTATCACACCCATACGATGGCCGGCATCGATTTGCACCGTGGCACATACACGGGGCAATTCGGTTTCGTCTTTATCGAGTCGGCCAACAATCCGGGCCGCTACGACCAGGAAGTATTTCTGGCTCTGCGCGAATGGGAACCGTTCCTGACCTCGGAAGATATGGATGAAATGGAAATGGGAGCCATCGGACCTCAACCCGAAAGGCCGGCAGTCCCCGACCAACGGCAGAACGGTTTGGAAGTCGGCTACCGGATTTTCTCCATCAATGACAAGTCGCTCGGCGCGGGTGAACCGATTCGCGTCCGGCCGGGCCAGCGCCTGCTGGTGCACGTGCTCAACGCCAGCGCCACCGGAAACCGGAGCATTGCCCTGGCGGGCCACCTGTTTCACGTTGTGGCCTTGGATGGGAACCCTGTGGCCTCGCCGCAGGCGGTGGAAGTCCTGGCCCTCGGTCCGGGGGAGCGGGTGGACGCCATCGTGGAGATGAACCGGCCCGGCATCTGGATACTGGGCGCCACCAAGGATGACGACCGCAACGACGGGATGGGAATCCTGGTCGAGTATGCGGACCAGCACGGAGACCCCCAGTGGGCGGCGCCCACCAAAACCCAGTGGGACTACACGATCTTCGGCCCACCAGCGTCGAGGCCCGCGCCCGACCAAACCATTGACATGAAGTTCGAAGTCATTCCGGGCGGCCCGGGGAATTTCAACCACTGGCTCGTCAACGGCAAAGAGTATCCGCACGAACGCGAGTTCGTCCTGAAGGAGGGCGCGCGCTACCGCTTAGTCTTTCACAATCGCAGCGACGACGCCCACCCTGTGCATATGCACCGGCACGTCTTTGAGCTCGTGGACGTTAATGGAAAGAAGACTTCCGGGGTGATTAAGGACACGGTGGTGGTGCCGAACTACGGTCGCGTTTCGGTGGACCTGGTGGCCAACCAGCCGGGGCTCACGCTCTTTCACTGTCACAACCAGCAGCATATGGATTTTGGATTCAAGGCGCTGTTCCGCTATGCGTGACCCTGCCCGCCCAGGAGGAATGCAATCTCTACTCGCACTTTCCCTCCGAGGCGCATTCTGGGCCACTCCTGACTCGCTGGAAGACCATTCGTTTACGGAACATGAAGACCAGCGTGGCCAAGCCCAACAAGTCCGCGCCGAGAAGAACCGGGGCAGTAGGCTCGGGAACCTGCACCACGAGTTTTTGCGAAATCGTGGGGCGGCCGGTTGCCGTGGGATCGGCGCCGTGTTGGACCACCGTGAAGGCAAGACTACGGGCAAGTCCTTTTAGGGTCTTGCTCGATTCACGCGCGCGTAGCCCATTTTGTGCGGAGGCGCCGGCCGCAATACACAAAACCGCTACCGCCGCCAAGCTCAAGCATTTTCGAATTCGATTTTTCATCTCCCTGTTTCCTCCACCTGCATTTATAAGGGTCGAAAAACCCGTTGGTTCTCCGGCATTCAAAAGCGCCACGTTCCAACCTCAAATCGCGGTCGTCTTGAAGAGCTCTCTCCGTTGCCTCCTGCTGTTAGCCCTGGGCTGCTATTTTATGCCTAACTTCGACTACTTATGTAAAACCACATCGATCCTACTACACTCAGTTGTACCACGTCCCCGGATGCTGCCAATACAACCGAGAGGCAATTGGATTAGCCTAAGGTACTGCGGGAAGGCTGGTACTGACGGGCAGATTCGGCTGACCGTGACCCGCTGATGATGTTGTTCCCCTTCGGGGACGACAGATGAGACCCTTCCACTTCAACCTGAGTCTCCCACTACCAGGCTGGAGGTTTGGGTGCCATTGTCGCGACATGGGCGCTCCCGCGTGCAGCTATCCCCGCGAAAGCGGGAATCAACCCCGCAAGCCACTGGAAATGCGCCGCCAACGGACTGGATTCCCGCTTTCGCGGGATTGGCCAGCGATTCGAAGGGGATACCATTCCAAATGACACCGCCTCCTCGCCGCCATCCGGCAGATGGCACGAAGAAATTCTGATATCCTATCCCCTTAACATCCAATGGCTGGATCAGGGCATCTTACAAAAGCGTTATCAGGGTTACCTAACTTTTCGTACGTGTTGACGCACTGAAGGCAAGTATCGGGGGCGCGATCCGGGCTGTCAGTGGTCCCGTGCATGTTTCAATTTTTTTTTAAGTACCCACGCTTGGTTTTTTCGCGAGGTGAGTTTGTCCTGCTGAGTAGTTGGCCGAGGTGGATCCTGGGCCTACTTCTCCTGGCGACGACTGGCGCCTTGGCAGGGCTGATCCGTGCACGTCTGCCGCAAGCGGCCCCCAGCGTAAGAAACTGGCAGGCCGCCGTGATCTGGCTTCTCCAATCCTGCCTGGCCGCCGTCTTGCTCATTTTGCTTTGGCAGCCTGCCATTACCATCGCTCAGCTCGAGCCGCAGAAAAACATCATCGCCGTCCTGATCGACGACTCGCGGAGCATGGCCACCACGGAGGATGGCGCAGCCCGCATCGACCGTGCCGTCAAGGTCATCCAGGGCGGCGTCCTTTCCGACCTCCAGAAGCAGTTTCAGGTTCGCCTCTATCGCCTCGACAGTCACCTAACTCGTTTTGCGAGTCTGGCAGAATTGCAAGCGTCCACCCCGGTGACGCGCATCGGCGCCAGCCTCAAGCAATTGACCGACGAGACCAGTGATTTGCCCATCGGGGCAGTGGTCCTGCTTAGCGATGGGTCCGACAATTCCGGCGGCATCGATTTAGACACTATCACGGCGCTCCGCTCCCGCCGGATTCCCGTCCACACCGTCGGCTTCGGGCGCGAACAGACGGCGCAGGACGTGGAGATCGACGACGCCAGTGTTGCGCCCCGCGCTTTGGCTGACTCGCGCTTGGCGGCCACGGTTCGTTTCCACCAGCACGGCTACGCCGGGCGCAAGTCAACACTGCGGGTTTACGATGGGGGCACGGTGCTTGCGGCGCAGGGAATCACCTTTGCCGGCGACGGCGCCGTCCAGACAGAGGACGTGATGTTCAACGCCGGAAGCGCCGGACCCAAAACGCTCCGCTTCTCTATCGACTTGCTTCCCGGCGAGGAAAATCCGTCCAATAACGACGTGACCCGTCTGATAAATGTTGAGTCGGGCCGGCGCCGCATCCTTTACGTCGAGGGTGAGCCGCGTTGGGAGTACAAGTTCATCCGGCGCGCTCAGTCGGATGACCCTGTGGTTCAGCTAGTCTCCATGTTGCGCACGACGGAGAATAAAATCTACCGCCAGGGAATCGATGACCCCAAGGAATTGGCTCAGGGGTTCCCGGCCACCAGCGAGGAGCTTTTCGCTTACCAGGGGCTGATTATCGGCTCGGTTGAAGCCGACTATTTCACGCCTGCCCAACGGGAGTTGATCGCGCAGTTCGTCGACCGCCGTGGCGGCGGCTTGCTGCTGCTCGGTGGCCGCTTGGCATTGGCAGATGGAGGCTGGGCAGCATCCGGCCTTGCCGACCTTCTTCCCGTCATCCTGCCCAACCGGAAGGGGACGTTCCACCGGGACCCTGCCACGGTTGCACTAACGCCCGCCGGGGCGGACAGCGCCATTTGCCGGTTGATCGAAGACCCGGTGCACAACCTGGCGCGCTGGAAAAAACTTCCTTACCTCGAAGACTATCAGGATCCCGGCACAGCCAAGCCCGGTGCAGTAGTATTGGTTGAAATGAATGCCGGCGGAAGGAAGATGCCGTTGCTCATCACCGAGAATTACGGCCGCGGACGCACCGCCATCCTGGCCACAGCCGGGTCGTGGCGCTGGCAAATGACCTTGCCTTTGGAAGACCATGCGCATGACGCCTTCTGGCAACAACTGCTGCGCTGGCTGGTTGCGGATACGCCGGGCCACATCGTCGCCTCCGTCCCCAACCCCATGCTGTTTGACGAAGGGCGCATCAAAATCTCGGCCGACGTCCGCGACAAGGATTTCACACCTGCGCCGGACGCCCTCGCCCAAGCGCACATTTCGGGGCCGGGGGGCACAAGCGCAACCCTCGACTTGGCTCCGGACCCGAACACCCCCGGCGTGTTCCAGGCGGAGTGGAACGCCGACCGGCCGGGGGCGTACTCGGTCCTGGTGACGGCCAAGCGCGCCGACGCGGATCTCGGCAGCGACGCGCTCGCATTCGAAAGGGTGGATGGCGTCGCCGAAAACTTTCATCTCGAGCAGAATCGCGACCTTTTGGAAAGGCTTTCGGCACAGACGGGCGGGCGGTACTGGCGGCCTCAGGACCTGTCTCGCCTCGCCCGCGACATTCCCTATTCCGAAGCGGGTATCAGCTTTCGTCAAACCAAAGAATTGTGGAATATGCCGGCCGTCTTCCTATTGATTCTTTTTTTGCGCTGCTCCGAATGGCTCTTGCGCCGGAGGTGGGGGATCGTGTGAGAACCGCATTCTGGGGTTTGTTGCTCACACTCTGGTATCTGTCTGTGCTTCCTGCGCAGGGCGCGGTGTACTACCTCACCGTCGCGGGCCTGGGCGGCGAGCCGGAGTACGAGCAGCGCTTCACGGGGCAGGCCAACGATCTTGACAAGGTCTTCAAAAGCTCAGGCGGTGATGTGCATGTCTTCACGCTGAGGGGCAAGGAGGCATCCCGTGAGCGCCTGAGCGAAACCCTCGGCCTCATTTCGAGCCAGGCCAAGCCGGAGGACGACTTCGTGCTTATCCTCATCGGCCACGGCTCCTTTGACGGCATGGAGTACAAATTCAATCTTGTGGGCCCGGATATTTCCGGCGAGGAACTGGCTAATCTCTGTAATCGCGTGCCCGCCAAACGCCAGTTGATCGTTAACACCACGAGCGCCAGCGGGGCGTCACTTTCCGCTCTCGAACGGCCCGGCCGTGCGGTAATCACCGCCACCAAAACCGGAACGGAAAAGAACGCTACCATCTTTTGTCGCTACTGGGTCGAGGCGCTGCACGACCCCGACGCCGACGTGGACAAGAACGAGGCGATCAGCGCCTTGGAGGCGTTTCAATATGCCGACCGCAAGACCGCGGCTTACTACGAATCCGAAAAGCGCCTCCCCACCGAGCATGCAGTGTTTGAGGACACGGGCAAGGGCGAGCCCGTCCGCGCGCCCGCAAGTGAAAGCGGTGAAGGGTTGATGCTTTCAAGCTTCACCCTGGTTCGATTCGGCGCCGCCGGGAGAGCCGCGAGCGACCCGGGCAAGCGCGCTTTGCTCGCCAAGAAAGAGGAACTTGAACGCCAGATCGATACCCTGAAGTATCAGAAAGCCGCCATTTCTGAGGACGAATACAAAAAGCAACTGACCGCCGCGCTCGTCGAGCTGGCGCGAGTGCAGCAGGAGTTGGACAAGTGACCCGCGTAAGCCCAATCCGGGCGCTGTGGATGGTCGGAATGGTTGGAGCCAGCCTCGCGTGGGGCGCCACGCCGGATGACTGCCACGCGCTACGCCAGCACGGCCATGGAGCCGAAGCCCGAACCTGCTACGAATCGCTCACGGCCGCGCCCGATCCTTACCTTCGCGCCGAAGGTTATTGGGGTCTCGATAACTACCAGGAGGCCAGCAATCAGTTTCGCGATGCGGTGGCCCAAGCTGATCGCAATGCCCGTTACCGCGTCCGCTGGGGCCGCCTTATGCATGAGCGATTCAATAACACCGAGGCTGAAAACCTTTTTGAAGAGGCGCTGGAACGAGATCCCCAAAGCGCACCAGCCTATCTGGGTCTGGCCCTCGTTAGCGCGGATGGCTTTGACAGCAAGGCCGTCAAATGGGCGGCCAAAGCTCTGGATTTAGATCCCAAGCTCGTGGAAGCCCACGAGTTAATGGCCAATCTTGCGCTGGAAGATTCGAACTCGAGTGAGGCGCTTAAACAGGCGGACGCAGCCCTCCAGCTTTCTCCCGACGCGCTTGACGCTCTGGCGGTTCATGCCGCGGTTGAGGTGCTGGCCGACCGCTCGCCTGACGCCTGGCTCGAGAAAATCCGCCAGGTCAATCCAACTTACGGCGAGGGTTGCGCGATCATTGCCCACCACCTGCTGCTGAACTACCGTTTTGAGGACGCTGTCGCCTATTACCGCAAGGCGGTCGAGCTTGATCCGCAACTCTGGTCGGCCCGTTCCGCGCTTGGCGTCAACCTGATGCGCTTGGGGGAGGAGGACGAACCACGCCGGCAACTCGAGATGAGTTACGCCAATGGTTACCGGGACGCGGCGACCGTGAACAGCCTTCGCCTGCTGGATAGCTACAAGAATTATATTACCTTCAGAGATCAGAACACGATCCTGAAACTACACAAGAAGGAAGCCGATCTGCTGCGTCCCTATTTTGAAGCGGAGTTAAAGCGCTGTATCGCTACCTACGAGAAGAAATACAAGATGAAACTTCCGGGGCCCGTGCAGGTGGAAGTCTACCCCGACCACGAGGACTTCGCGGTTCGTACCATGGGGATGCCCGGCCTCGGCGCTCTGGGCGTGACCTTCGGCGAAGTCATTGCCATGGACAGCCCCTCGGGCCGCAAGCCCGGTGACTTTAATTGGGGCAGCACGCTGTGGCATGAGATGAGCCACGTCTACATCCTCACGGCTACTCACCACCGTGTGCCGCGCTGGTTCACCGAGGGGCTGGCCGTCCACGAGGAGGGGGAAGCGTCTCCCGAGTGGGGCAGCCGGGTGACGCCGGACATCCTCATCGCCTTGCGCGACAAGAAATTGCTCCCCGTCGCGGACCTGGACCGCAGCTTTGTCCGTCCGGAATATCCCGCGCAAGTTCTGGTTTCCTATTTCCAAGCAGGCCGCGTCTGCGATTACATCAAGGGCCGTTGGGGTGACGACAAGCTCCTCGATATGGTGCACACATTCGCCGATCGAAAGACCACGCCCGAAGCCATTCGACAAAACTTCGGTATGTCGCCGGAGGAGTTCGACAAGCAGTTTCAGGCGTGGCTCTATGCGGACCTCGGTAAGACCGCCGGGGGTTTCGATGAGTGGCGCAAAGGCCTGAAGGCGCTGGCCGCGTCCGCCAAGGACGGCAATTATGACCAGGTGCTGAAAGAAGGCGAAGCGGTTCGCCGCATGTACCCGGAGTATGTCGAGGGCGCGAACGCTTATGAATTCCTCGCTGAAGCCCTCCTCGCCAAAGGGGAGAAGCAGGCGGCCGCCGCAGTGCTTACCGGGTATGAGAAAACCGGTGGACAGAACCCGCAAACGCTGAAGGAGTTAGCCTCGCTGGAAGAGGGGCTGGGTGAGCCCAAGGAAGCCGCTGCCACGCTGGATCGGATCAATTATATCGATCCCGTCGGTGATGAGGACCTGCATCGCCACCTCGGCAACCTGTGGCTCGCGCAAGAGAATTACGCCGGGGCCATCCGTGAATACAACGCCGTCGTGGTCACGCATCCGCTCGATACCGCCTCCGCACAATTCGACCTGGCCCAGGCCTATTTCGCCGCCGGCCAGCGTGACAAGGCGCAGGAACACGTGCTGGCGTCGCTCGAGGCCGCGCCCGGCTACCGCCCTGCGCAAAAATTATTATTGGAGCTTCAGGACTCCGGGAAAAGGACACAATGAACTATGGCAACCTTTACAGAGGTGCAACTGGATTCAACCCAATTAAAGAGCCGGATTGAGCGCTTTCAAAGGGTGCGGGACGACATTCTCACCCAGGTCCGGGGAGTCATCGTCGGACAGGAAGAAGTCCTCGACCAGATTCTCATCGGGCTTTTTGTGGGAGGCCACTGCCTGATCACCGGCCTGCCCGGCACAGCCAAGACCCTCATGGTCCGCACCATTGCCCAGACGCTGGGCTTGCTCTTCAAGCGCATCCAGTTCACACCGGACCTGATGCCATCGGACATTACCGGCACGGATATTATAGAAGAGGACCCGACCACCGGCCACCGCCGCTGGACGTTTGTCCAGGGACCTATTTTCGGCAATGTCGTCCTGGCCGATGAAATCAACCGCACGCCGCCCAAGACTCAGGCCGCGCTGCTCGAGGCCATGCAGGAGGTTTCCTGCACCGTGCGTGGTAATCACTATCAGTTGCCGTTGCCCTTTTTCGTTCTCGCCACCCAGAACCCGATCGAGCTGGAAGGAACCTACCCGCTGCCGGAAGCGCAGCTTGACCGCTTTCTGTTCAACACCATTCTCGATTACCTGAGTGCGGAGGATGAGGCGAAAGTGATTGACCTGACCACCACGACGCACGTCCCCAAGGTTCAGGCGGTCACCAACGCGGAAGAGATTCTCGACTTCCAAACGCTGGTGCGGATGGTCCCGATCGCGGACTCGATCGCCCGCTACGTCGTCAGCCTGGTGCGCGCTACGCGCGCCAACAGCGGAACGGCGCCGGATTTCGTAAAGAAATACGTCAACTACGGCGCCAGCGTACGCGCTGCGCAATTCATCGTGCTGGCCGCGAAGGCTCGCGCCCTGACGCACCGCCGCTACCACGTGACCTACGAGGACATCACGGCGCTGGCCACGCCCGTGCTGCGCCACCGGATTCTTTTGAATTTCCACGCGGAGTCGGACCGCATCGATACAGATGAAATTCTCCGCCGCTTGCTGGAACAAATGCCGCCGCCGGCGGGAGGCTAACGGTGCAACGCTTTATCGATCCGGAGGTGCTGGCCGGCATTTCCGGTCTGGACCTGATCGCCAAGACCGTAGTGGATGGATTCATCGCCGGCCTCCACCGCTCCCCGAACTTCGGTTTCAGCCAGGAGTTCGCCGAATACCGGGCCTACGCTCCCGGCGATGACGTGCGCCACATTGACTGGAACGTCTTTGCCCGCACGGAGCGCGCCTACCTAAAGCGCTATCGCGGCGAAACCAACACCCTGCTGACCGTGCTCCTTGACGCCAGCAACTCAATGAAATACTCCTCGCACCGGGTCAGCAAGATGGACTATGCCCGTTACACGGCCGCGGCGCTGTTTTATCTCACCACCCAAACTCAGCGCGATGCCGCGGGCTTAATCGTTTTCGACGATGAGCTTCGCAATTACATTCGGCCCTCCAACCGTCAAGGGCAGTTCTACCGGCTTTTAAGCGGCCTCGAGCACGCCGAGCCCCATGCGCGCACCGACTTCGCAAAACCCCTGGCTCACTTCCAGGAATTCCTCCGGCGGCGGGGCGTGGCCATCATCATCTCCGATTTTTACGAAGCTCCCGAGCGCATCATCCGGACGCTGGAACCTTTGCGTTTTCGCGGCAATGAGGTGGTGCTCTTTCACGTGCTCGATCCCAAAGAGGTTCGCCCGGAATTTCGCGGGCCGACTACACTGATCGACCTGGAGACCCAGGAATCTTTGGAGGTCAGCCCCGAATATGCCCGAGAGGAGTATGCGCAGAAGATCGACGCGCACATTGAGGCGCTTCGCGATGGCGCCCGGGGCTCCGGCATGGACTACCATTTGCTGGTGACGGACCGCCCGCTGGACGACGCACTGCGGGAGTATTTGGCGATACGGCAGGGGAGGTCGTGAATGGGTCTGCTTTCCCCATGGTTCCTGGCGGGTGCAGCTTTAGTGGGACTCCCTATTTATCTGCATTTGCTCCGCCGCCACAAAGCGGACCCGCAGCCGTTCAGCTCACTCATGTTTTTTGAGCGGCGCACGCAAAGCTCGATCAAGCATCGCCGCCTCCGCCATCTGCTCCTGCTGTCGCTCCGCGTTGCAATTCTGCTGTTGCTGGCGCTGGTATTTGCAAATCCCTTTATTAACCGTTCAGTGGCAAGCGTGGGTGGAGACAAGCTGGTCCTGCTGGTCATCGATAACTCCTTCAGCATGCGCGCCGGGTCGCGCCTGACCGACGCGCGGGCGGCGGCGCTTTCCGTCCTGGAGTCGCGAAACCCGGGGGACCGTGCCCAGGTCATGACGCTGGGTTCGCAGCTTCACGCGCTGACGCAGCAAACGCAAGAAGCGGGCGAGTTGCGGACCGCGGTAGAAAGCATCGCGCCCGGCGACTCCCGCGCGAGTTTCGGCGAGCTGGCGAGGGGGGTCCGCTCCCTGGCCGAGACCGTCCGCACTCCCATTGAGCTACACCTCTTCAGCGACCTGCAAAAATCCAATATGCCGGCAAGTTTCCAGGAAATGACCCTGCCGCCGAATGTCACTCTCTTTCCCCATGCGGTGGTGAAGAATGCAATGCCCAACTGGACCGTTGAAAGTGTGACTGCCCCGGGCGAGGTTTGGGACCCCAAGAAGGCGCGCGTTCAAGCCGTGGTCGCGGGATTCCATACCCCGGCGGCCACCCGCACAGTTTCCCTGGTCGTAAACGGCAAAACCATTGTCACGCGCAGCGCCAGCGTGCCCGCTGATGGTCGCGCGACCGTTGAATTTGAGTCTCTGGACGTCCCCTACGGCTTCAGCCGCTGTGAGGTGAGGATTGATTCGGCTGACTCTTTACCCGCTGACGACCGTTTCTTGTTTTCCGTCGAGCGCTCCGATCCCAGACGTGTTCTTTTCGTGCATGAGGCGAATGATTCCCGCTCACCGCTCTACTTCCGCTCGGCCCTTGCCGCTGCCGCGGAAATGGCGTTCACGGTAGAAACTGTCACCGTGGACCAGGCGTCGAACGCGCCGCCCTCCCAGTATGCTTTCGTTGTCCTGTCCGACGTGGTATCGATCCCCTCTGCGTACGAAGAGAGTCTCCTGAATTATGTCCGCAGCGGGGGCAGCGTCCTGATCGCGCTTGGCACTTCCGCGGCGCGGCGTCCGCATATTCCCATTTTCGGCGGCAACATCCTGGGCTCACGCTATTACTCCCGCGCCGACCTGCGCTTTGTGACTGTGGGCCAGGCTGACCTGACGCACCCCTCGATTGCCAAGGCCGACCACTGGGCCAACGTGCAGTTCTATTTTGCCGTCGAGGCCGACCCGGCGAATTCCCGGGTCGTTGCCAGGCTTACCGATGGGACCCCTTTGCTGCTGGAAAAGAATCTGAGTGAGGGAAGGGTTTTGCTTTTCGCCTCGGGCCTCGATAATCTCACTAACGATTTTCCGATGCATCCCATTTTCGTCCCCTTCATCGAGCAAACGGCGCGGTATCTCTCCGGTACGGAGCGTCGGAGCGGGTCACGCGTGGTCGATTCGTTTTTTGACCTGCGCACCGACAAGGACCATGCCGCCAGCGTGGAGGTGATCGACCCCGACGGGCGCCGCCCTCTTTCGTTAAAGGATGCCGCCTCCACGCAGACGTTCCAGTTGAGCCATGCTGGCTTTTACGAATTGCGCCTCGCCAATGGCCGTCATGAGGTCATTGGCGTCAACGCGGACCGCCGCGAGTCCGACTTGGGCGTCATCCCCGAAGATGTTCTGGCGCTTTGGCGGGGCAACATTACGACCGCCCCCCCGCAGGCTTCGGCGGGGAGCAAAGTGCCGGCTCAGACCAAGCCCTACAGCGTCTGGTGGTACTTCATGCTGCTCCTTTTGGCAGCAGCGGTGGCGGAGTCGTTGGTCAGTGACCGATACCTGGGTAAACTACGGGAGGAACCGTGAACTCACGTGATCAGCTCGCTTCCTACCTCATGAAGATCGAGAAACGTCTACGCCTTGGAGCGTTAGTGCGTGGGGCGGCCGCATTGGTTTCAATCGCCTTGACGACCACCGTTGTCCTGGTCCTGATCACCAACGCTTTCGCTTTTTCCGAGGTGAGCCTTATTTTCGCCCGCGTCGTTCTCATTCTCGTGCTCGCCGCCGCAGCGGGCTACGGTTTGGCCCTACCCTGGCGCGCCCTCAACAGAAGGCGGGCTGCCCACAAGGCGGAGGTTGTTTTCCCCCAATTCGATCAGCGCCTGGTAACCTTCGCCGAGCGCGACCAGGGCAACCGTGATCCCTTCCTCGAACTGCTGGCGGCGGACACGCTGGAGGTAGCGCGCGTGGCCGAACCTGCATGCGTGGTTCCGGAGGGCAAACTTCTGGCGTGGGTTGCCTGCGGGGCGGCTTCGCTTGGCGTTCTGACCTGGATGATTGCCGCGGGCCCGGGATTTCTCGGATACGGTGCCGCGCGCCTGTGGGCCGGCTCACCGCACAGTGCTGCCCCTTTTTATGAAATTCGAGTCAGTCCCGGTAATGCCGCCGTCCGCCGCAGCGCGAACCAACGGGTCACGGCGCAGGTCATCGGCCGCCAGGTGGAGAGCGCTCGCCTCTATGCCCGCTACGGAAGCGCGTCCAAGTGGGAGCAGGTCACCATGCAGCGCGAGGCCGCAGCCGCGGGATTTGAATTCCTCTTCGCGGGGCTTCCCGAAAGCGTTGAGTATTACGTTGAAGCCGGACCCCTGCGCTCCCGAAATTTCCAACTTCGTGTTGTCGACCTGCCCGCAGTCAAGCAAATTCGCGTGACCTACCATTTCCCTGCGTGGACGGGATTAAAGGATTCCGTCGAGGAGCACGGCGGGGACCTCCGCGCCGTGGAGGGCACCGATGCGGATCTCAACGTGTTGTTTAGCCAACCTGTGGGCCGCGCCTTCCTGGCGCTCGACGGGGGAAAGGAAATTGACCTTTCGGCCGGAGACCACGACTCCCATCAAGGCGCGGTGCGCATTGAAAAGGACGGACTGTACCATGTGGCCACGCTCGACCAGGGACAGCCCGTGCGTTTGTCCGAGGACTTCTTCATCGAGGCGCGCAAAGTGAATCCTCCGGATGTGCGCATTACCCGGCCGGCCCGCGAATACCACGCCAGCCCGATCGAAGAGGTCGCCGTCGCCGTTCACGCCGAAGATGATTTCGGCTTGAACGGCGTGACCCTGCACTACTCCGTCAACGGCGGCCCCGAGCAGAGCACCAACTTGCTCAAGCAAAAAGGCGCGAAGGAAGTGGAGGGCTCCACTACCCTCTCTCTTGAGGATTTCAAGCTGGTGCCGGGCGACTTGGTGAGCCTCTATGCGAGCGCCAAGGACGCGCATTCCGAGTCCCATACCGATATGATGTTTATCCAGGCCGAGCCCTTCGCCAGAGAGTACTCGCAATCCCAAATCATGGGCGGCGGCGGGGGCGGTGGAGGGGGCGACCAGTACCAGATTTCCCAGCGCGAAAAGGAAATCATCGCCGAGACCTGGAAGCGCGAGATCAGTAAGAGTGCTTCCCAGCAGGACCTTTCCGAGGCTGCCAAATTCCTATCCGGCGTGCAAGCCAAGCTTCGCGATCAATCGCTTTCCTTGGCCGGGCGCCTGGAGAGACGCGAGCTCACGGATGAGAATGAGGAGTTCAGCAAATTCCAGGAGGATATGAACGCCGCCGCGCAGGCGATGGCCCCTGCATCCCAAGCGCTGCAACAACAAAAGTGGAAAGAAGCCATCCCCGAGGAGCAGAAGGCCCTGCAATACTTGCTCCGCGCCGAAGCGACCTTCCGTGAAATCCAGGTGGCCTTTGGTAGTCGAGGCGGAGGGGGAGGCGGGGGCGGCTCCGGCCGCGACCTCCAGAGCTTGTTCGACCTTGAGCTGGACACTGAGAAGAACCAGTACGAGACCGAACAGACGGCCAGCTCCACCAATCAGCGCGCCGAGGAGATTGACAAGGCGCTCCAGAAACTCGATGAATTGGCTCGCCGCCAGGAGGAGTTGGCCCAGCAACAGCACAACCCGCAAGACTTCCAAACTCGGTGGCAGCAGGAAATGCTACGCCGCGAAGCAGAGAAGTTGCAGGAACAGATGGCGCAGATGGCGCGGAGCAATTCGCAGCAGGGCCAATCGGGTTCGCCGAGCCAATCACCGGCTGGCCAGTCTCAGGTTGGCCGAGCACCGGCTGGCCAGTCACCGTCCGGGCGCGGGCAGAGTCAAGCCGACGCGCCTGTCCAGCAGGCCCTCGACCGGCTCCGCCAAGCCAATGACGATATGCGCCGTGCCGCCGCGCCGGAGCAAAGCGGAGCTGACGCACGCCGAGCCGCTGACCGTCTGCGCGAAGCCTCAAACCTGCTCAACATCTTGCGAAAGCAGGATGCCACCCAGCGACTCGATTCATTGGCTCGCGAGGGGGAGCGCATGACAAGGGAACAACGCGCCCAAGCGGACCGTATGCAGCGGGCCTTCGCTCCCTCTAAGGTGGCCAAGCGGGCGGGCGAAGGGCAGTCCGATGCGGCCTTTCAGGAATTGGGGAAGCTTGCCGGTGACCGGCAGCGCCTGGCCGATGACCTGTCGAGCCTGGAAAAGGAGATGCAGGACGCCACACGCGCCCTCGCTTCCGGACAGCGCCCGGCGGCCTCGAAGCTCCGTGACGCGCTGGGTGAGATACAGCAAAATGGCCTCGAAAGCCGGGTGCAGAGGAGCGCCGACATGATCCGCCGCGGCATGAATCCCAACGCTAATCCCGCCGAGGCGGCGATCGCCCCCGGCATTGAACACCTTAACGAACAACTGCGCCAAGCCCAGCAATCGCTCGGCGGCGGGCAGCAAAATCCGCTAGAGGCGCTGGACCGCGTGGAGCGCCTGCGGAGCCAACTCGATACCCTCTCCCGCAGCCTCGGCGACCGCAGTGGACAAGCCGGCCAGGGACGCGAGGGGGGGAATATGCGGAGTGACTCGACCGCAGGATCTAACGGAGGACGCCTGGACGGTGACCGTTATTACGCGGGGTACGATCCCGGTGGCTACACGACGCCGCAAGGGACGGAGCGCCAGCCTACCCCGATTTCTCCAGCCGACATCGAGCGCGCTTACCAGGAAGCCCTGCGCGACCTCGACGAGCTGCGCCAGACCGTTCGCGGCGAGCCGGGCCCGCTCGGCGGCATTCAGGACTTGCTCCGCGAGCTCAACCGGTTGGACCCTCGACGCTTCCCTGGCAACCCGGCGATGATTGAACAGCTCCACACGCAAATGCTGACCAGCGTGGATAAGCTTGAGTTGCAAATTCGCCGCCAAATGGACGAAAAGCAGACAGGTCAGGTCCGTACCGGCGATGCCCTGCGCGTGCCCGACGGCTATCAGGATTCGGTGGCGGAGTATTTTCGACAGTTGAGTAAGACGCCGTAGAGTCCAAAGATGGGAAACCACTGAAAAACGCATTTCCACGCCGGAATCCACCCGGCCGCAACCATCCCGGAGAGGAGCAAATGAGTTGCTCTGCGAGGGGAGTGTTGCCTCCATCGAAGAGGTTAATTAAAGTCAGCCCCAGCGAACGTGGCGCAAGTAAGCGTCGCCCGTATTTCAGGCCGCTTGATGGATTTTTGAAAAGCATTTGGGAGTTGACCGCGCATGAGGTCATTGCTATGCGGCATACACTCACCATCGCAACCCGACCCGCCGTACACAGCTCAAGCTAAGAACGCGAAGGTCTCCGGCACCGTGGAATTCTTGCTTGTGGTCGACGCCAAGGGGGACGTTGAGGACGCGAAAGAAGTTTCACCGAGGCTAGGAGACGGTCTGGATGAGATTGCGGCTGAGACAATCCGCACGTGGAAGTTCAAACCCGCCATGCGCGAGGGGGTGCCAGTGCCGGTGCGCGTGATGGTCCAGGTCAAGTTCAACCTCTTCTAACCCGGATTTCTCACCACGATTCTGGAAGGGCGGGGCTTTGCCGGCTGCGGAAAAACTCGTCAGCACTGTCATTCTGAGGAGCAGCAGGCGACGAAGAATCTCGCATTGCCTTGAAAATGCTCAGAGCGAGATCCTTCGCTGCGCTCAGGATGACAGCATTATAGGGTTTTTCCGCAGCCTGTTTAGCCCCGCCCTTCCAGCATTGTCCAAACATGGTGAGAAGTCCGGGCTAAAGCACCGGGAGCCGTTCCTGGCTCCAAATCATACTTGCGGAAAGCAGGGCAACGGCGAAGTGGCCCGCAGAAATCGAGCCAGCGTCGCCGCTGCAGTTCATGCGCGCGGATTCGGGATTACCCTTCCAACTGGATTTGCAGGACTTCTCCTGGAAGCTTGGCCATTCGAGGTCTGGGCAAGGGGTTGTTGCGGTCGAGGCCACTTGCGGCGCCAGGCGCATGGCGATGGGAAATTGGCGTACGTACGGAAGGTCCATCGGTCTTTTCCCAGGAATCGACGCCCTCCCGCATCCTCTCCATTCGGAGCCCCAGCGTGCGCTCCAACTGAAGCAAGTCGGGGTGCTGCTCTCTCGCGAACAGGGTGGAAGCGATTCCGCGTTCACCCGCCCGGCCGGTGCGCCCGGCGCGATGGATAAAGCTCTCCGCATCGGCGGGCATATCGTAGTTGATGACGTGTGCGATGTCCTGTACGTGGATGCCGCGGGAAGCTACGTCGGTAGCCACCAGGATGCGGTAGCTGCCGCGCTGGAATCCCGCCAGCGCCGCCGTCCGCTGCGATTGCGAGCGGTCGCCATGAATCATGGCCGCAGCAAATCCCTGGCGAATAAGGGTTTTAGCCAGCCGCTCCGTTCCGCGCTTGGTGCGCGCAAAGACCAGACAGCGGCCCTTCTCGCGGGCGAGCAGGCGCTGCAGCACTTCCTGCTTGCGATCGTGGGCAACCTCGAAGGCCTGGACGTGAACGTTCTCTGAGGGCTTGATGGTCGATCCGAACGCCAGCCGCACGGGGCTTCGCATGTAATCATTCACGAGGTGCGCAACCTCGGTTGCCAATGTCGCGGAAAAACACATCGTCTGGCGATCTTTGGGCAGGGTGGCCACAATGCGGCGAATGGCGGGAAGAAATCCCATGTCCAGCATGCGATCCGATTCATCAAGGATGAGGATGCGCACGGCGCGAAAATTAATGAGCTGGCGTCCGAGGTAGTCCTCCAAACGGCCGGGGGTGGCAACCACCAGGCGCGCACCCTTGCGGAGGACGGCGAGTTGTTGCGCTTCGGGCAGACCGCCCACCACCAAGGCAGCGGGCCCAAGCTGCTTCCCTCGCAGCGCGTTGTACTGGTCCACCACTTGCATGGCCAGTTCGCGGGTGGGGACAAGAACCAGGGCGGCGATTCCCACCGCATCATTTTGCAGCAGGTGCTCGATGATCGGAATCAGGAATGCCAGCGTCTTGCCGGTGCCGGTTTGAGCGGTGGCAAGCACGTCCTTGCCGGCCAGCGCCTGGGGGATGGCCGCGGCCTGCACCGGCGTCGGGACCGTAAAGCGCGCTGCCCCCAGCCGCTCCTTGGTATATTGTGAAATCGTTAGTTCGGAAAAACTTTCCATTGATCTTTTCTTCTTTTCTCTGGCGACAGCAACGGTTCCGTGCGGACCAACAGCTATGCGCGCACAACAAGCTGCGTGACCAGACTTATTTTAGATTGCGCTGAAGACGTACGGAGAGAAACCGAAGGCGGAGAACATCAGCTCAAATGCTTGACCCGAGCAACCGCGCTACACAGCCGAAGTAATAAGCGCTAAGTCAGTATAGCACATCTGTAGGCTTTTGCAATGGGTTGCCGAATGGCGTGCCAAATGGGAACCGTAGGGGCGGTTCGCGAACCGCCCCTACGATTTTCGACCGCCGACTTTCAACTTTCAACTCTCGACTTTCAACTTCTCTATACCGTCAGCTTCCACGGCGCGCGGTATTCGCGACTTAGGAGTTTTTGTGCTGCGGCGGTGCCCTTCGTGAGTTTCTGATTGGCGACGTCCCACTCGATGTGTTCCTTGGTACGCAGAGCGACGTTGCCCAGCAGGCAGCAGGTGGTGCTGCGTTGGCCGTACTCGATGTCCGTCTGCGGGCGCTTGCGCGTGCGCATGCATTCCAGGAAATTGCCGACGTGCACCAGCACGCCGTCGTCAACCCGCTCCATTTTCATGGTGGGCGCCTTGCCGAGCTCCCTGGCTTCCGCCTTCCCCTCCGCCGGCCTGTGCACCTCGCGGTAATCGCCTTCCACCATCGGTTCCGGAAACACCTCAAAGCCGTCGCGGTCGAGGAACATGGTGGCGTCGGTGCCGTGGAACTCAATTCCGTAAGAGTGCTTGTACATGGAATTGCCGTTGCACTCGCGGCTCTCGTAGGTGGCGACGAACGCGGGGTACTCCCAGGTGATTTGCAGGGTGTCGGGAGTCTCGGTGTTGTCCTTGATATAGTGCTTGGACCCGATCGCGGTAATGCCGGTGGGCCCGTCGGTCTTCATGGCCCACTGCACGATATCCATCAAATGGACAGCCCAGTCACCCGGCCAGCCGTTGGCGTAATCGTAGAAGTAGCGGAAAGTTGACCAGCGATTATCGGCCACGCCGAAGCGCTGAAAATTGTAAGGCACCTTGGGCGCCGGGCCCAGCCAGAAGTCCCAATCGAGCCCCGCGGGCGGGTCGGAATCAGCATAAGTTCCCTGGCCATCGGGGAAGCTGTTGGAATAATTCCATGTGCGCACGAAGCTGACCTTGCCCAGCACGCCGCTCTGCACCAGCTCCACGGCCTTCTGGAAGTGCAGGTTGGAGCGCTGCCAAAGTCCGGTTTGCACCACCCGGTTGTATTGGCGCGCGGCCGCCACCATCTTTTGCCCCTCTTCCACCGCCACGCAGATGGGCTTCTCCACATAAACGTCTTTGCCCGCCTTGCAGGCCTCCACCATGGGCAGCGGATGCCAGTGGTCAGGCGTGCCGATGAGGACCGCATCAATTTCCTTGTCGTCCAGGATGGTGCGAAAATCCTTGACCGCCTTGGCGTTGCCGCCCGCCGCCGCCAGCCCCTTATCCAGATTGGGCTGATAGACGTCGCACACGGTCGCGACTTCCACACCGTGGTGCATAAAGTTCTGCATGTCGTCCGTACCCTGCCGTCCCGTGCCGATGACTCCCAGCCGGACCCGGTCATTCGCCCCCAGAACCTTGGTCGTGCTGAACCCTGCCATCGACATGCTGACGCCCGCCGAGGTGAAGGCTGCACGCTTCAAGAAATCTCTTCGATTAATTTCATCCGTCATGATTCAATCCCTCATTTCACTCTAACGTTAGAAGAATGCGCGAACCTGCCTACTCGCGTTTGATGAGGCGTTTATATCGGGAATTGGGAAGAAATTCAAGCATCTTTCGCGGCAAGGCTAGCCCGGATTTCTCACCACGGATCTGGAAGGGCGGGCTTTACAGGCTGAAGAAAAAGTGTCATCGGCATATAACCACCCCGGCGCCCAAGGCGCCACCCCTCCTGAATCAGGAGGGGAGTTGTTGAAAACGCTCCCCTCCTCAGATGAGGAGGGGTGGCGCGCCGAGCGCCGGGGTGGTGCTGACAGTGCTAG
>JBEKQO010000085.1:0-56763 GCA_049519635.1 Terriglobia bacterium | reverse complement strand
CCGCCGTAGAACTCGGGAGGGGTTTAGGGGCTTTAGCCCCTGAAGCGAGCTGGCTTCAGGGCCTAAAGGCCCATTCAACCCTCCACCCTGCGACGGCGGGGCTAAAGCCCCGCCCTTCCGCGGGCCATGATTAATATCGCTTTCTAATACAACTTGGCACTATCCGCTTGTACTTTGTGCTCCGCCTCGGCTCTTGCCTGGTTCTGTTCCTTCGCCGACCTCGCAAGGTAATCATCCAGCGGGGTTAAACCGTACTCCTTGATAAGGTATTCCGTGCTCAAATTCGGATCGAGTGACGCCACCGTGACCCAGTCGCTATCGTGATACCAAGTGACCTCGACCCTCGATCCGTACTTCTGTTGAATTTCCTGCACTTTCGGAGCGTTATAGTCAACCTCAAAGAGTCGCTTACCGAGGGGAAGCGCCGCCCCCGCCCAATCCTGATACTTCCCGGTAGTGGCCAAGGGTTCGCCGGTGATGTCAAAGATATGTGCGGCCCCGCCTTCGACGGCGGAGACGACGTAGAATTGATTTGTCAAAGCCAGGGCCGGGAGCTGACGTCCAGCCGGATAAGCGGCGGGCCAGAACACAATTTGTGCGCCTTGTTCTTTCAGGTGGCGCCAGCCGTCGCGCCAATTCACATCGAAACAGATCTGAATGCCAATCACACCGAAGTCGGTGGTGAAGACAGGCGGACCGGCATCCTCGCCCGGCGTTATCCTCTCCTTTAGTTCTCCTTCGGTAGGATGGGCCTTGTTGTACTGCCCGATGACCTGACCCTTACGATCAAGCAGGATCGCGGAGTTATAGACCACGTCGCCTTGCTTGGTTTTCAACCCAAATATCACATACGAGGAGTGCTCGCGCGCCCACATCGCCAGCCGTTCCGTGACCACTCCCGGCACTTGCTCCGGAGCGCGGTTACTGAAAACTTCGGGAAGGCAAGCAATATCGGGGTGGAACGACGCCGCCCGGTTGAGGCGGGCCATGGTTGGTTCCAAAAGGTCATTGGCGCCGAATTCAAGACCGTCCTGACTTAGGGTAACGACTCGAACGATCCGGTCGCCGCTCGACTGGCTTGCCCCAAGCGCCATGCCCTTATACGCAACCGTTAGGGCCAGTGCGCACGCCAAGAGCACACCCATACGTGAGAACATCCGCGGTCTCATAATTATTCCTCCCATGATCTAAGGGTATTCCCTGATTTTAGCGGCATTTTTCCACGGCCGCCTGCCCCCACACTCTGCCCTCAATTTACTATCATAAAGAGGGGCCCCCCGCCGGCGCGTGCACGAGTTTCCTCTTTCCTGTCATTTTTCATAACTACCTTTCTTTTCATCAACATCTTGGAGGGAAGGGGTTAACTCTTTTGTTTTCATCAACATCTTGGAGAGGCGAAAAGCGGACATTTTTTCTATATGTGTTTGCAATGACTTACAAAATTTTCGCCTCGATTTTCACCCCTTTTTTTTTAGGCCCCTCGCCAGCGAAGAATCAGCTAAATCTTTTAATTTCAATGACATCGATTTCCGTAAGGTTTTCACGATTCATCGCTAACCCTCTTTGTTTCTAGTACATCATGGAGAACCGAGTGATCGGACCACCGGACCATCGGATCATCGGGCCATCTAAAACCAACTCCGTGCTCAGCCGATGAGTCGATGAGCGGATGAACCGATGAGCCGATTTTCGATATGTGATTTCCCGACCCCTGACTCCTGACTCCTGACATTGGCACCCACAGTAACACGTCTTTAGCATATCAATCTACGCTATAACAGTCAAGAGAAATGCCCAAGCCTTAGAGGCTACAAAGTGTCGCCGCCGGAAAGCGCGTGTAGCGCGGACCTGTTTGGCAGGTCCGCGCTCCGCTAGTCCTTCCTGCCGCGCGATGAAAATCTTTAGGGAGGGTGAACTCAACAGGCCCGAAGATGTCGCCCGCCCAGAGGTCAAGGGCATGCTTCAAGACGATTTCCCTCCCCGTTTCCTTACAGACGTGCGGTTGCCGCTGGGGTGTCGGGCAGCTTCGCCGCTACAGAATTCGTGTTAAATATCCGCCGAGGAATGAATGCCTTGACATCTAGTGCCCCTCGATCAACGATCCAAAGCGAGGCCACTTCAGCCGGGTTTTCCCCAAGGATACTGGCAGATGCCTTGAACTCAATTCATGCCATGGGACGGAATGAAAAGTACCATCGAAATCAACGGCCCTACCACTGACTACTCTCTGAGAGAAACGCTTGCTTCGGCCGGAACTTTGCCCTACTTCGAGGACCATCTGCAAACGCTGCATCCGGACAATCGCCACGTGCCGGACAAAATCCGGCAGCAAATACAGGTTTTACGCGACCTGGGGTTGGTCGAATTCCTCGGCCGCAGCCGCTACCGCAGTTCGTAGGGGCGGTTCGCGAACCGCCCTCCCCACGCGCCCGGGTGGGGCTTCGGATGAGGGCGCTTCGCGAAGCGCCCATACGAAACGCCTTTCCCCGCAATCGCAGGCGATTGCTGACCAGGGCGGTTCTCGAACCGCCCCTACGGAAACCCCGGTCCCCTACCCACCCGGATGCATGATAGCAATTGAATCGTACCCCTACCGCGGCCCCATTTCCATTCCCACCACGGAGGAAGGATGCCGCATCCTTCATCAAAGGCTTAAGGACCGCCTTACCCGTGCCCGGGCACAGTTTGAGCAATTAGCCCGGGAGCGCGCCGGAAGCACAAGGCTGCAAGCGCAAATTGTTGAAACTCTTTGGCGTTGGTTCATCCACGGCGGCCCCAAACAATCTCCGCAGTAGGTCAAGCAACCACGGTCAGTGGTTTACTGATCGTGGGTTTGTGGATACGCCAGAATGAGCCAGACATTTCAGGCAAGACCTGCAACGCCAACTTCCGTGTTGCGCACAGACTGAGTCCTACAGACTTGTCGAAAATTCACGATCCTGTTATTTTATTCGTGTATTAGGTGCGTATTACTTGTCTCGCGAAGCGGAACGGTTCGGTTTCATGGGCCGTCGCATGGCTTCCGGGTGGTGGCTTGTTAGCTCCGGTCACCACGAAGGGGAGGAATAACGATGGTTGCATTTTCGAATCGAATCGTGTTCGTGGGCTTTGGAGCGGTGGCGCGCTGCACGCTCCCCATCCTGATCCATCACCTCGATATCGATCCCAAACGCATCACCACGATTGACTTCGACCAAAACGACGAAGCCCTGAAGCCCTGGATCGCCCAGGGCATGACCTACATCAAGGACCGCGTGGCGCCGGAGAACCTGGGGAGCCTGCTGGGGCAGCACCTTTCCACCGGAGATCTGCTGATCGACCTGGCATGGAATATTGATTGTTGCGAAATCGTGCAGTGGTGCCACGACCGGGGCATCCTCTACGTGAACACTTCGGTAGAACTCTGGGACCCCTACGCGGGAGCCGACAACAAACACCCGACCGAGCGAACCCTCTACTGGCGCCACATGAATCTGCGGAGGATGATCTCCAAATGGAGTGAGCCGGGGCCGACGGCGGTGATCGAACACGGAGCGAACCCCGGCCTGATCAGCCATTTTACCAAGCAAGCGCTCCTGGACATCGCGGAGAAGGCGCTCGAGGAAAAGAAATTCAGCGGGGCGCAGGCGGAGGAGATTGCCCACCACGCCAAGGCGGGGAGCTTTAACCACCTGGCCCGCCAACTCGGCGTCAAGGTCATTCATTGCAGCGAGCGCGACACGCAGATCACCGACCAGCCCAAACAGGTCAACGAATTCGTCAACACCTGGAGTGTGGAAGGCTTCCGGGAAGAAGGAACGACCACGGCCGAGATGGGCTGGGGCACCCATGAAAAGGAGCTGCCCCCCTTCGCCTACGAGCATGCGGACGGCCCCCGGAGCCAGATCTGTCTGGCGCGCATGGGCATCAACACCTACGTTTCCAGTTGGGTGCCACCGAACCACGACATTATCGGCATGATCGTGCGCCACGGTGAGGCCTTCACCATCACCGAGAAGCTGACCGTTTGGGAAAACGGCAAGGCGGTTTACCGCCCTACGGTCCACTACGCTTATTGCCCGTGCGACTCGGCCATTGCCTCCCTCTACGAACTGCGGGGCTACGACTACCGGCTGCAACCGAACATCCGCATCATGACCGACGAAATCACCAGCGGCGCCGATATTCTGGGCGCCCTGGTAATGGGGCACCCTTACCAATCGTGGTGGTGCGGCTCCGACCTCGAGATCGAGGAATCGCGCCGCCTGGTGCCGCACCAGAACGCGACCACGATGCAGGTGGCCGTCTCGGTTGTCGCCGCCTGCCTGTGGATGGTCGAGAACCCGCGGCGGGGGCTGTGCGTACCTGACGACCTACCCCACGACTTTGTGCTGGAAGTCAGCAAGCCCTACCTGGGCAAGTTCGTTTCCGTGGGCTCAGATTGGACCCCGCTCAAGCACTACTCCAACGTCTTCCGCGGATACAACAAGCCCCAGCTCGACACGTCCGACGTGTGGCAGTTCAAGAACTTTTTAGTCACCGAAGGCGATGGCATTTGAAATCCCGCGCCGCGCAAGGGGAATTTGCGGGGTTCTCCATGACGCATCGCGCCCGCGTCAAGCTCGCGATTGAGTCAAACCCATAAGCTATGGAACAAAAGAAGCTGATTCAATTGGCCAAGAAGCACGGCACGCCGCTGGTGGTCGTGGACCATAAAGTGCTGCGGGATAATTACCGGCAATTCCGCAAGCACTTGCCGCGCGTCCAGGTCTACTATGCGGTCAAGGCGAACAGCGACCCGGCGATTGTGCGGACGTTTTATGATGCCGGAGCCAGTTTCGATGTCGCCAGCATGGCGGAGTTCTTGAACGTTCACGAAATGATCAAGGATCTTCCCGCCAAGGAGCGGCAGGATTTCATCTGGGATCGCATCATTTACGCGAACCCGATCAAAGCGGTGGAAACGCTCGAGCAGTTGGATCCCTATAAGCCCTTGGTCACCTACGATAACTATGAGGAGGTGATCAAGATCGCCCGCTACGCGCCGCACTCAGGCCTGGCCCTGCGGTTGCGGGTTCCCAACACCGGATCGATGGTGGAACTGTCAAGCAAGTTCGGCGCCTTACCCGGCGAGGCCGTGGACCTGATGGCCTTCGCCCAAAATAACAAACTCGAGGTCGAGGGGCTGAGCTTTCACGTCGGCAGCCAGTGCACCAACCCGGCAAACTACACGCAGGCGCTGCACCTGGCCGCGAGCATTTTCGCCGAGGCCAAAACGCGGGGTTTCGATCTCAAGCTCCTCGACATCGGCGGCGGGTTTCCAGCCCACTACGACGACGCCATTCCACCCTTCAGGAGACTGGCTAAGAACATCACCGCCGAGTTGAACCGGCTGTTCCCCGGACCCATCGAAATCCTCGCTGAACCCGGGCGTTTCCTGGTGGCCACGGCCGTCACCGCCATCTCCCAGATCATCGGCAAGGCCGTCCGCGAAGGCAAACTTTGTTACTATGTGAATGACGGCGTCTATCACACCTATAGCGGCCAGATCTTTGACCACTGCCAGTACCGCCTGAGAAGTTTCAAGAAAGGTCCCACCCAGATCTGCTCCGTCTTCGGCCCCACCTGCGACGCTCTCGATACCATCACCCTGGCCGCGCAGCTCCCGGATTTGGATATGGGCGATCTGCTCTACTCTGAAAACATCGGCGCCTATTCCGCCGCCAGCAGCACGTCGTTCAACGGCTTCCCACCGGCCAAGGTCGTGCATTTGAACCAGTGACGCCGGGCACCCGCGTAATTTTAAAAGGGGATTTCTTACCCGAGGAATAGCCTTCCCTGTTCCCTCCGGGCGCAAGTGATTTCCACCTCCGTTTTACCTATCCGGCAACCTTCAGCTTCTTCACCAGAATTTTCGAGTTCCGTCCGCTTTGGTCGTATTGCTCGCGGCGTTCCGGGGGAAGGTCGTCAATTCCCCCTTCGGCAAAGCCGCCCTTCGACTGGAAGTAGGTAAACGCCTGCGTCGAGAGGGTGATCAAATCCGTCAGGCCGGATTCGAGAGCTTTATTTTCGACGAATTGAATCAGCTTTCGGCCAATGCCCTGGTTTTCATACGAGGGATTGACATAGAGGCTGGCCAGTTCGCCCTTTTGTTGCGCGGGATAAATGTGAAGCGCCACGCACGCGACGGGGTTCTTATCGATTTCAAAGATGTAGTAATCTGCCAGGTTCTTCTCCATGTCGCCGCGAGTCCGCCGGACGAGTTCGCCCGCTTCCACTGACTTCTTGGTCAACATCTGGATCGCCCGGATATCTTTCTTCTTGGCCGAGCGGATCTGTTCGTATTCGTTGGCGTAAATCAGCGTGCCGATGCCCTCGTTGGAAAACACTTCGGCGAGCAGCCCTTCGTCGTCGCGGCCGTTGATAACGTGAACGCGTTGCACACCCATAGCGCACGCGGCAGCGGCATGCTGAGCCCTGGAAAGCATGTCCGGCGCAAATCCGCCGCCCGCGGCCTGGACGAGTTTCTGCAAGTCCCCGACCTGCATCTGGCGAATGATTTGATCGTTATGGCGCAGCCCATCCTCGGCGGTAATGAAAATCAGCTTGATCGCCTTCAAGGCATCGGCCACCGCGAGGGCGATGCTGTCGGAATTGGCCCGGTACGTCTTGCCGTCGCCATCAAAGCCGAAGGGCGGCACGACGGGAACAATGCCATGGTTCAGCAGCGTTAAAAGAAGTTCCGTGTCCACCCGCTCGACCTTTCCGGTAAACAGATGGTCCACGCCCTGGATGATCCCCAGGGGATGGGCGATAATTGCGTTCGGGCAGGCGCCACGGAGATCGTTGGCCGAAAGGCCTTCAAGAATCTCGTGGGTGAGGCGGTTCGCGGCGTCCATGGCCAACTGTAAGGTCGGGGCATCGGTCACGCCCGTGCCATCGAGGTTGGATGCCTGCGCACCCTGCTTTTCGGCGAGAGCCTGAATTTGCGCCGATGCCCCGTGCACGAGCACTACATGGATGTTCAAAGAACGCAGCACGGCGGCGTCCAGCAGGATGTTGGCGAAGTTCTCATCGGTGACGATGACTCCATCTACGGCAATAATGAATGTCTTTTCCCGGAATTGCGGGATGTATTGAAGAATCCCGCGCAGGTCTGTCAGCTTCACGTTAGCACCTTGTCGGTTGTATTGTGGCCTGCGGCCAAGTTTAAAATTGGAAACAGTCCCACTTTACACCAAAACCGAGCTTCCTCGGGCCAAACGTGTCGCGGTCTGCCCACCTTACCCACAAAGATGTCCGGAGAGGTTTATGAGCCCGACCGCTTTGAAAGGTGCCACCGGCCTCATTTCGTCGATGGGGAGGACGTTTCCGGACCCATTAACCGTGTAATGATCAACCTCCAGACCCCCAACTGGCGATGGTCGGCGGACCGACAATAACCCACTTGGCCGTATTACGGCCCTAACCGCGCTAGGGGCTTCCGCCTGCGTCAAAGGGAAGCACCGGAACTCATCATCGGCATAACCCGCGCGTGGCGGCGAAGGGTTTGCCGATGTGAACCCTGGCGTGGCTGGTGAAGGCGCGGACGATTAACCCGCCCTATGGCGACCCGTCACGAGTGATCCCCCTCTTCCATGTATCAGCCGGTGATAGGCGCCGTCCGACCAATCAAGGAGACGCGAAGTTACGCCGCCAACTATTGAGGGCAGGACGAGCGCTTGAGCGAAGCAACTCCCATTGGTACACTTAGTTGACCGGACCGACTTGCACGGGAAGAAGGGCCGCTGGCGGAAACGGCGTCCGCGACCCGATCGGACCGGGTGCTAGTACTTAGTTGCCGAAATTAGCGCTATTTCAAGTCGGCGGATGGAAGGGCGGGGCTTCAGCCCCGCCGTAAAACTCGGGAGGGGTTTAGGGGCTTTAGCCCCTGGAGCGACCTGACTTCAGGGCCTAAAGGCCCACTCAACCCTCCACGCTGCGACGGCGGGGCTAAAGCCCCGCCCTTCCCGCAGGCCATGATTAATATCGCTTTCTAATGCAAATTGACACTAGCATCTGTTGCTGTCCAGCCATACGACGTTCGGCGGCAACCGCTTCCGTACCGAAAGGAGCAAAGCATGGAACTCGGCGCGTTCTCGACCAGCATGTGTGAGCGGGATGGCTTCGGCGGAGAGATTGGACGCGGCCGGCCACTTCTTGCGGCACTCCACGCCGAGCTAGGCGTTCAGCAAGGATCAACGGCGAAGCGTTTACGCCATCGCCGTGGGTTGTCGTGCTTACCGGCAAGGTGATTTGGGCTTTGGGGGCGACGGGCGACATGCACGGTTACGCCGTTGGTGGTTCCTGAACCTCTGCGTGTTTCTGCATGGCCGCCTGGCAAAGAAGCGGAGTACGGGGCCTATCAGCCTTCGGGCTTGGAAATCCGGTCCCAAACTCCGGACTCCCACATTTCCACAGCGGCGACAACGGCGCTAGCGGTGCTTCCAAACAGGCGAGGAAACACAACTGTCGCGTGTGATATGTTTTGAATTGATTGGCCGCGAGCCTGAATCATGTTCTTCACGCGCAGTGATTTAAATGGACAATTCGAGGGGGAGCTATGGATCACAAGAATAAAGTTCCAAATCCTGATGTGATTGCACCGCAGGCGGAGGTTTCGGGCAGGTTTTCCCGGCGGGAGTTTGCGCCGCGTGCGGCAGCGGCCCTAGCCGGAGTCACGCTGCTGCCGCGCTGGGTACTCGGCGGGCGCGGTTATACCGCTCCCAGCGAGAAGTTGAACATTGCAGGAGTCGGCGTGGGTGGGATGGGAGCGGACTACCTGAAGCACCTTGAGAGCGAGAACATTGTGGCCCTGTGCGATGTGGATAGCGAGAAGGCCGCGAAGACGTTCAGCCGCTACCCGAACGCCAAAACTTACCGCGACTTCCGGGAAATGCTCGAGAAGGAAAAGGGAATCGATGCGGTAGTGATAGGCACACCGGACCACACCCATGCGGTAGTCGCCATGGCAGCGTTCCAATTGCGCAAGCACGTTTACTGTGCCAAGCCCATGACCCGCTCCATCTACGAGGACCGCAAGTTAATGACGGCAGCCCGCGAAGCGAAGGTGGCCACCCAGATGAGCGTGCAGAGTTGTGCTTCCGAGGAAGCCTGCGCTACGGAGGAATGGGTCAGGGCCGGAGCGGTCGGGGAAGTGCGGGAAGTGCATGTCTGGACCGACCGGCCGGTTTGGCCGCAAGGGCTCGCCCGGCCGGACGACACCCCGCCCGTGCCGTCCTCGCTCGAGTGGGACCTTTGGCTGGGCCCGGCGCCCGAGCGGCCCTACCACCCCGTGTATCACCCCTTCCGCTGGCGCGGCTGGCACGACTTCGGAACCGGCAGCTTGGGTGACATGGGCTGCCACACCTTCCACGTGATCTGGCAGGCGCTGCGCCTCGAGCCGCCGACACGCGTGCAGGCCTGCTCGACATTCACGATGCTGCCCGCTTATGCCAACGACGCCGACGAGGCCTGGATGCTTTCCAAGAAAGCAAAGTATCCGGAGACCTTCCCGACATCCACTATGGTCACTTGGGACTTTCCGGCGCGCGGCAAGCTGCCACCTGTCCGCGTGCATTGGTATGACGGCGGATTGCGCCCGCCCCAGCCCGAGGGATGGCCCGAAGCGATACCCTACCCCGCGGACGGCATTCTTTTCTACGGCGACAAAGGCGTCTTGTTCAGCAAGTTCAGCGGTGGCCCGATGATGGTGGCGCGCGACAGGAAGAAACGCTTCACGCCACCGCCCAAGACCCTGCCTCGGACGATCGGTCATTATCGGGAGTTCGTCGAGGCCGCCAAGGGCGGCAAGCCGGCAAACTGCAATTTTGATTTTGGCGGGATGCTGACGGAAATCGTACTGGTCGGCACGGTTGCCCAGCGCATCGGCAAGGTCCTGGAATGGGACTCCGCCAATGGTCGCTTCACCAATAGTGATGCGGCGAACGAACTGATCCAGCCGGCCTTCCGAGAAGGGTGGTCGATCTAGCCCGAGGCGTATGCAAAAGCTCTTCCACGGGTACTACGACGATGGGCAATTTCGAGCCGGCGGCGGGCACTCGATCAACCATGCCAACGTTGCCCGGTTCCTCGTTGGACCGGCAATGCGATGGATACCCCCTCCGATGCTGCGGGGGAGCTGTAGGGGAGCGCGCCCTATCACCCCCCTTCCGGCAGGAACCGGGATCTCACTCTCTGGCGCCCTCGAGAAAACCCTGAATAGCCTCGCGGTCCCTGGCCTTGTTTTCGCTCGCCTTGAGCTCGTGGAACTTCTCCAGGGCTTTTTGTGCCCGTTCTCGCTCACCCATTTGGCGATAGAGTTCGCCCAATTTGTAGAAGGCGGCACTGGACTTTGGGTCAAGCTCGACAGCCCGTTCCAGTTCGCGCCTAGCCGCCACGAACTGGTTACGCTTTTCAAGGATACTACCCAGTTCCGCGTGGGGTTCAGCCAGGCGGCCATCCAGAGTAATAGCCCTCTCAAGATGCTGCTGCGCTTTTACCAAGCCCTCATTTGAGGACGGTTGCGCACGCGCCGCGAGAATTTTTCCATAGAAATACTCAGCCCACGCGTCCTGCGGCTGCCGGGCGAGGTAGCCGGCAAATCGTTGCGCTATCGTATCCTGAAGCGTCCCTGCCGCGTCATAAGCCCGGCCCAAGAGGTAATAAACTTGGGGATTTTGCGGAGCCACGTCCGCCGCCTGCAGAAACGTCTGGGCCGCCCCGGCATAATTGCCCTCCAAGTAATACGCGGCCCCCCACCCGAGCCACATCCTCACTGATCCCGGAAAGTCCCGGGTGGCGGCCTGGAAGACTTCCACGGCCTCATTAAGGGACGACGCGCGAACCAGCGATTGCGCATAGTCGTAGCGATACTCCTCATTTCGCGATTGGAGTTCCGCCGCCCGGCGATAGGCGGCGAGAGAGCGCGATTTGTTGCCGCGACTTTCCTCGACATCGCCCAGCAGATTTTGCAGCTCCGCGTTGTCCTTATGTTCCAGCAGACTTGCCAGGAGCGCCGCAGCCTGATCCTCTTCGGCAGCACGATGGTATGCCAGCGCCAGGTTGTAGTTCAGGTCGTATGACTCCGGCTGGATTTCAAGCAAACGCTGAAACTGCTGGATTGCCAGCCGGTAGGCGCCCGCACTCACCAGCATGGCCGCCAGTTCCATTCGCCTTGGATCCTCCTGATTGAACTGGCCGTCGAGCATGGTTAGAGTCGCAGTCGCCGAAGCTTCCCGTTTCAGTTGCAACTGCGCCTGCAGCAGGCTGGCAAGTAGCGAAGGCTCGCGGGGTTTGATTTTCAAAGCCTTGTCGAATTCGTCTACGGCTGCGCCAGGTTGATGGTCATGGAGGAAGGTCAGACCCACGCCATAAAGCGAGTCGAAATCGTGCGGGTAGGAGGCGAGCACCAGGTCGAATTGGCGGCGAGCATCGTTCAGCCGATTCTGATTTAGGTACATTCCTCCCAAGGCCCGGTGCGCTGGGATCAGGCCGGGCTTCCATTGGAGAGCCTCTTCCAGATCCTTTCCTGCGGCGTCGAAATTCCCGAGGGCCAATTCCGCCATCCCCAGCAGACATTCGGCCTCGGCGGAGTGAGAATCGATTTCCAGGGCGCGCCGCGACGCCTCACGGGCATCCTGAAATTTCTCGCTCGCGAGTAACGCTTGGGCCTGAAGGCAGTAGTCGGCTGCAGTTTTTTGGGGATTTCCGGCAGCGGGAAGATTATCGACCGACAATCCGCCGATCAATGCGGCCGCCCCCCAAAAGACTAATGTGATGCCATAGGCGCCGGTAATGCTGTTTGAAGACGTACCCATCGTAGAAGTCGCGGCAGAGATTCCCTCATACGCCCCGTAGAGGCCACGTTGTAGCCATCGCCGCATCCTTTTCGACGGAACTGGGACTGAAACCGCCGAATTGCGCTGTGGAGCTTTGAACGACGACACCGGTCTGTTCTGCACGGGGCAGCCATCGACCACATATACATAAATGGTCAAGGTCCACCCTGGCAGACTGTCGGAGACGCACAGAGTTTAATCAAAAAAGATCGGGGGTGCAACGTCGCCCCGGCAAGTGTAGTGGTGTCATTTGGAAGTGGCACGGGCGTCCCGCTCGCGAACTGTCACGGCCAAAATGGCCGTGACACAGCAAATGACACCCCTACCTGCGGGTGCGTCGAGCGGGCGCTCCGGGTTCCGTCAAAGTCGCGGGCGCCAGATACCTCCATGGCCATGAATGCACCACCCGCGAAGTAACCCCTCACCCCCCGCCTGGCGGTCCCCCCTCTCCCAGGGGAGAGGGTGCCCGACGGAGGAGGGCAGGCGAGGGGGCCTTTCCGGAACAGATGGATCAATAATTTCCTCCAACCTCTTAAGTGAACAGTCGCACCCCGCGCAGCTTGCGGCTGCAAGCTGCGCGGGGTGCGGGACTTGGAAATAATCAGGACGGCCTTCCAACGGCGGGGCTAAAGCCCCGCCCTTCCAGAGTCGTGGTGAGAAATCCGGGCTAACGGTCTGTGCTAAAGGATAAGTAAGCACTTAAATCAAAACTGCTCTAGCCCCGCCCTTCCAGCAACCGCGTTCAAGCAAGATGAGAAATGCGGGTTAATGGAATCGCGAGCGCAAGGTTTGCCACCAAGTCCACTCGTCCTTTTTCAATGCCAGAAGAGCGACGCATGCCCAGAAAAACACCATTCCACCGAGCCGGGCCATTGACCCCGCGTAACTGTGGCGCGGCGCGCTCTTCTCCTCCTCGGGCGGGAACCACTTCTCTGCCATGTCCTCAAAGTCTCTCTTTGCCGTGGCAAGTGGGCCAGAAACGGATTTGGGTGCGGGGCGGCCGCGGAAAACCGGCGGGCGGGATTGCAGGTCCTTGGGTGTAGCGACGGGAATCAAATTGCGATCGTACTGTGCTTTCTTGCCCTGCGCGTCGTTCTCCAGTAGCAGGTTGCCTTCAAATGCCCACCTCGTAGGCGCAACCAGATCCGCGAGATATCCCAACGGTTGGCGGTCGTGCATATCGTGCACGGTCACCAAACTGCCACCCAGAACAATCATCGGCAGCAAGGCCAAAGGAAGAGCCGCGATCGCCTGCTCGTTCGAGCGCGAAACAGAAGAGATGCTCAGGCCGATTCCCGTGCCGACCATGCACGTCACCCACAGCGTCAGCAATTCCATCAGGAAATTGGCCTCCAGGTGCACGCCGAGGTGTACGATCGCGAGCATGATCAAGCACTGGATTAGCCCTAATCCTCCCAGAACCGTGTACTTGGAACTAAAGTATGAAGTCAGGGAGAGGTTGACCAGGCGCTCGCGCCGATAGATGGCGCGCTCGCCCACGATCTCGCGGATGGCGTTGTTACATCCGAACCAGACCGCGGCAACGACCAGAAGGAAGTGAGACGTCCCAATCTTGGTTCCGAACTCCAGGAAGTCGCCATAGTTCTTAATGTCTGAGGAGAGCAGTCGCTGCGAGAACGCGACTAGCAAGCCGAATACCACCGGAAGTGCCAGGGCTATGCCCATCTGCCCAAGGTCGCGTAGCTTCAGCTCGGCGAGGCGCTGGCAAAGCACTCCCCACTGCCGAAGCCGATATTTGGGCGGGTCCGGCAGCGTGGAGGAGCTAAAGTCACTGGACTTTGTGATGCGCTCTTCCGTGTATTTCTGCTTCAAGGGCGACGCCTCATAGCGCCTGACCCAGTCATCGACCGGCTTCGCCTTCAGGTCCTCCTCAATGTCCTCCGGCTTCAGAACCCGGCGCGTATCCTGGGCCCCTGCCCCCTCCGCGAAGAACCGGAACGCATCCATGGCCGGTCCGAAATAGACCAGGCGGCCGGGCACGCGAGCGGAAGTTTTCGTCGGTGGGTGGTTAGAAACCATGGCCAGTAAATTGAACTGGCTGTAGACATCCAGGCTGGGCTGGTGAATGGTCGTGATGATTGCCCGGCTGTCTTCCGCGAGTTTCCTCAACTGCATCACGACGGACTTCGCATCTACTGCGCTCAGGCCGGAGGTCGGCTCATCAAGGAAAAGCACCATCGGATCGGAAAGAAGTTCCATCGCCAGGTTCACGCGCTTGCGCTGCCCGCCGCTGAGGGTCTTTCTCACCGCATCACCGATCTCATCGTGGATTTGTTCGAGGAGTCCTACCGATTCCAGGACTTTGCGAATGCGCTGGTCAATTTGTTGATTGGTTGTGTCCGGGGGCAGGCGGAGCTTGGCGGTGTAGTAGAGCGCTTTGTAGACGGTCAGTTGGGCGTGCATGATGTCATCCTGGGGCACATAGCCGATCAGGGTGCGGAACATGTCGAAGTTCTTAAGCAAGTCGAGGTTGCGGTAGAGCACGCGGCCGCGACTGGGACGAATGATGCCGTTGAGCGCGCACATGAAGGTGGTCTTACCGGCTCCGCTCGGGCCCATCAACGCCACCAGATCGCCGGGTTCGATGGTGAGCGAGACGTTGCCGAGCAACTCGCGCATGCCCCCCTTTGTCGGGACGTTCACCGCGACATTGTCGGCCGTAATGGTGACCTCATTGTCCTTTGCCCGCCGCGTCACCCCGCCCAACTCATTTAGCACGATGGTGTAGCCGGCGAAACTGATTTCGTCGCCGGCCCTGACCGGCACCCTATCGTGGGCGGAAATGCGGCTTTCGTTCACGAAGGTGCCGTTGGTAGAACCCAGATCTTCTACGAAAGACTCGTTTCCGAGGCGGGTCAGTTGCGCGTGCCGGAACGACACCGCGGGGTGCGCGATGGTGAAGTCGGCATTGGGGTCGCGGCCGAAGACCATGGTATTGCCGGGCGTCATAATGCGGGTGCTCTCTACGGGCTGAACCGGCGCCGGCCGGTCGGCAACTGCCGGCGCCAAGATGGCGCGGACGGGCACCTCGGCGCGGCCCAACCAGAGCGTGTCACCCCTTTGTACCGGTACAAAATCCGAGCCCACTCGATTCGTGAATGAGTTCAAATAGGTTCCGTTGCGCGAGTTCAGGTCGCGGACCCGCATCTCTCCGCCGGGCAGCACTTCCAGCATGGCATGTTGTGCCGAGACCGTCGGTTTATCGATCATGTAGGTACAATGGGGGGCGCGACCCAAGGTGATCTGACCTCGTTGCGCGGTGCGGGAGGCGGTCGGCGTGGGTCCGCGGGAGGGAGAAATAGAAACGGACTGCCCACAATTTAGGCAGAACTTGGCGCCGTCCTCTACCGGCGCATTGCAACGACTACATTCGATCGTGGTCATCGGCTGCCTCGTCCTTTGGGTAAATTCTGGTTAATCCCTTCCCTCTCCGCCGCCTCGCTTTTGCTGGAACGTACCGGCATGCGTTACCCGCCAGGCGCGTGTTTTCCGCCGAAGCTGCATCGAAGGTACCGTCTCCACGCTGAGTGCGGTATCGCTCCGAAATATCGCTCGGCTTCTCGCCCCTTGGGCGCGGATTACGGATAGCCCAGGAAAGGATGGGGCACGGATTAGTCCAGGCCCCAAAGCCCATGATAAACACAATTCGACAGATTGGGAGCGGAAAAAGTGGACTACCCGTTCTCCTTGTCGAACCCGAATCCCGAAGGACGACGGATCAGCCCGGTTTTCACAGGGTTTCAGGCGAGTGGTTAAGGACATAGGGATTGTCGGCGGCCAGAAGACCATTCGAGTCACAATATTCTTTATGCTGGCGGGTTTGCAGACTTAATGTCATCTGCCCTGGATTTTTTTCCACCCGATAGGCAGTTCATAAACAACAGTAATGACAAATAGGAAGAATTAACCCGGATTTCTCACCACGACTCTGAAAGGGCGGGGCTTTAGCCCCGCCGTTGCAAGGCCGTCCTGATTATTTCCAAGTCTCGCACCCCGCGCAGCTTGCAGCCGCAAGCTGCGCGGGGTGCGGGAGGAATAGAGGGCGGGAGCCGCGATTTCGGCGGGGCTGCAGCCCCGCCCTTCCATGCATCGTCCAAATCTGGTGAGAAGTCCCGGTTAGGGCTCCCGAAATCCGAAAATACCCACCCAATCCGCGCCAAGCCGATAACTTGCAGAAAATAAACAGCTTGCATGGCCAGGAAAAGCGTCAAGCCTTTGCGATGCCGATAAGTTGATGAACCTAAAATGAGTTAAATGAAACTCCAGGCGCACGGGGGAAAATGCTACTTGCGCGACCTCCGCCCATGGCTAAGGCGATTCCGGCCATCCGTTGAAGAAGCCCATCCGTGAAGGTTTACTGTAGCCTATTGGATGCCACCGTTATCAACTGGAAAGTATAGCCGGCAAGGATCGGCCTGAGTCGAACATTTCGGGTCTTTCCCGCGCGTATCGCTCCGCCGTGTCCCTCACAACCGCGAGGTGATCCAGCGGCGTCCCGGGGCAAATATTGGCCCCGTCACCCAGCACAATGCCTCGGCAGGGACCCAAAGCCTCCAGGAATTCCGCCGCCGCTTCGCGGATTTTCTCCTTGGGACCATCGAGAAGCAGGACCGGGTCGAGGTTCCCCCACAGGTAGCACTTGCCGCTGAGGTTCCTCGCGGCAACGCTGGGCTTCACACTGTGACCAAACAATTGAAAGCTGGTAATCCGCTCTTCTGCAATCAAGGCCGTATGCAGGTGGTCGCTTTTCCCGCACATATGCATCCCGCGCCCATCGCGCATGCCGGCGCCAAAAGCGTCGAACAACCTGTTGTCGTAAGGAACGCAGAATTGCCGGAATAATTCCGCCGACATGATCTGGGCGGAATCTTCCGCCACGGCAAAATTGGGCCTTGGGGATTGATCGATCTGGCGAAAGCGGGTTTCCGCATGGACAAGGCCGTTGGTAATCGTGTCCAACAATTGATGGCTCGCTTCCGGACACTCCAGCATCCACCAATAGAAGTCGTCGCCGACCAGATCGATGGCCACCATGTGCGGTCCGATCCATTGCACTCCCAGCGGGAGCACAACCACGCGGCCGGGTTGCCCGTTGAAGGTCACCGTCGTTTCCTTGGCGAGGTCCGTCATCGTTTGCCACCAACTCACGTACTTCGCCCAGAATCCCTCATGCACCTCGGGGATGCGAAGGTGCGAAACTTCGTTGGGCTGGCGGATGGTGGGACGCGCCCGAGGCGGATTCTCGGCGCGCCATTCAACGTGACCTCCGAAGGCGGAGGTGTTCAGCACATTCTCGAAATCAGGGCCCACGGTCACCACGGGCTCCTGGCACCGGTCGTCCGGAATATTTTCAATGGCCCACTTCTGAAATTGCAGTTGCCAATGGAACTGCGTCTCCGCACTGCGGAAATACTCGTCGAAATCGATGCCGAACTCCTTCAGGAAGTAGCGGGCAAAGACCCCAAATAGAACCGGGACGCGGTCCGCGTAACGAAAATCGGAGTGTCTTTGAAACCGGAGCTTGTTCAGGCCCATCGGGTCTTGAGGATACTGAATTGAAACTGAGTGCCGCATGTTCGGCCTCCCGCACATTCCAATGCGGGGGGCATAGTACCACCTTGCCCATGAATTGACTCAACCTTTCCGTTCTCAAATCTCCACCGGCGGGTATCGGAGCGGCCCCGGGCATTATGTTCCCCTCGGAGAGTCAGCCGCCCCGCCATCCAAGCGGTCAACTTGACTTCTAAGCCTCCGCACGGTGCCAGGTCGCCTATCGAAAAACGAGTTGACACAAGACGGGCGAGGCCGGAGGCGTCCCGAAAATCATTTGGAACCGCCTCACAATTCGAGGTGTCTATAGGAGTGTTGAGGGCCTTTTCGAACGGTGTTGTGCATCACAACTGAGCGCCATCAAGCTGTAGCGGCGCGCTTACCTTGCCAAATGGCGGCATAAGCCGCCTCTACATCAAATTGCCCCACCATCAGGTGGAGCGCAAGAACGGCTGCGTCGCGCGTTCTCTTAATTGAACGAGAAAGACAGGTGGTATCGGCAGAGCATCATCACGGAGACACTATGCAATACCGCAACCAGCACCGGCATCCAGCCATATTCTTCATTCTCATCCTCACTGTATTTCTAACGATCGCCACATTTGTCGTCCTCCGGCCATTTCAGGCGTCCGGCGGCCCGCCTTCCGCCGTCGCGACGTATTCGCAGGGCTTGCTTCACCTGACCATTCCTTATCAGGCTGCCCACGCCGGAGCCGGACAGTTGACGATGGAAGTCCTGGATCCGGAAGATAACGTTCTGGGCCGCGCAGAGCGGCACGTTGACGTGGCCGAGGGACAAGGCCGGTGGCAAGACTCGATTAAGCTGGAGAAGCCGCTGCCGCTTGACGATCTGGTATGGCATCGGGTTCGTTATCGCTTCGAGTATGACGATCGAAAGACTGCGGGGTTGGAGGGCACCGAGTCCATCTCGCAGATCCTGCGCACACCGGTGATTCACATCCTGGGACAACAATCCTACCTCGCCGGCGGCCCGGCGGCAGTGCGCGTGATCGTCACCGACTCGAAAAACGAAGTCATGGCCGGTCGCGGTTCGATACGAATCGAATTGGCGGGTGCCAATGAGAAACCCCGGAGGCTCTTTACAGGCCAGTTGAATCGAAGAGGAACGAGTGAGGCGCAGTTCCGGTTGCCAGCCGGCTTGGTGGGCAGTTACCAGTTGCGCTATGTTGTGGAAACTCCGATCGGTTCAACCGAGTATACCCAGACGGTGCGCCTTGAAGACAAGGTTTCCATACTCCTTACCACTGAGAAGCCCATCTATCAGCCGGGCCAAACGATCCATGTGCGTGCGTTGGCGCTCGACCGCTCCGACCACGAGGCGGCCGCCGACCACCCATTGACTTTCGAAGTCGAGGATTCTCGCGGCAACAAGGTATTCAAGAAAGTGACCGAGACCGACTCATTCGGAATTGCCTCGGCCGAATTTGGGTTGGCCGATGAGGTAAACCTGGGCACGTACCACCTGCGCGCCCTAATGGACAAGCCGGGCGACGCCGACGCGCCTGCGAATTCGGCGGAGATCGCCCTCAACGTCGAACGATACGTCCTTCCCAAATTCAAGGTGGCCGTCGAATTCAGCGAGAATGGCAAGAAGCAGAAGCGCGGTTACCAACCCGGCGATCACGTCACGGGCACGGTGCGTGCCAACTACTTTTTTGGCAAGCCGGTGGAGAGCGCCGAAATCACCCTGAAGGCTACGGCGATGGATGTCGCCGCGGTTGAAGTGGCTTCCGCGCAAGGAAAGACGGACTCCGAAGGAGCTTATCGCTTTGATCTCCTCCTGCCGAAATACCTTGCCGGGCAGCCCCTCAACCACGGCGCCGCCCGCGTGCTGATTGAGGCCACGGTAAAAGACTCCGCCGGGCACGCGGAAACGCGGGGCGAGCCGATCACTGTCAGCGCTTCGCCGCTGTTGATTACGGCGGTTCCGGAGGGCGGAACGCTGGTTCCGAAGCTGGAGAACCAGGTGTTTATCCTGACTTCGTATCCCGACGGAACACCCGCGAAAACCGAGGTGACCGTCCACGCGGCAGGGAATGCCGATCAACACGTGACCACCGACGACGGAGGGGTTGCTGTTGCCAGTGTCAAGCCGGGAGCCGGCAGCGAAAACCTGGAAATTGCGGCTGTCGATCAGGAAGGAAACCACGCGTCAAGCAATGTTCAACTTCCGTCCCGCGAAGGCGAAGACCAGATACTGCTGCGCACTGAACGCGCCGTGTACCGCGCCGGCGAGCGCATCGACCTGAAGGTGTTTTCTACCAAGAAGCGCGGGGCCGCCTACGTGGATATTGTCAAGGAAGGGCAGACGGTACTGACGCGCGACGTGGACCTCGATAACGGCCAGGCTGACCTGTCCCTGACGGCCACGCCGGAGATGGCGGGAACTGTGGATATTAACGCTTACCTTTTCGGTAGGGACGCGCGCCCCGTGGGGGACCATCGCCTGATCTTCGTGCAGCCTGCCGACGAATTGAAGATTGAGATGGAGGCGGATGCTCCCGTCTACAAACCGGGCGGCGAGGCGCGGATTCGCTTCCACGTGACCAATTCGCGCGGTCAAGGCGTCCACGTCGCACTCGGCCTGCAAGTGGTGGATGAAGCTGTTTTCGCGCTGGCGGAGAAGCAGCCGGGCTTTGCCAAGGTCTTCTTTTATCTCGAGCAGGAGGTGATGAAGCCGCGCTACGAGATTCACTCGATCGGCATGCCGGAAATCGTGGAACCGGTGGAGAACTCGCAAGTGGAACAGCGCGACCGAGCGGCGCGGGCTTTGTTTTCGGCCACTGAAATCGTGAACTCGAACAAGTTTGAGACGGAATTCGGCGGGGATGTGCCGATGACGAAACAGCCGGAGTATGCGAACCGGTACAAGGCGCGATTTATGCAACAAGTGAACCGGCTGGCGAAGAGCCTCACCCTCGCCTATGGGCAGAACTCCGAAGGGGGTAACCTGACCAAGGTTTTTGCCAGGGTGAAGAATGCCGGCGGGCCTGACCTTCGTGATGCCTGGGGCACCGAGCTTCGCATCGACCCCTCCCCGTGGTATCGGGATAAAACATACTACATCGTGCGCAGCGCAGGGGCGGATCAGCGACTCGATACCGGGGATGACATGACGGCATTCATCGAAGTTAAGACCTGGAAGGTTGCGGGTCGCGCGGATTCGGGTGAAATCGGCCTGAATATCGAACACGATCGCGGGCCGTTCAACGGCTTGGCGGAGATTGTAGGAACCGTTATCGATCCCACGGGTGCATTGGTGCCGGGGGCTGGCGTCGAGGTGATCGAGGACTCCTCAGGAAAGGCGCACGCCGCGAAGGCCCGCAACGCCAAAACCAATGCTGCGGGGCAATTCAGTCTGTCGGGGTTGCCCGCCGGTGAGTATAGCGTTCAAGTGTCCTCGCCTGGGTTCAACACCGTATCACGAGGCTTCACTCTCCAGCCGCGCGACCGTGCTGTGCTCTCCGTAACCCTGTTTGTTGGCGCCGTTACCGAGGCTGTTCAAGTCACGGCCGCGGCCCCGATGCTTATGACCAATGGCGTCACCGTCATCGGCCCTATTCCGGGGCCGCTACCCCCCTCGGCGGCGCCGACGGCAATGCGCCTTGCCATCGGGGGTTTTGGGCGTGGCGAGGGTGCTGGGCTTGGCCCTGGCACCGCCGGTGGCGTGCCCGGCGGCGTTGCCGGTGGTAGTTACGGTGGCGTTCTTGGCGGTGCTCTCGGGGGCGTTCTCAGCACGGGGAGCTCCGCCCAACCGGCGCGCGTGCGCTCCTATTTTCCGGAGGCGCTCTACATCAATCCGGAGATCATCACCGATAAGGACGGCCGCGCCAGCATCGTCGTTCCCATCGCCGATTCCATCACCACCTGGCGGATGGCCATGATTGCTTCCACGCAGCACGGCGCGCTGGGCACGTCGGCTTCGAGTCTGAAGGTTTTTCAGGATTTTTTTGTCGATCTCGACTTGCCCGTTACGCTCACGCAGGGCGACCGGGTTTCGATCCCTGTGGGCATTTACAACTACTCGGGCACGCGCGGCGAGGTGAGCCTGAAGCTTCAGCCGGACGACTGGTTCTCCCTGGTGGACGTCGTTCCAGAGAAAGCCGTGGAGGTTGATTCCGGCCGCGTGGGTGGATCGCAGTTCACGCTCGAAGCCCGGCGCATCGGGAAGTTCAAGCTGACGCTCGCCGCGAGCATGCAGGGCGGAGCAAGCCGCGCCGACATCGTGGTGCGGGAAATTGAAGTCATTCCCAACGGCCGCGAGCAGAGTCTGGTGTTCAATGGCCGCCTGGAGAACACGGTGCAGCACGAAATCAATTTCCCGGCGAACGCCATTCCCGACGCCAGCAAGATCTTTGTCCGGCTCTATCCCGGCCCCTTGAGCCAGGTCGTGGAAGGCATGGACAGCCTTCTACGCATGCCCTACGGCTGCTTTGAGCAGACTTCCTCCAGCACCTACCCCAACGTGCTGGCACTCGATTATATGAAGCGCACCAAGAAGCTCACTCCGGAAGTGCACGCCAAGGCGGAGGGATACATCGCCAACGGCTATCAGCGGCTGCTGACTTTTGAGGTTCCCGGGGGCGGATTCTCCTGGTTCGGCCAAGTCCCGGCGAACAAAATTCTTACCGCCTACGGGTTGATGGAATTCTACGACATGTCGAAGGTCTACGACGTGGACCCGAAACTCATCCTGCGAACGCAGCAGTGGCTGGGCGGGCAGCAACAGGCAGATGGAAGTTGGAAGCCCGACACCTCGTTTATCAATGAAGGCGTCACCAACCGCTACAATTCGGACGTGCTGCTCATTACCGCTTACCTCGCTTGGTCGCTCGAAAACACGGGATACCAGGGACCAGCGGTGGCACGAGCCAAGCAGTTTGTCGAAAACCACCTGAGCGCTAAAATGGACGCCTACACCCTGGCGGTGGTGGCCAATTTCGCCGCCGATTTTGGCAGCGGCGATCAGGGGAATGACCGCGAGTTCACCCGTCACGCCATGCAACTTCTTCTCGGCGCACGCACTGAAAAGGGTGAACAAGCCTGGTGGAACGCGGAAGAAACCGGCATGTACGGCAGAGGCGCCAGCGCCAGTGTGGAGACCACGGGACTGGCGGTACAAGCGCTGCTCAAGTGGGGTGAGGCGTCGGGCACCGCGCGCAAGGCACTTGCCTATATCGCCGCAAAGAAAGATGCCTCCGGCACTTGGGGTACAACGCAGGCAACCATCATGGCGCTGCGGGCTTTGCTTCTGGCCACTGAAAAAGGTGCGGCCGACACTCAAGGCGCGCTGGAGGTTCTGCTCAACGGCAAGCCTGTCGAAAAGCTCACGCTAACCCCGGAGAACAACGATCTGCTCCATCAGTTCGTGTTCAAGGGCGCCGAATTGCAGAATGCCAGCACCGTGGAAATACGGTTCGAGGGGAAGGGAGGACTTGCCTACCAGATCGTGGGGAGCTACTTCCTCCCCTGGGATCAGAAGCCGGCGAGCGAACCGCTCTCTATCGACGTGGCTTATGACCGCACGCGCCTTGTGCAGGACGACATTGCCACGGCGAGCGCGACGGTAAGGAACAACCTGGATAAGACCGCCAACATGGTGATGGTGGATCTGGGCATTCCGCCCGGGTTTGACCTGCTCAGCGAAGACTTGCAAGACTACCAGGACAAAAGTGCGGGTCTCAAGAGCGGCCACTTGTCAAAGTTTAGCCTTACAGCGACGCAGGCCATTCTCTACTTCGATTCGTTCGCGCCGGGCGACAAGGTGACGGTGAAGTTCCGCCTGCGGGCCAAGTATCCTATTCGCGCGCGGACATTTAAGTCGCGAGTCTATGAGTATTACGATCCCGAAGTGAATTCAGTCGCGCGGCCCGTGCAACTGGAGGTGCGCAAGCGCTAGCCCGGAATTCTCACCACAGCCCTGGAAGGGCGGGGCTTTAGCCCCGCCGTTGCAAGGCTGTCCTGATTATTTCCAAGTCCCGCACCCGGCGCAGCTTGCAGCCGCAAGCTGCGCCGGGTGCGGGTAGTGACTCAATTTGAATTCTTCTTCTTGTAAGGTCCGCGTGGCCCGAAGGTTGGTTCGGGTAGCAGCGCGGCTATTTCTTCAATCTCCCAAACGTGATTCGCAATCCCGGCTTCCATCGCGGGCGTGCAGCGCAGCGTTCCGTGGACCTTGGCAAAATTGTAGTGCATGTAGTACAGAGCCACCATATAAGCGTGATTCTCGACTTTCTTTGAGAATGCGTTTGTCAGTCTGGTGAATCGGCGCATTCCTATTCTCATGCTGAGATTTGCCCTTTCGATATAGCTGGTAGAGATGTGCGTCGAGTCCGGGCGTCCCATGACAGGCTTGCGCTCGCATGACGTGCATACGGCGGGACTGTAGCGGGTTTCCTCTTGGCTTGCCGCGTAGGTCTTAATCAACTGTGCGTAGTCAATCTCCGAACCAAATGCGCCTTCGACGGCCTCAAGATAAACTTTCAATCCGTCTGAGGTAAGCTGCACGCGGCTGGCAAGTCGGCTGGCCAGATCGTCAATGAACATTGTTGCTGATTTCGCATCGCGGTTCCCCACCATGAAGGAAGGCACTAACTTGGTTTGAGCGTCGATGGAAACCCATGTCCACACATCCCCGAATCCGAATTTCCCTTTCTTGTCGGCAGGCACATTCTTCTCTTTGGCGTAGCAGAAAGACCAGCACTCATCGACCTGGATGCGCTTGCACTTGAGCCCGGTCAAAACGCGGTCTTGGTACTCAGCGCACGCCATGCCGATTTGTGGCAATAGGTTTAGGACGCTGTTAAAGGCTACATCACACATGCGAGCAGTTGCGCGAATGGAATTGCCTTCTACCAGCGCGTGGATGATTCGGGATTGCTTGTCGCGGCTCATCTTATTCATAATGAAAGTATACATGAGCTGGTCAAGGATGTCAAGAGATTTTTTGGTTGATTTTTTTAGGTGCTTATGGTGTCTTGTTTCGAATTGGTTTCTCCTTTTATTTGTTGTATTCTGATTCTGGGTGGGTGATGTCACTTCGAAGAAAAAAAAGACTTCCCGAGAAGGCAGTCTTAGAATTAAGAGCTAAGGGTCCAGGGGTTCGCCGTGGCCGCATTCCCGTCCCCGATCTTATCAAAATTTGCGAGGAAGCGCAAAGGGCGGTTAATCGTCAAGCGGAATTCATGGAAGGCAGGAAAACCTTGCACCCCGGGCCTATTACAGATGCGATTAGACAAGAATGCACGCTTGAATTGATCGCGTTAAAACCGGGATGTACTCGACTCCAATTTGGGATCGCGAAACCTCAAGTTCCACTATTTAATGACCAGCCGACGCTAGGGCCGGACGTTGTGGGAGAGGTAGCGCTCGCTATCAAAAGCTTAGGAAATGGGAAGGGGACGATACGCGAGGTTGACGCTGGCGTATTGCAGGCCCTTTACAGCTTGGGGGCAGTCGTAGAAAACAAGCGCATATCCGAGCTTGAATGGATAGCCCCTAAAACGGCAGAGCGAAAGCGTGTCTCGGCTCCCGTGAACCGTAAAATGCGAGAGCGGGTGGCTGCCACAATCAGCAGTCCGAGGAAAGTTCAACGCCAGATAGATGGTGTCTTGGATATGGCAGACTTCAAGCCAAATGACCTTAGATGCCGAATTGATCCTGCAATTGGAGCATCCGTAGTTTGTACCTTCGACGAAAGGGACGCAACACAAGTCCAATTGCTTATTCGTCAGCCAGTACGTATCACAGGAGAAGCTATTCTTGCTCCCTATACGGACCGCGTGGAGAATCTTCACGTTTACAAAATTGAAAGACTTCCGTCACTATCACTAGGCGAAGGGAATTTCTTCGCAGAATCTTCCCTATCAGAACTTGCCGCCAAGCAGAAGGTGAAACCATTGAAGGATATATCTGCGCTTGCCAGTGGCTTCCCTCCTGACGAGAACATTGACGAGTTTCTTGAAGAGATTTACAGCGCCAGGAAGTGAGGTTCTACGTCTTCAACATCATTCCTTCCCCTGACGCACCAGACGCTGTCCTGTTGGACACAGATGCATTCTCCTACATGATAAAGCCAGGCGACCCGCGAGGAGAGATATACCGCCAACGGGTCCAAGGAAAACTCTTGTGCGTATGCTTTATCACTGTTGGAGAACTTCTCTTCGGTGCCTATAAGAAAAAATGGGGTCATGAAAAGCTTGAGCACCTAAAAGCACGCCTAAGGTCGGTAACCATCGTCCCGTTTGACTATAGCGTTTGCCAAACGTATGCGGACCTAAAGTCGAGGCTCAATGCTTCCGGCAAGGTGGTGGCTGATAACGATCTTTGGATAGCAGCTTGTGCAGTGCGTCATGCCGTCCCACTCGTATCGAACAATCGCGCTCACTTTGAGGGGATTCCAGGGCTCATCCTGATTACAGAGGCCCCCATCATTACGGAAATACAATCTCAGGAACTCTTATTCAAGGGAATCAAGTCTTCCACCGAGACTGTGCCGCCTTCTTTGCAATCGCCTTCCTCCGAGACGGAGAAAGAATAGAAGCTCTTACCTTACCGCCTTTCAGGCCGCCCCTACGTCCGATCTCCGCGAGGTAGGTGGAAACTTCCGACCTCTCCGGCTCTGGCGCTTCCGTCAATTCCCCGGTCAAGAGCTTTGCAATATGTTGGGCACGCTCGTTTGTATCGGTGGGAAGCTTCCTTGGCTTTATCATGCTTCCATTATGGCAGGCTGGCATGGTGAGTCAAGGGGCTCCGGATTTCAAATTGAGTCACTACCCGGGTGCGGGACGAATAGAGGGCGGGAGTCGCGATTTCGGCGGGGCTGAAGCCCCGCCCTTCCAGTCTCGTCCAAACGTGCTGAGGAGTCCGGGCTAGCTTCTCAGAAAGTCGAATGTTGTCTTGGCAGGAAATGTACCCGATCGATGTTTGCTTTCTCGGCACCAGTTCCGCAGGGCGGCAAACCGAACGGAATCATTCCAAAATGATACGAAATAATTTAAACTGGGAACTGTTCAGGGCCGCAAAGCAGGCATCATGCCTCGGGAATGAATGGAGGGGCGCTCCATGCGACAGGGTAATCCCACGGGCAGTACCGTCCTCGGGTTATCGCCATCCCGATGGGTACATGTCTTGGCGCTTTTCTTAGCTTTCTCCTTCGTATCCCCTCTGCGCGCGCAAGATGTTCTGACCTACCACAATGACAATGCTCGCACCGGCCAGAATCTGAATGAGATGATCCTGACACCGAGCAACGTAAACGCTACCCAGTTCGGAAAGATTTTTCAAGTCACCGTGGATGGCAAGGTTGACGCACAACCGCTCTATGCCTCTGCGGTGGCCATTCCCGCCCAGGGCGCCCACAATGTGCTCTTCGTGGCCACGGAGCACGGCAGCGTTTACGCTTTTGATGCTGACGCCGGAACGCAACTTTGGCAGGTCTCCCTGGTGCCGACGGGCGAGACCACCTCCGATGATCGCGGATGCAGCCAAATTACGCCGGAAATAGGAATCACCTCCACCCCGGTCATCGACCGATCGAGTGGGCCGAACGGAGCCATCTACGCCGTCACCATGACCAAGGATTCCTCTTCCGCCTACCATCAGAGATTGCATGCACTCGACATCACTACGGGTGCAGAGCTATTTGGCGGCCCCACCGAAGTGCAGGCGACTTTCCCGGGTAAGGGCGATAACAGTAACGGCACCAGTGTTATCTTCGATCCCGGGCAATATGCGGAGCGGGCAGGGCTGTTGCTTCTAAATCAAGTGATCTACACGGGCTGGACATCACACTGTGACGATGCTCCGTATACAGCCTGGGTCATTGCTTACAGTGAAAGCACCTTGAAGCAGGCCAATGTCCTCGACCTGACTCCCAATGGCGACGAAGGTTCCATATGGATGAGTGGGGCAGGATTGGCGGCAGACCCAGCGGGATATATTTACCCTTTGGTGGCGAACGGCACTTTTGATACCACGCTCACTCCGGCCGGGCTTCCTTCCCTAGGCGATTACGGCAACGCCTTCATGAAGCTCTCCACTGCCAACGCCGGCTTGGTGGTTGCCGACTACTTCACGATGTCGAACACCGTCTCGGAGTCAAATGCCGACGAGGATCTGGGCTCCGGCGGCGCACTCGTGCTGCCGGACATGACCGATGCGAGTGGCGTCACGCATCATCTGGCGGTCGGTGCGGGCAAAGACCAGGCGATCTATCTGGTTGACCGCGACAGCATGGGAAAGTTCAATCCCAATGCAGACAATATCTACCAGGAACTCCTCTCCGCGCTGCCCGGAGGAATCTGGAGTATGCCCGCCTATTTTAACGGCCGACTTTACTATGGACCTGTAGGCAACAATCTATTAGCTTTCCAGTTTTCGAACGCCAAGCTGCAGACCTCTCCCGTTTCATCGACCAGCGCCGCCTTTGCCTACCCCGGCGCGACGCCCAGCATCTCAGCGAATGGCACGAGCAATGGCATAGTCTGGGTGACTGAAAACACCAGCCCCGCGGTTCTGCATGCCTATGACGCGACAAATCTGTCCAATGAACTCTACAACTCTAATCAGATGGGCGCGCGGGACCAGTTCGGGGCAGGCAACAAGTTTATAACGCCGACCATTGCCAACGGCAAGGTGTATGTGGGAACGACAAACGGGGTCGGCGCGTTTGGACTGTTGGCTTCCGTAGCGGACTTCACCTTGGCTGTCGCCTCCGGGGGATCCGCTTCCGCCAGTGTGACCCCCGGGCAGACAGCTCAATACTCGCTCACGATGACGGCCTTGGGAGGGTTCAACCAACCCGTGTCGTTTACTTGCAGTGGCGCACCCACGGGTGCAATTTGCTCGATTTCTACTACCCTGCCCAGCGGCAGTTCCGCTGCGGCCGTGATGGTGAGCGTCTCCACAACAGCGCCCTCGCAGACACCGGAGCGGCGATGGCTTGGTCCCAAAGATCCCCCGGCGCCGGGGTGGATGTGGCTGGCAGTTGTCCTGCTGCTGTCGACCGTCACCGCCGCGGTGAAGCTCGGCCGCCGGCGGATTCCCGTCGTTCTGGGAGTGTGTGCGCTTGCGGTCGTTTTGTGGGCCGGTTGCGGCGGGGGAGGAGGCGGTGGTCCCAATCCCATGACAAATCCCGGAACGCCCGCTGGCACCTACACGCTGACTGTCACTGGCAGTGCTACCTCCGGCTCAACGACTCTGAGTCACAACATTACTCTCCAGTTCGTCGTAAACTGACGAATGCCGAAGGCAAAAAGCGGAATTGTGGTGAGGTGGGCAAGCAGGCCAACTGCCAAGTGAGCGTAGAAATGGTGGTGAGCGGCGGGTGGATCGCCGCGCCGGTGGGGGTGCGGGACTTGGAAGTAATCGCGATGGCCATGCAACAGCGGGGCTAAACAGGCTGCGGAAAAACCCTGTGGCGCTTGGCGCTAGAATTGTCAGCACCACCCCGGCGCTCGGCGCGCCAGCCCTCCTCATCTGAGGAGGGGTGCGCTTTCAACAACTCCCCTCCTGATTCAGGAGGGGTGGCGTCTTGGGCGCCGGGGTGGTCGTACGCCGAGGATAGTTTTTCCGCAGCCTGTAGAGCCCCGCCCCTCCCAGACCCGTGGTGAGAAATCCAGGGTAGATTCGTTCGCGGAGCCGCAGCCGGTACCTCCCAACGCAACGGCCGACGGCAAAGGCCGTCGGCCGCGAGAGTTTCGAGTTAGTGATGGAGTCTACCTGTGCCCACCACCACCATGCCCGCCTCCACCATGACCGCCTCCGCCAAAGGCATGTCCGCCGCCACCGGTGCTGCGTCCGCCTCCACTAGAGGCACGTCCACCTCCGCCGAAGCTTCGTCCGCCTCCACTAAATGCACGTCCACCTCCGCCGAAGTTTCGTGCGCCTCCACTGAAGCTGCGTCCACCTCCGCTAAATGCACGTCCACCGCCACCGTAGGCACGTGCGCCTCCCCCGGCGTAACCGTTACCGACCCCACCGCGAAATCCTCCGCCTCCGGAAAAGGCCTGCCTGCCTCCGTAGTATCCCCGTCCGCCAAAACCCCGCCCTCCATAGAAGCCGCGTCCACCCCAGCCCCAAGGCCCGACGCCAATAAAGACTCCGCCCGAGAACCAGCTAGGTCCATAGTAGCCGTAGGGCGCGCATCCGTAGGGGTAAGAGGGGTAGTAGCCATACGGGCACGCCGGAGGTGGCCCTTGATCCACGTAACCCTGACCGCCATAGCCCTGATCCGCATAGCCCTGGTTAGGATTCGCATACCCCGGATTAGGATTCCCGGAGCCCTGATCTTGGTAGCCCGGATTCCCATAGTTGGGATCCGTCTGGCCTCCAGCTTGCGCATGAGCATACGGTGCAACCAACAAGCCTATTCCCAATAATGTTAATACTTTTATGTTCCGCATTTGATTCCTCCATCGAGCCCTGTTCTTGCCGAACTACAACACCCGGAAGAGGTGCACTTGGCCTGCCAAACCCCATGACTCCAAATGACGTGATTTCATTACGTTAGGGACGGTGCGGGCAAACTCCAGCCTGGCTAAGCGCCCGCCTGGTGGTGGTCTCCGGGTAATGTGGTGGTTTTCGGCCTAGTCGTCGGCCGGCAGATAGAAGGTGGTGTGACTACGAGGTGGTGGATTCGGGACGTGAGCCTGATGATGCGCCCCGAAACATCACGCTGTGTTTTCCCTTGGGCACGGCTAACTCCCACCTTGGGGAGGAGTGATCGAACAGGGAGTGAACCTTCCGAGTCGGCCCATGCCCGCTCAAGTGAGTCGGAGGTGGATCACCTCGGCGACATAAAGGTTCGGGACTGTCGCGACAGCATATCCTCCAGCCATCGCATAGGGGATGCTCCGATCTGCCCGCAGCAGATGCACCGCTTTGATCTGCCGCCCCTCCGGCACCCATATCTTTACTTCGACGTTGGAGACGGGCATGTATTCCTGGCGCATCATTCCCAGGCTGGCGTCTTTGCAGCCAACGTTCGCCAACACCCATAGCAGCAGGTCCTGATTGGGCGCGCGGCGCAGCACTCCATAAACTCCCCGGGGGGCAGAAAGGCAGAACGGCATCGGGCCGTCTCCGCCCAGGTAACGTACCATCGAGCCCAGCACCCTTCGCAGCCCCGGCACGCGGCTGGTGGCGTAGTGAGCTTCCAGACTCCCACTAATGTAAAGGGTCCGGCCCTGCCCATATTGGTTGAAAACGATCGCCGGGCCGCGCGATTCCCGCGTGCCCAAGTTCCAGCAGTCCGCCAAAACCGTGGCTCCGGTCCGGGCCTCCACGGGCATCAACATGCCGTCTCCCATCATCCTGGCGCCTTGGCCGTATCCTCCGAGCGCCGGATGGGTCTTCTGTACCCGGTAATAGCAATTGCCCTGGCTTTCGAGCGGCTCGCCCTTCATCTCGACGCCCAACACCTCCTTCAGCGCCCCACCCCCGCGGCGCACTTCACCTTTGTCGTCATAAAGACCCGTGTCGTAGGTCACAAGCAGTCCGCCGCCTTGTTTAACCCAATTCGCCAGCCGACGTGCGTCTCCGTCCGAAACACCCGAGGCTCCGCAGAGCGCAATCACGCGTTGTTGCATAAGCCACTCTTCGCTCATCTCCGTGCTTGGATTGACGTCGAAGTTGATTCGCTCATCCAGCATCGCCAGGGCAAACCCTTCGATCATCATCATGTCCCAACTGGGGCGCTGAGTGCGCCACAGTTGGAGCGATTCCCAGGTGGGGACTATCGTCACGTAGGGCACGGGAACGCTATCCTTCAGATTGGGCTCCGCGCGGCGCATCAGAGCAAAGACATCTTGGGCCGGCCCCGAGGTCCCATCCCCGATTCCATAATAAAGGCGGTTAGCGGTGCAGTAGAGCGGCACGTTGCCGCAGGCCAGGTTGGTGAAGCCCTGCATCCCGATTTCGTCCGTGTCTTCCTGGTTGGTGATGTGCAGCGCCCAGGGTTTGCTGTGGGGGGGCTCATTATTCTGCGAGACGTCGTAACTTCCCATATACATCTGCGCCAGTTTCTTGTAAGGACGGGCCATTGACGCGTCCATCAGGCCGGCCACCAGGCGTTGGTGGACCTGAAGGCGTTGTTCGACCATGAAGCCATCCGGAACGCGGTATTGCTGCGGGACCGAGGTGCCGACCCAGGTGTCTCCGTTATGGCAAAGCATGAACTTGTGGCTGCCATGAATGATTTGGCGATAATCCAGCAAATCTTCCCTCGCCAACCGGTTGGCCCACTCATACCATGCGATCAAAGCTTTCATATCGACATCATGGGGCAGTTGGTCGAGATCAAGCACGTTCCGGAGGCGGTCCAATTCCATGCCGCTAAATCTTTTGAAATTCTCCCGGCACGGGTCACAAAAGCAAATGGCTCGATAGCCCGAGGGCGCATCGAAATAAACGCCGTCAATGTCGTGTTCACAGAGTTCGCGAACGACTTTCCGCATCGCCTCCCTATAGACATCACCTTGCGTGCAGACAAACGACCAAGACCCCTGGGCAAATTCATCCGTCATCCGGTAGGGTTTTCCGGAAGCATCCCGCAACGCCCAATCGGCATACTCAGGATGCTTGGGGATCAAGCTAAGGTCCAGATCGTTGTTGCCGCAGACGGTGTAACAATACAGATGCACGCCGGTTCGCCGGCACTCCCGCGATACCTCCTCGATCAGATCTCTGTTTCCCAGTTCAGAGAATACCGGATAGGCTTTGCTGGGGTAGTAGGCATAGTACCCAATCGGCTGGAACCTAAGCGTGTCGCCCCCCAACTCGGCGACAATTTCGAGAAGGCGACGGGCGTCAAATTCGTCGATGTGCGGGTAGATCGGAGGCGAGTAGCCATCAAAATAGACGGTTCGTGAATAGCGTAACCAGTCAGGAGCTTGGTAACCATCGCTCGGGAAACCTGAATCCTCCGAAGCATCCATCGGCTCTGCACCCCTCGCAATTCTGGCACCTGTCTGCTGCCACTCCGCCAACGCACCGGCCCCCACCGCGGTGCTCCTCAAAAATGCTCTTCGATCCATCGTGAGTCTCCTTGGGAATGGATACGTCCAGCCTGGCAATCGCCGCGGGTTTCGGCTTTTGCCCGAGGGGCTTAACAGGCTGCGGAAAAACCCTCCCATGCTGTCATCCTGAACCCGTTCGCCGTCATTCTGAGCGCAGCGAAGAATCGCGCCCTGCCGCTCAGGGTAAATTTCGCGAAGGATCTCGCTCTGAGTATTTTCAACGCAATGCGAGATTCTTCGTCGCCGCTGCTCCTCAGAATGACAGCGCTTTTGAGCAGGCGTAGCGCGGACCTGTTTTTTAGGTCCGCGGCTCGTCCCCGATGGACAAGGAAAAGCCGCGGACCTAAAAAAAAAATCCGCGCTACCCTTCCTCGGCCCGAGTTTCTGCCTATCATGGGCAGCCGGAAGGGCGGGGCTTCACCCCCCCCCCTCCAAAAAAGTGGTGAGAAAAGCGGGCCCAGGGTTAGCATCCAAGTGTTAGCATCGAATTCCCCCCCACTGCGCAAAGGGAACATCCACCTGGTCTTCATGAGGCTGGCCGGCAGGAGATTGGTTGTACTTGTAGAAGGTTTCGGTACCCGCTATGGTCCCACGGACCCGTTCCGGTGGACCCTGCCGCCTCTAAAGAAGCGGTGATGCACCATGCTTTGGACGAGGAGAAAAGCGATGACTGCGAAGACGACTACAAACAGGAACGTACCAATCCCGATCCAGGGTGACCTTTCTCCCTCCGGAGCCGGCTTATTTGAATAAGTTGTCATCAACTCTCCCTCTCCGCCAGGCCGGGCGCTTGCCTTGGACTACCGTTCATACGATCCATCATTTCCCGATTCGCCGTTCAAACTGCATCGCTCCTCCCACCCGGCGTTCACATGGCGCCTTTTGCCCCCTAAGACCAGGTTGCAATTCGGTCCGAGCCAGATTGGATATAGAGGCCATAGGGGAAGCCCCCGGCGCCGCCGATTCGAGATACCCATGACCGGCTAGGAGGCGCCTCACATTTCGGTGCGTACTGGTAAAAGAGGGGAGTCTATACCATTTTAAACGCCTGCACGCGAATTTGTGAGGCATGCCCCACGGCGATTCGTTGCGTCGAGCCGTGGCTATAGGGGTTCGCAGCAGTCGGGGGTCCACCGATTTCGTCGCGCGAAGGGTTCGCGACCCTGGCATTCTGGGAATGGAAGAGCGGGCCCTTAGCACCGCCGCAGAACTCAGGAGAAATTTAGGGGCTAAACAAGCTGCGGAAAAATGCCCCGCCACGAATAACCACCCCGGCGCTCAAGGCGCCACCCCTCCTGATTCAGGAGGGGAGCTAAGAAGGAACTCCCCTCCTCAGATGAGGAGGGGTGGCGCGCCGAGCGCCGGGGTGGTGCTGACAGACCTCGAAAAGCAGGCCAGCGCTACAACTCTCGGCGCTACGCTGGTTCGAACCAGTCGGGGAATGGGCGAGCGCGGGAATCCCGCGCTACCCATTTCCTCCAGGTAGGAAATGAGTCGAAAATTTGCAGCCCTTTTCTCCGATTCTTCCTACAGGCGGGAAATCTGCAAACATCCACCTAGACTATGGCATGGTTTATGCCAGCCTGTAGTAGGGAGAACGGCGCCGGGGTGGAATCGCGCACCCAGGGCGCACGCGCTCCCTCGGCCCTCCCCGAAAGGGAACAAGCCCCGTGCGCATGGAATAGCCTCGCACTTGGCTGATTTGAACCGCGGCAGGCCATGGATCGCGATACAGTCATGCCAACGCTCGCTGAACGTTGACGGCTAAAAGCTGACGGGCGGCCACTCATCACTCACCACGGGCCCTTAACCACGGGAGGTTTCATGTCTTTAATCCTAAAACCGGAAGATAACGCCGAAGAATTTAGCCGGGAACAGGCTGAACGGCCGCAAGTCGCCCGGTCTGCCGGTGACGGCGGTCGAGCGGCACGGGTACTCCTCGAAATCGGGGAAGGTGACTCTCGCCGCCCGGGGAGAGGACCCGGCCGGGTCCGCAGCACTGATTTATTGCTGAAGATCAAAGGAGAAGTCCGAACCCGGGAAAACATCGAAAATGAAGGTCGATGCCGAGGACTTACTGAAAACAAAGGGCCGATTAAACGACAAAATGTCATATGCCGATGAGTTGCTGAAAACAAACGGCTTAGCAAAAATGCCGATGAATTGATGAAAATACAGGGGATACGTAGATTTTTGACGTCCAAAAAAGAAAAAAAGCCCTCAAATCTCAACTAGGCCGATAACTTGCAGAAAACAATTAACTTATATTTGCGATTCTAACCCATTTTCGCACGATGCCGATAAGTTGATGAAAAGAAGTGGTTTGAAAGTGGCTGTCGAGCGGCGGGAGTTAGGTGCTGGGTTAGCCCGCATTTTTCGCCACGCTTGGACGCTGTTCGGCTGTTGCCGGAAGGGCGAGCCTTCACAGGCTGCGGAAAAACGCCACACCTTGAATAACCACCCCTGCGCGCAAGGCACCACCCCTCCTGAATCAGGAGGGGAACTATTAACGGACTCCCCTCCTCAGATGAGGAGGGGTGGCGCGCCGAGCGCCGGGGTGGTGCTGACAAAGGGTGGCGTTGAGGATGACAGCACGGGGGAGTTTTTCCGCAGCCTGTAAGGCCCCGCCCTTCCAGACCCTTGGTGACAAAGCCGAGTCGGAGCGGCGCTCGTCAAAGTATTGTAAGGAGCGCTTCCATCCCGGATTTCGGGGCAACCACACCTCAACAATCCCCATTGTCGATAATTTGTCCAATGGTTTCATTCCCCTGCGGGGGATGGTCTTTCGGTTGCTAACCTTTTCATCGTATGAGCCAAAGGACGAGGTTAACCCGGCGGAAGTTTATGCAAATCACGGCCGTGGCTGCGGCGGCGGGGCCCATGGTGGCATGCATGGGCACTATCTCTCCCTGGCGCCGCTTAAGTGAGGATGAGGCTCGCACGCTGGAAGCGATTTGCGACCGCATCATACCGGCTGACCAAGACCCGGGGGCCGCCTGGGCCGGGGTGGTCACCTATATCGATCGTCAACTGGAGGGCCCGTACCACAAACTGCGGAAAACCTATCAGTTGGGCATCGCCGGCACGAACGGAACCAGCCTCACGATGTTCGGCAAGCTCTTCGTGGCGCTTACCCCACAGCAGCAGGACGCCGTGCTGCAAACCATGGACAAAGGCCAGGCGCAGGGGGAATGCTGGAAGCAAGTTTCAGCCAAATCGTTCTTCGACGTGGTGGTCAGTCACACGATGCAAGGGTTCTACGGCGACCCACGGCACGGCGGCAATCGTGAACGGGTTAGCTGGAAGATGCTGCGCCTGCCCTACCCGCCAGTGCGTGGAAGGGCAGTGGTTAGTGGCTAGTGGATAGTGGCTAGATGAAGCCGGAAATTTCCGAGGGATCATGATGAGCGGGGAAGATGGGTTAAACCGCCACCGGCTAAGCGATAGTGACTACTGATAACCACTAACCACTAACCACTAGCCACTTTTTGTTTGTCCGTTCAGGTTAAACCATGGCCCTTCCACGAGTCAACGCGGTGATTGTAGGAGCAGGGGCGGGCGGCGGCATTGTGGCCAAAGAGCTGGCGGAGGCAGGCCTCTCGGTGGTGCTGCTGGAGCGCGGCGAATGGTACACGGCGCGCGATTGCCGCAAGGACGATCTGCGAAACCAGCGTACCTCCGTGTTGGGCTGCGCGTTTGGGCCTGACGACGAGCGCAACCGGCGTGTGCTGGTGGACGCCAATGGCCGGGAGCACGTGGTATTGCCGAGCGACGGCGCGTACAACAACGACGCCGCGTGCGTAGGCGGCGGCACCTTCAGCTACGGCGCCATGGGCTGGCGTTATCTGGAAAAAGACTTCCGCATGCGTTCGACCTACGGGGCGGTAGCCGGCAGTACGCTGGCCGACTGGCCCATCAGCTACCAGGATCTTGAGCCTTACTACACCCGGGCGGAATGGGAAATCGGCGTTTCCGGCGACGACAGCAACAACATCTTCAAAGGGGCGCGCAGCCGTCCCCTGCCCATGCCGCCGTTGCCGCCGAGCCGCGAACACGTAATTCTGCAAGCTGCTGCGGAGCGGCTGAAACTTCATCCTTTTGATATTCCCATGCTGCGCAATACTGTGCCTTATAACGGCCGCGGCGCCTGCATGCGCTGTCGCTGGTGCGTGGGTTTTGCCTGCGAAGTTGACGCCAAGTGCGGCACGCACAATACGGTAATCCCGCGCGCCCTCTCGACCGGCAACTGCACCTTGCGTACCGAATGCGTGGCCAGGAAAATCATGACCAACGATCAGGGACGGGTGACAGGGGTCGAGTACTTCGACGCGCGCGGCAGGCTCCAGGAACAGCCCGCCGACCTGGTGGTGGTCTCCGCCTCGGCCACGGAATCGCCTCGATTGCTGCTGAATTCCCCCAGCCGCTTGTTTCCCCACGGCCTCGGCAATCGCTACGACTGGGTGGGGCGCAATTTGATGGGGCACGCCTACACTGGCGCTTACGGGCTGATGGAAACGGATACCTATGATGATCTCGGTCCCGGAGCTTCCATCGCCGTCTGCGATTACAACCACGGCAACCCGGGCCTGGTGGGCGGAGCGATGCTTTGCAATGAGTTCATCCGCTTGCCCATCCATGCCGCGTCCCTCTCCCCGCCGGGCGTACCGCACTGGGGCTCCGCGCATAAGGACTTCATGCGCGGGTTCTTCAATCGCTGCATCGCGGTGCATGGCCCCGTGCAGGAGATGCCGGTCTTTGATGCACGGGTACAGGTGGACCCACGGGTGAAAGACGATTGGGGAATTCCGGTGGCGCGACTTTCCGGGGCGCGGCATCCCCAGGACCTTGAAGTAGCGAATTACATTTCGGGAAGAGCGGTAGCGTGGCTGAAGGAAGCGGGCGCCACCACGACGTGGCAGAGCCTTCCCGGCAAAGGCCTGAGCGGCGGCCAGCACCAGGCCGGAACCTGCCGCATGGGCAACGACCCCAAGACTTCGGTGGTGGACCGCTATTGCCGGGTGCACGGCGTGGCGAACCTGTTTGTCATCGATGGCAGCGTGCACGTTACCAACGGCGGGTTCAACCCCGCGCTGACCATCATGGCGATTGCCTACATGGCCTCCCAGCATGTGGTCGAAACGTGGAAGGGTACACAAATGCGCGGGTAGGCCTAATCCGGATTACGTGAGAGATGTGAGGGCTTCGTTTATCAATTTGTTCCGGGTTGTCCCCCTCACCCGGCCCGCCCCGGCTGGAGAAAACGCCGGTTGCGGTCCACCCTCTCCCCCAAGGGGGCGAGGGTTGTAATTTCATTTCACCACGCCGGCTTGGGGAACTGCTCGAAGAAGCCAGAAGACGAATTCGTGATGTCGAACCCAGAGAAGAAATCCCGCCGCCTCTTAATCTTTCTGATCGCCCTGGGAGCGGTGATTCTCGCCTTCCCCGGCGCCAGCGTCTACTACGAATATTCCGGCGGGAAGGCCTGCGCGCGCTGCCACGAAATCTGGCAGCCTTACACGGATTGGCACACCTCGACGCACCGGAACATCGCGTGCGGAGCCTGTCACGGCAACGTCTTCACGCTGGACGCAGGATTTCACATCAACAACATGCGCCGGGTGGTCAACCACCTAAGCGGCGATGTGCCGGAACAGGTGCGCCTCGGAACGCGGGATGTATTCCGCGTCTCGGAGCGTTGCCAGACGTGCCATCAACAGGAGTCGGCGGCTTGGGAATCGGGCACCCACAGCGCCACCTATGCGGAGATTTTCCTCGACTCCAAGCACAACCACGAGCGCCTGCTGATGGACGATTGCCTGCGCTGCCACGGCATGCACTTCGACGGCGCAATGCGCGACCTGGTGACGCCGGTGAATACGCAGGGCCCGTGGAAACTCCACAACCCGGCTCTCGCCAACCGGCCGGCCATAAACTGCCTCACCTGCCACCAGATGCACCACCAAGGCGCTCCGCTGGCGCGCCCGGCGGTGAAGCCCGTGACCTCGAAGAATGAGCCAATAAGCACACCTTCGCTCGCACTCTTCGACCGGCGAGAACTGCAATCCGTGGCGGTGGAGAATCTCCCGCTGCCGGTGATGAGGGAAGGGGAACGACCGGTAAAGATCAGCCGCGACCAGCGGCAGGCGCTCTGCTACCAATGCCACGCGCCGATTGCCACGCGGCAGGTCCACTCCGGCGACGACCGCACTCCCCTGGGTGTTCATGAAGGCCTGAGTTGCTACGCCTGTCACGAAAATCACAGCATGCGCACGCGTGCGTCCTGCTCCACTTGCCATCCGCGCTTGTCAAATTGCGGCCTCGACGTGGAGACCATGGACACAACCTTCAAATCCACCAAGAGCCCGCACAACATTCATTTCGTGAAGTGCATGGATTGCCACACCAAAGGTATTCCCAAAAAACACCGGCTTGACGCGCCCGCCAGTCTCACTTCGTCCGCGGGGTAGTTCACCGGACGCGGCAACGAATAACCCTCCGCTCGTCCCCGAGCCCCCCCTCACGCCCCGCCTTGAGGGCTCCCTCTCTCGAAGGGAGAGGGTTTTTTGAGTTGTGATTTTAGCCTTCGCCCCCTTGGGGCAGAGGGGGGACGGCAAGGCGGTGGGTGAGGGGGTCGAATTGGGAACGGCCACCCTATGTGAGCAGTATTGCTGCTAGCAATCCACAATGAAAAATCTGTCTCAAACTGTGGCGGAGGGAACCATGTCCAAAACTTCACGCACCTTTTGTGCTAGAGCTTCCGGGGTAAAAGGCTTTTGCAGGAAAGCGACGCCAGGATCCAATACGCCGTGATAAGCGATGGCGTGATCCGTATATCCCGACATATACAAAACCTTCGTACTCGGGCGGGCCGAGGTGATCTGTTCTGCAACTTCCCGCCCGCCCATCTGAGGCATCACGACGTCGGTGAATAACAGATGGATGAGTCCATCGAACTTCTTGCTGATTTCCAGAGCCTCATGAGGGCCGCGAGCCTCCAATACCGTGTATCCCCGCGCCCGGAGAATGCCCAGCACAAGTAACCGGATGCCCTCCTCATCCTCCACGAGAAGAATCGTTTCTGAACCTTGCGGCGGGGGAGCGTGAATGACCTTTGGCTGCGGGGGGCCCACCGGCGCAACGACGCGGGGCAGGTAAATCTTGAAGGTCGTGCCCTTTCCCGGTTCGCTGTAAACCCAAATATTCCCCCCGCTCTGCTTGACCACGCCGTAGACGGTGGCCAAGCCCAGGCCAGTCCCCTTGCCCTTTGCTTTCGTCGTAAAGAAAGGTTCAAACATATGGCTGCGGGTGTGGGCATCCATTCCGGATCCGGTATCGCTCACGGCTAGCATCACATACGGCCCTGGCGTCACGGCCAGGTGGATTTCCGCATAGGCTTCATTCAGGTCGAGGTTCGCGGTTTCAATAATCAGTTTTCCGCCATTGGGCATGGCATCGCGGGCGTTCACCGACAAGTTGACGAGCACCTGTTCGATCTGTGCCAAGTCGGATCTTACCGCCCCCAATCCAAGTGGCAACACCGTCACAATCTCGATATCCTCCCCGATCAAGCGGCGCACCATCTTCTCCGTGTCACTGACAACACTGTTCAGGTCAAGCACCTGGGGTTCCAGGGCCTGCCGGCGGGTAAAAGCCAGGAGCCGCCGCACCAGCGCACTCGCCCGCTCGCCCGCCTTGAGAATCTCGTCCATATAGGGCCGAAGCTCGCTTTCAGCCCCCAAAACATCATAGGCCAATTGCCCGTACCCAGAGATGATTGTCAAAAGATTATTGAAATCATGAGCTACGCCTCCCACCAGGCGCCCCACCGCCTCCATCTTTTGCGCCTGGTGAAATTCCTCCTCGAGCTGCTGCTGGGCGGTGACGTCGACCATCACGCCGCGGAGTTGGCATACTTTGTTGCCATCATCTCTCACTATGCGGACAATATCCTGGAGCCAGATCGTCTTGCCATTCGCCGCTATCGCCCGGTATCGAAGGCTGTAGTCCCTTCCCTCCGCGATGGCTCTGCGGCACCGATCGACAACGTGTTCGCGGTCCTCAGGATGGACGTGCTGGACCCAGAAATCCGCCTCCTGCAACCACTTCTCCATGGGGAAGCCCAAGATGGCCTCCATCTGGTGGCTCACAAAGGTTATCTTGAAGCTGGGCACGTTCATTTCCCAAATACCGGCATTAAGATCCTCAACCAGATTGCTGAACCGCTGCGCCAATTCCTGTGCGGCGGCCCTCAAATCCTCACTTTGCGATAGGTCCTCGGAGGACTTTCCGACTTTCAACTCCAGCGTTCTCTGAATGTCTTTCAAGCTGCGAACCTGACGCTTGTAATGCCGAACCTCCCTGGCGAGGAAACCGCACAATACCGCCGTGACCAGGAACAAAGGGATATGTAACAGGGCTGTATGATCATCGAATAAGCGGCCGCCGCTTTCACTGAGGATCCAGACATAGACTGCCGATACCGCGAAGCCGATCCCGACGCTTTGCGGAATGTTATCACCCATAGTCGCCATGAAAATCGTAAGGTAGAAGAGCACCAGCCAGGAAGGTCGGCTTCCGGACACGCAATAAAGAATGATGGTGAGGACGGCGATATCGACGAAGAACAGCCCATAGGCCAGGGCGGGGTTCTTAAACCGCCTTGCCGGGAGAGCACGCAATAAAAGGTTTGAGCCGAGATACGTTGTTGCAAGCCACCACAAAGCAGGTGAGTTTTGCTGGTGATGATAGAATACCAACGCCAGGACCACGATGGAAAGGACCGCACGAAGAAGAAAGAAATTGGAAAAACGGTGCTCAAGCTCACTCATAGCGAGTTCGATGCACCTAGAGGGATACAATATGACAAGGTTTCAGCCATCGGGGCCATAATAGCCGGTTGGCATACGTATGTCAAATGATGTCTTGTCTGACGAGTAATGCCCCCCCGCACTTCCAATGCCGGGGAGCTTGGCGGGTGGTTCCCGGGCGCTGGCTACCGTCCCGCGGCAAGGGGATGGGTTTAGAAACAGCAAACTCCCTGGCCGTCATCGCAACGGCCCCCCGGGCCCCGTACAATTGCCTTGTCCCGCCGTTTACGCTTGCGCGGTCTGCGTTTGACCTTCGGCGAGCCGCGCCGCACATTCCTGGCTCAATTCCTCCAGGGCGCGGCGCACGGCCTGCTGTGTGGCCAAATCAAGTCCGCGCTCGACCATGGGGAACAAGCGCCCATTCTCATCCAATAGGTGGTTACGCAACCAGAAGATGTACTTACGGCCGCTCTGCATAACCTCGCGCGGGTTGCCTCCCCCCTTGAGCAGGCGATCCAGGTTTTGATGAAAAGTCTTCTCGGTCTGCTCGCCGGCATCGTGTTCGTGCCGCATGCGGTCAAGAGTAAAAGCAATCCCTTGCACATGTTCTTGAAGTGCGGGATAGAGGATTTGTTCTTCCTCCACGACGTGGGTGTGAAGGGCCTCGGAAATTTTCCGCCGGAGTCCGGTTAGGCGATCCGTCGACTTGCGGCGATCTCCCGCCAAGCGTAAAACTCCGAGCTGCTCCTGAAGTTCATTCAACAAAAGGGACAACTCCTGATGTTCTTGCACCAGGTAGTCCGTTACGCATCGTGTCATTTTGGAAATAAGACCTCCGTCTATGTAGATAGGATGCGGGGGAGGGAAGAAACGTTTGGCGGATTTTTTGTCACCCCGTGGGCATCTCGCGTCCCGACAAATCGCGTCCTCGTTTCTCGATGATCAGTGTCCGCCCGAACCATTTTGGTGTGGGCCTTAGCAAGACAGTGTTGATGGTCGCTTTGGCCAGACATTCCGCTGGCAGATGATAAGATTCTCGCCAAAGGCCGCCGGAAGGACGACGCGGCCGTTCTCCTTATCGCGCAGTCGAACGTCAGCCACAATCCAATCACCATAGCACTTGATGATGTCCAGTCATATTCTATCAGACATGACAGATTGGTGAAAAAGCCTAAATCAGCGGGGGGCACGACGGCGCTGCACTGGTGCTTGACGAAGGCCGCCCTTCAGGCGCAATCTTGTAATGACCTAAAATCCGGCTGCCGCAAATTGGGTGCGCTTCAAACCCAGGTCATGTCAGCGCCGTTCCGGCTCGTAAGGTTCAGACCTTTTGAGACTTTCAAAATACAATTCCGCCTTGATGGGTCTTAGCGTGGTTTTGTGGGCGCTCGGCGTCTCAACTGCCGCGCAGGCCGCTCCTGCCTCCTGGCAAGGTACCGTCCGCGACGCCGGGGGAAGCGTCATGGCCGAGGCGCAGGTCGAACTGCGTGAAACGACCTCAGGCCGCACCTTTACCACCACCACGGACGCCCAAGGAGCTTTCCGTTTCGCCGAATTGCCTGCGGGGGATTATGCCGTGCAAACCCGCTGGCAAGGAAATACCATCGAGGCGCGGGAGTTGCTGAAAATCGGGCAGGGGGACCACCTGAACTCTTCCGTTCAGGTTGCCGTGGCCGGTGGATGGCTGGTTCTCCAGACGGTGGCGGCAGCAGCAGAGCAGCCGAAAGCGAGCGGCGGGGAAAAACTCTCCAGCCGGCAAGTTTCGGCTTTGCCGTTGAACAAGCGCGACTTCAGTCAACTGCTGCTGCTGGCGGCCGGCACGATGACCGATACCAACGGCTCGGCGAATTTCACCCAACAATTCGCGGTGAACGGCCAGCGCGGCTCGACCGCCATGTTTGCCATGGACGGCGTGGACACCACCGATCCGGAATTGGGGGGCGCCACCTTTTCCAACTTCAACATCGACGCAGTGCAAGAGATTGAGTCGCTCTCCGGCGTGATGCCGGCGGAGAGCGGGCATGGGGCGGCAGGCTTCACGAATATCATAACCAAGTCCGGGACGAACCAGCTTCACGGCTCGGTTTTTGAATTTGTGCGCAACTCGGCCTTCGATGCGCGCAATTTCTTCGATGAGCGCAACCTGGCCCAACCCGGCCGCATTCCGCCCTTCCGGCGTAATGAATTCGGCTTCGCGCTGGGTGGGCCCGTCACACTGCCGGGAATATATACGGGCCATGATCGCACCTATTTCTTCGGGCAGTATCAGGGGTTCCGCCAAGTGCTGGGGTCCACGGAGGTGCTCTCGGTGCCCACCCCGGCGGAGCGCCAGGGGCAGGACACCACGGCGTTCCCCGGCGACACGCTCTATGTTCCTGTTAATCCGCAGGTGGCGCCCATCCTGGCGGCCTACCCCCTGCCGAATGATCTTCAGGGACCCTTTGGGGCACGCACCTACGCCACCTCCACCAAGGTGGCGACAGACACGAATCAATTCTCCGTGCGCATCGACCACCGTCTCTCTGACCAGGCTCGGATGTTTGCGCGGTTCAACCTCAACAATGTGACTGGGCCTCTAACCAACCCCAGCCAGCCGGCCATCGACCCGAGCTTTGCCATCCATTTTCTTGACCACCAGCGCAATGCCGCGCTGAACTACACTCGCACCGTCTCGCCGCATTTCACCTCCGAGACCTCGCTCGGTTACATCCGCAGCACGCCGACCTTCCAATCTCCCAACCACTCCCAGCCGGCCGTGACCTTTGCCGACAGCCTATACGAGCCTTTCAACGGAGCTGCCGGAACCATCACGGGCTCCAAGGGGAATTTGTTTCAATTCCGGCAGAGTTTCACCTACGTGCACAGAACGCACACATTAAAGTTCGGCGCCGAGATGCGATTCAACCGCGACGAGAGCCCGTTCGGAGTGAACCCCGATGGCACTTACCTGTTCGGCGGGGGAACCGCTTATGCGCCGGCTGATATTCTCTCCGCCACCGGGCAGCACGACATCAACGTGGGTGCTCCCCTTCCGGACTCACTCTCGGGATTCCTTTCGGGTACACCTTTCTCTTACAACACCACGGTGGCCGCGCCCTTTTCGGGGGTGGGGGATCACTTTGATGAGGTCGGCATTCATCGCTCCGCCTACAACTTTTACTTCCAGGATGCCTGGAAGATCTCGCCGCGCTTTACCTTGAACTACGGCCTGCGTTACGAAGCGAACAGCCGCATCGGGGAACCTTTTCGGCGTACCTCGACGATCCGCTTCGTAAATGCAGAGGGCAAAACTGTTCCGTCGTGGGAAGGGGGCGCTCAGGAAATTGAGTTGCTGAATCCCCAGCCTCCTTACGGACAGGACCTGAATGGTTGGGGGCCCCGCCTTTCCACGGAATGGCAAGCCACCAGCCACACCGTGCTGCGGGTCGGCGGCGCGATCACATCTATTCTCCCCAACCTTTTCTTGATGAATTTCCTCACCGGCGGCTTTCCCTTCATCGTCGATCCTTTCCTCACGTCATTGCCGGGTGCGCCGGTGCCCTTCCAAGACGCTGTCACCACTTTCCAATTGCCTACCGTTTACACGACCTCGGGCCAAGTGGCGGTTCCCGGTGGCAACACCGGGATCGTCCCGCCCAACACCCTGCTCGATATGCCGCGTTTCGAGACAGACCTCTCCGCCTTGACGCCCGGCCGCCAGCCCCAACCTCTTTCCATTCCGGGAATGGCCCCGGACATCCGCACCGGCTACATGGTCAGCGATACGGCGAGCGTGGAGCACACCTCGAAAGACGTCGTCCTCAGCGCCTCCTATGTCGCTACCGCGGGTGTGAAGCTTGAATCCATCGCCAACCCGAACAGTTACAGTGGCGCCTCGCCCCAGTTCGCGCGCTACACGCAATTCAACTCGATGGGCCAGGTCACGGGCGGCTTCGGTCCGGAAACGCTGGTGACCACCGGGTCCCACTCCACTTACCATTCTCTGCAGGTTTCGGCTTCCAAGAACAACCCGCATCTGGGATTAGGCTTCCAATTGAGTTACACATTCAGCAAGTCGGTTGACGATACCAGCGCCGTCGCCGCCAGCCTCGGGCAGCCTACCGGAACCATCATCCAGGCTGTCCCCCAAGACCCCTGGAATCCCGGATCCGACAAAGGACCGTCAACCTTTGACGTTACCCATGCCTTTACGTCCAGCGTCATCCAGATTCTGCCTTTCGACCGGGTGCGTTTCTTCCGCCCCCTGGGAAAAAAGCTCACCACGGGCTGGCAGGTTTTGAACCTCACGACGCTGAATACCGGTATGCCCTTCACCGTTTATTCGGGAATTCAACAGACGGGTGTGGGGGAGGGCGGCGGCGACCGGCCTGACCAAATCTCCCGACCCCTCTTTTCCACCACGCGAACGATTCGCGAGGATTACTTCGGCCGGGGCGATGACAATGCCTCGTTCTTCTCCATCCCCATTGGCGTCCCCGGTGGCACCGGGCCCAATCAGGGCCGCTTCGGAACCTTGGGTCGAAATACCTTCCGCGGACCAAGCTTCCACGATCTTGACTTTGCCATGATCAAGGACACGATCTTGGGCAATCGTGCAGGTTCGGAGCCAGTGACGCTGGAGTTCCGGGGGGAGTTCTTCAACGCTTTCAACCTGGTCAACTTTGGCCTGCCGGTGAACATCTTACGCGGATCGGGTTTCGGCATCATCAATCACACGGCGGGGACATCACGCCAAATTCAGTTCTCGCTGAAATTGATATACTGATTCTTCACGAAAGTCGTGGGCGGCGCGCGGGTAAGGAGGTCGAATTGGGAGCGGTCAGCTTAAGTGAACTGCATTGGGAACAACCCGAATTCTCACCAGGGGGTTGGAAGGGCGGGGCTGAACAGGCTGCGGAAAAACCCGCCAATGCTGTCATCCTGAGCGAAGCGAAGGATCTCGCTCTGAGTGCTTTCAAGGCAATGCGAGATTCTTCGTCGCCTGCGGCTCCTCAGAATGACAGTGTCTGCGAATTTTTTCCGCAGCCTGAAAAGCCCCGCCCTTCCGGCGGCGTCCAAATGTGGTGAGAAATCCGGGCTAACGTTTGCCCATTTAAAGGCTTGAGGACTCTAACCCATCATCTTGGTAAAGGAGAAAACCTTTGAGACGCAGAACCTTTCTGAGGAATGCAACATTAGCGGCATTAACATCTCCGTTGCTACGGTCGGGCGTTGCAGGAATTGGCCGGGCGGCGGAAGGAAAGCGGATCGCTTTCGGCGGCATACAGATCGAGTGCAGCACTTATAGCAATATTCGCGCCAGCATGGAAGATTTCACGGTGCAGAGGGGCCAGGCACTGGCTGACGCTCCGTTCTTCCGCCATTTGAAGACTTATCCCTATCCTTTTCAGCCGACCCTCCTTGCCGCGGCTGTACCCGGTGGACCCGTCGAACGAAAAACCTACGAAGAACTCAAGGCCGAATTCCTGCATCGCGTCACCGACTTGCTTCCGCTGGACGGTCTCTATTTGCCCATGCACGGAGCCATGTACGTCGAGGGCATGCAGGATGCGGATGGAGACTGGATTGCGGCAGCTCGCACCGTCGTGGGAAAGGATTGCCTAATGACCGCGAGCTTTGACCTTCACGGGAGTTTGAGCCGGCGTGCCATTGACAACCTGGACATGCTTTCCGCCTTTCGAACCGCTCCGCACATTGACCGTGAAGAAACCGCGCAGCGGGCCTGTGACATGCTGGTTCACTGCCTGGACCAACAAATTCGCCCCACGATGGTTTGGGCGCCGATCCCCGTATTGATGCCGGGTGAACGCAGCAGTACGCTGTACGAGCCGGCCAAACGCCTCTGGGCGCAACTGCCGGGGATGAACGCTGTGCCCGGAGTGCTGGATGCATCGTTGTTGGTGGGGTACGTTTGGGCGGACGAACCGCGCGCCACCGCCAGCGCTGTCGTGACCGGCACCAAGCCGGACTTGCTGAAGAAAGACGCGCTCTCGCTGGCACAGCAATACTGGGACGCCCGCAAGGAATTTCAATTCGGTGTACCCACGGGCACGCTTGCGGAATGCGTCGAAAAAGCCCGGCATCTCGACACCAAGCCGGTGGTCATTTCGGATTCCGGAGACAATCCCACTGCCGGAGGAAGTGCTGACCGGGCTGATGTGCTGGCAGGACTCCTGCGGCTTAATGTGCAAGATGCCGTCATCGCCGGCATTGCCGACCGGCCCGCAACCGAAGCCTGCTACCAGGCGGGGGTGGGTGCAACACTCCCACTCAAAATTGGAGCCACACTCGACCCGCAGGCAAGCAAGCCCGTAGAGGTCACAGCGAAAGTGGTCTTCTTGCTGTCCACCGGCGACCTGCCGGAACGCCAAGCGGTGGTTGACGTCCAGGGCATAAAGGTGGTCCTGACCGCAAGGCGCCGTCCCTTCCACGAAATAAAAGATTTCACTTCTCTGGGGCTGGAGCCAACCGGCTTTAAAATTGTAGTCGTCAAGGCCGGCTATCTTGTCCCGCCGATTGCCAAGATCGCCAATCCCAATTTAATGGCACTCACCGAAGGCGCGGTAAACCAGGACATCGTCCATCTGCCCAAGAACCGGTTTCGCATTCCGAGTTATCCCTTCGTGCCCGATCTGAAGTGGAAGCCGTTTACGATCACCTCCGCGCGATCCCCGCGAGCATCGTAGTGGGGAGCGGAATTTAGCCCGGACTTCTCGCTACGTTTGGACGCTGCCGGAAGGGCGGGGCTTTAGCCCCGCCGAATCGCGGCTTCGCCCTCTTCTCGTCCCGCGCCCCGCACAGCTTGCGGCTGCAAGCTGTGCGGGGCGCGGGACACAAAAATAATCAGAAACGTCTTGTAACGGCGGGGCTAAAGCCCCGCCCTTCCAAAATCGTGGCGAGAAATGCGGGTTAGAGTATCCAGGCGTGGGGAGAAATCCGCGTTAATGTCGTGAGGCCCACGAGTCTTCTTATCTTTGCGGATGATCTTCTTTTGGCATGGCGTCCGCCAGAAGCAAAGCAGCCCCACTGAAGGCCAAAGTATCCACAACGAAGTTCAACTCATTCGCGATATCGGACGGATGCGCGACCAAGGTCGGCAAGTAGACAAATAATACGAGGAGAAGAATCATAATACCTAAACATGTTGCGGCCAAACGCACTTTCTTCTTCACCATGATGCTTGCCCCGGCAGCCAGAAGAATGGCGCCCGCAAGGTAAGCCCAGAACAGGCGCGCTGGAACCCAGGTTGCCGTAACCTTGTTAAGTGGAATGCCGGGCACAAACTCGGGATGCAGAAATTGCTCCACCCCGAAGAATACTGTGGGTACCGCAATGAAGAAGCGCCCAACGGTCACGAGCCACGGCAGGGCGTGGGGGCGGCATGCCTTTGTGTGAGCCCCCGCGAAAGCGAATGCGCCGCCGCTAAAGGCGATGTCTCTCAGGGCAACCGCCCACGCGAATCTATCGCCGGGATGGGCCACCACGTTGGGGACGTGAATCAGCAAAACAAACAGAAAGAGCATGATTCCCAGGAGCGTTGCTGCCAAAGGCGCGTGGCGATTGGCCACAATGCTCAGCGCTGAGGCAAAAAGCGCGATACCCACCAGATACACCCAGAAGAGGTGTGCCGGAATCCAGGAAGGAACGATAGACACGATGAACTTGCCGGCGGTAAAGTGTTGCGCACCGAAGACTGCCATGGGGACGGCATAGAACAACCGGCCAAAAGGCATGATCTTTTCCAGCCCGTGCGCCTGCGACACTTCGTTCTTGATGACGATGGTTAAGCCGATGGTTAGAAGCGCCGCCCCGGCGAAATATGGCCAAAACACCCGCCCCGGAATCTCGAAAGCCCACAGTGCAGCCGCCGGGGGTATGTGCATGAGTTGTTGAAAACTGCTGTCCACCACGTGCATTCGGAACCCCACGCTTTCTCCCTATTCTCGGGGCGATGGGCTTTGAAACCCCTGGATTGAGAACAAAGTCTCCCGCAAAAAGTGGTCGGGCGCAATAACCACTTGAGGCAACATCCCTATGACCACTATGATTCAGTGATGAAGAAAACCGCCAACGGGTTTTTTCCTCTGATTCCCCTCGATCGCAAGGCTGGCACGCCCCTGCATAGGCAAATCTCTGAGGCTTTCCGGGCGGCAATTGTAGGTCGCAGCCTGCGTGCCGGCGAACGCATTCCATCTACTCGCCAGCTCGCTGTGGAACTACGGATTTCCCGCATTCCGGCTCTTAACGCGTATGCTCACCTTCTGGCCGAGGGCTATTTTGAGAGCCGCGTGGGTGCAGGAACTTTTGTGTGTTCGTCCCTTCCCGACCCACCGGCTCCGTCCGAAGATCGCCGCGCCCGGGTGAGGGGAGTTCGGCGGTTGCCGCGACCAATTGCCAGCCGCTCCTCGCTACTTCCGCGCTACCAGCGACATCCTTGGATACGAGGTCAGGGGGCCTTCAGCGTGAGTCAACCGGCGATTGACGCCTTTCCGTTCCATGTCTGGTCAAAGCTCATAGCGCGCTATTGCCGAAATCTTCATCCGGGCGGACTCCAATACGGCGACCCGATGGGTCTCATCGAGTTGCGCGAAGCCATCGCCACGTATCTGCGAGCGGCGCGCGCTGTACGATGCGAAGCGCGGCAGATCATGATCGTCAGCGGGTCCCAGCAGGCGCTGGATATCACCACGCGAGTTCTAATGGAGGCGGGAAATTCCGCCTGGATGGAGGAACCGGGGTATTGGCTGGCGCGACAGATTCTTGTGGCGGCGGGTTGCCGGCTGGTACCTGTTCCCGTAGATTACGACGGGCTGAACGTGGCGGCGGGCATCCAACGATGCCGCCGGGCACGCGCCGTCTATGTTGCGCCTTCTCACCAGTACCCGCTCGGGGCGACAATGAGCGCGGCGCGGCGCCTGCAATTGCTGGACTGGGCGCAACGCTCGGGGGCTTGGATTGTCGAAGACGACTATGACAGTGAGTATCGCTACGACCACAATCCCCTGGCCTCGTTGCAAGGCCTGGACCAGACTTCGCGAGTGATCTACATCGGGACGTTCAGCAAGGTTCTGTTCCCCTCGCTGCGGATCGGTTACCTGGTTATTCCTTCCGACCTCATCGATCCCTTTGTAGCGATCCGCCATGCTATGGACGTGAGCCCGCCCCATCTCTACCAAGCCGTGCTCGCGGATTTCATTAACGAAGGGCATTTCTCGCGTCACCTCCGGAGAATGCGACTGGCCTATAGTGAGCGCCGCACGGTCCTTGTCAACTCCCTTCGAAACGAATTCGGATCTCTCCTGCAAGTGCACGGTGCCGAGGCGGGCCTGCACCTGACGGTGACGCTGCCTAAAGGATACCGTGACCGTTTGCTCTCCGCACGCGCCGCACGCCAGAACCTTTGGCTGTGGCCTCTCTCACCTTCCTACCTGGGCACAGCATCTCATCAAGGGTTCATCCTGGGCTTTGGCGGCACGACGGTGGCGGAAATCCCATACGCGGTGCGTCGGTTGCGCGAGGTCCTCACCTCCCAGGCCGCGCGATGACGAACTACCAAAAAGTCACAAACCCTCAGGATGAGAGGGAGAAAGCGTTTTCCGCAGCCTGTAAAGCCCCTCCCTTCCGGAAAGCCCATTAGAGTATCCAGGCGTGGTGGGAAATCCGCTTTTAGTGGTAGGCTGCCCGTTTTGACCGCGGGTTCTGCCTTTGATAGCGAAAGCCTAGCCTGCGGGAATGGTTGCATCTTGTTCATCGCCAAAAATTCATCGGCTCGAATTCCGTTGATTATTCAGGTCGTTCCGTCCGCTCTCCGATAATATCTGGAACAAAGTTTTCGAAGGGAGCGTAAGTTTTGAACAGACAGGCCAGTGAATGTAATGATAGACTGATGGGGCGGTCGCGTCTGGCGATAAAAAGATGCTTTTCGCCGGGTGGCCTTTTGGGGGGCGGTTTTCCTTACGCTCGGAGGTTTTGTGATGGCTGGCGTGGATGACCCTCTTTACTACACGGGTGCTAAGCGAACTATGAACCACTCCACTCCTTCCAATAAAAGGCGCTTCCGGCGATACGGCGTGAAGCTCCCTTGTCGTGTTAAACCTCGAGGATCTCGCAAGAGTGCCATACTCCCAGAACTTGAAGCTGAAACTGAGAACGTCAGCAGCGGCGGCCTGTTCTTTATGGCCTCGGCCGGGTGGACTGTCGGAACAGCTATCGAGTTTGAACTCGATCTCCCTGAGTATGTCTTACGAAGCCCGGTAAGGATTCGATGCCGGGGCACAATCACGCGCGTCGTCCCGCAAGAAGGGGGGCGTGTTGGCATTGGGGCTACCATCGATCACTACAAAATTTCCCCCTTAAGCAAGTTGAGCGAGCAGTGAAGATAACACGCCATTGCGGATGAGGACCATCGCATCGGCCGCGTCACCACCGTGCCGCTGGAAGAAGTCTTAGGTGCGAGGGGATGGCGCGAGCGGGGGAACGATGACGTTAGCCCGACAATTGCGGGGGAGTTTCCCGCTCGATTGGCTTTGACTCAATTTTGAGAATATAACCCCGAAAACTGAACAATTGGTGTAGAATAAACAAGTACAGTTGTTAAATAAAAACGTGCCGTATGACCGGCGGGCATTGCAGCCCTCGGCGCTACGGCTCAAAAAGAGCATTGTCGCCCATTGTCCACTGCCGTCGAGTTCCACGAATTATCGTTCCGATCTTATAGCAGGGGCGTGCACGGCCCCTCCGCCGTAAGGGTGGGGTCTCTAGAAACGGACCGCTAATTTCACCCGTCTTTTGAGGAGAGAAGTCTTTGTCGCTTGCACTTCCGAAACAGCATGACCAGGTCCGCAACCTCATCAATTTGGGCAAGGAACGCGGTTACGTCATTTATGATGAGGTGAACGACGCCCTGCCAACCACGACGCGCACATCGGCGGAGATCAAAAGCCTTCTCTCCGCATTTGAGCATCACAACATCCACGTCTACGAAAACGCTTCCGAGGCAAAGGCTGCCCACGGTGTCCTCGGGAATGCAGAAGGCGGGGAATTCGAACCGCGGGAAAACCCGGGCCAGGGTGAAGAGTTCGAGATCGACGAGACGGCAGAGATTGTGGACAAGACCAGCGATCCGGTCCGGGTATATCTTCGCGAGATGGGCCGCGTACCCCTCCTCAAGCGAGAAGGTGAAGTGGCCATCGCCAAGCGCATGGAGCGCGGCCACGGGCTGGCGCTCAAGGCAATTTCGCGTTCTCCCCTTGTGCTCAAAGAGCTTATTGAAGTTGGCAAGGACCTTCGTGACGGTACGCGATCGATTCGAGAGATTGTCCAGTTTGATGAAGAAGAGTTGACGGAAGAGAAAATCGAAAAGAAGACCCGCCTCACGCTGGCGACCATCGGCAAGATTGAGAAACTCTACGCCGTGGGGCTAAAGCAGGCAGCTTCGCTCAGTGAAATTCCGAGGTCGAGCCAACATGCTCACCTGCGAGCGCGTTACCGGTTGTCACGGACGCGGGTTGAGCTATCGCGAATGGTTCGTTCCATTAGGATCCACCCGCTCGAAAAGAAGCGCCTGATTGACAAGTTGCGGCACACGGTGGAAAGGATTGATTCGTTGGGGCGCGGGTCCACCCGGCATGAGCGGCGCCCCGGCTCCGCGGGCGGAAAGGCCGCCGCATTACGCCAGGATCTGCATTCGCGCCGCTCTCAGCTAAAAGAGATCGAGAAATCGAGCGAGGTGGGGCTTACCGCCCTGAAACGTTCGCTCGCCCTGATCCAGCGCGGCGAAGTTGAAGCTGAGCGAGCGAAGAAGGAGCTGACCGAGGCCAACCTTCGCCTTGTAGTGTCCATCGCCAAGAAGTACGCAAACCGGGGCCTGGAGTTTCTCGACTTGATCCAGGAAGGGAATATCGGCCTGATGAAGGGGGCTGATAAATTTGACTGGCGTCGAGGGTACAAGTTCTCTACCTATGCCACTTGGTGGATTCATCAGGCGGTCTCGCGGGCGATTGCCGATAAAGCGCGCACAATTCGAGTGCCTGTACACATGTTCGGGGCGATCAATAAGCAAATTCGCACCAGCCGGCAGCTCGTACAGGAGTTAGGCCGCGAGCCCACCTCCGAGGAGATCGCCCAGCGCCTGGAGGTAGCTGTCGAAAAGGTGCGCAGCACCAAGAAGATTGCCCAGCAGCCTGTGTCTTTGGGGACGCCTGTTGGGAAGGACGGAGAATCGGCCCTGGGTGACCTCATCGAGGATAAGACTTCGGCATCGCCGTCGGACGCGGTAATCAACCTTAACCTGAAGGAACGAGTGGCATCGATGCTGAAGACGCTCACGGCACGCGAGGAAGCAATTATCCGCATGCGGTTTGGCTTGGGCAATGACACCGAATGTACTCTCGAGGAAGTCGGCCGGACCTTCGCCGTTACTCGCGAGCGCATCCGCCAGATCGAAGCGATCGTGCTGCGAAAACTCCGCCATCCGTCGCGGTCGGGGCATTTCCGGCTCTTTGTCCAAAGCTCTTTGTAAGGCAAACCGGAGGCACCCGTGCTCGAAATCGTGCCTCTCCGGCAATATAAAGTGTCAAAGGAAAAAAATGAAAAACCTTTTTGTTGGCAATTTAAGCTTTCAAACCACGGAAAGCGAGTTAACCGCGCTTTTTCAAGGATTCGGGCAAGTTACGCGGGTCCACGTGGCGATGGATCGGGAGACGGGACGAGCCCGCGGATTCGCCTTCGTCGAAATGCCCAATGATGAAGAAGCGGCCAAGGCGATTGCCGGCCTTAATGGAAAAGAGGTCGGTGGCCGCGCTCTTAAGGTGAATGAAGCACGTCCCAAGACGGAGCGGAGCGCACCGCGGACCAGCAGGGGTGGAGGGCGAGGGCAGGGCGGATTCTCCAACGAAGATTACCGCGAAGCCCCCCGTCAGCCGCGTGAACCTCGCTGGTAGTGCCAAGCGAAACGGTGGGATTATCGCCGCCTTAGATTCGGATTTGAGGGAGACCCTATGGCTACGTTTCTGAAGCGTCAAAAGGAAATGAAGAGATTAGAAAAGCAACGCGAGAAGGCTGAACGCCGCGCACAGAAAAAACTGGCCGGCCGAACGCAAGACGAACCTTCCGCGGAAAACATAAATCTTGGCGACGAGGAAGTCCCAAGCACCGGCATAGCCGCACCCTCCGAATCGATACCGCATAACTGATCCCAGGTGCCTGGCGTTGCCCCTTTCCCTCAAGGGGCCATTCCACTCACGGTACCCGGCCATCCATATTGCGTCAAGTACAGGATCATATTCCTTGGTATTCAGGCCCCTGGGTTTGCCTGCCTCGCGAGTCGCTGCCACGATTTGACGCTAAAGGGGAACCTTGGACTGCCGGAATGGCGGGGCTTTACCCTCTGCGCGAAAACATTTCCCTCACGGGATGCCGCGAAATAAGAGCGAAGGGGAGGTTTTGCGTGCCCTGAATGGGCACAAGTCAGCAGCCGGTGGCGCAAGAGCGGCGTGGCGCGGATTCGACCTTTTCAGGGTCGGACCTTGTTGTGGGCGCGATTTTCCGGAGTTGGTGAAGCCCCCGCCCTTCCAAACCCATGGTGAGAAATCCGGCTTGCATTCTGCCCGTCTTTCCTCCCCCTTTCTGTCGTGATTTACTCATTGCACTCGTCAAAATGAAGCACTACGCTGTAGCGGTACTATGGGTATGAGCCTTACTGGGCCTGATCCCGGTCGATACCTCCCCGCGTCGGCCTTGGGCAGGCCGAAAGGAGCCAATCCCCGTGCGAATCTGGATACTCATGATGCTGGGCACGACGCTGGCGTTTGGGCAGACTAAACCCGCCGACACGATCCAAAGGTGCCAGAGCATACTGGACGATGCCGTCCATGACCGGAATCCGGACGGCCGAAAGGGTGCGGCGGAGGCCCTGAGCCTGGTGGGGGTGAAAGATGACGCTCTTAATTCGCTTGCCCCGATGCTCGACGACCACGACGTCTCGGTCCGGATTGCGGTGGTTGTCACCCTGGGTGACTTCAAGGACAACCGGACCCTCCCTCTTTTGAAGAAAGCCTTGCAAGATCCCGTTCCCGAAGTCGACTTCGCCGCAGCCAAGGTGCTCTATCAACTCCACGACCCCGATGGAGTTCAGTTTCTTCTCGAAGTGGTAAGCAAAGAGTCTAAAGCGTCCTCAAGCTATTTCAGCAAAGAGAAGCGGAGCGCCTTGCGCCTGTTGCACACTCCCACCCAGCTTTTCACTACCATTGCCATCGGGGCAGCCGGATTTGCTCCCGTGCCGGGTCTGGGGTTCGGGCTATCTTCGGCACAAGGTATCCTGTCGGCCCCTGATTCTTCCGCCCGCGCCGCCTCTTTGCTGCTCATCGGAAACTCGCATGATCGAACCCTGGCGGATATGGTGGGATCAGCCTTGTCGGATAACGAATGGTCCGTACGCGCTGCGGCCGTCCACGTCGTTGCGATGCATCCCTTCCCCGAATTCCGGGAGAAGTTGGTTCCCCTGCTGGACGACAAGAAAAATGCAGTGCGGATACGCGCCGCCGCGGCCTATATCAGACTCCAACACAATACGAAGGTGCTGCCGGCGAAGCCCGGGGTCGGAATTCATCAACCCCGTACGACGGCCCCTGTGCTGACCCCTGGGCGCAGCCAATGAACAGATATTGCGCTCGGTCCTCACGCGGGGATACAGTTTGGGGCGGTTGGAAGCCAAGATGAAGAGCTTCAAGTCTCATGTTTTGAGCTTCAGGCGGCTCTTGTTTGCCTCCAGGAAAGCTCGCAAATCTTCTCCGGCATCAAGCAGCTTCGTCCATTGTTCGTAATAGAGGGTCGTGGGGAAGCGCCCCAATCCGTAGACGCTCACGCCTCCTTTCTCGCTCACCTTGAATTCCACCTTGCCGGTCTTCTTTGCTCCCGCTTGCTTCTCAAGCTCGGCGATCCTGGCCATCAACTCTTCCTTAGTTGGCTCTTCCATTGGAACCATCCTTCTGCCGCCGATGTGGCGGCGTGGTGTGCTTGTGCCCTCTCCGAGTGCATATCCGGCACTGCGGGTCGATCCTTAGCATCAAGGTAACCCCCAATGCCAAGTTGATGATACCCCCATGATAACCTATTTCTCCATGGCAAGGGGAACCGCTTGGGATGGCTCGATAATCAAACTATCGCGATCACGGGCGGCCACGGGGAAAGACAAAACCAGGAAGGGAAGTGTCGCTGGCAACCTTCAAATCGCATTATTGTTACCAGGCTCAGTACTCCGGGCAGTTTTTGGACCGTCTTGCAAGGAGTCTCAAGCGCACTCTTACTGCCATACTCAGAAATCGGCCTACCTCCTTTATACTCAGTGTGGTGAGAGTTATTGCGGTATCTCCTCATGGCCTTGACACGTTCGGTTGTGGGATTATGATGACCGGAATCGAACAGTCGAGAGGGATTGAGCCATCGGCTCATTAGCCCGGACTTCTCACCACGTTTGGACGATTCTGGAAGGGC
>JBEKQO010000084.1:0-23886 GCA_049519635.1 Terriglobia bacterium | reverse complement strand
GCCAAGGAAATCCGGGTGATTGATGAGGAAGGGGCGCAGCTCGGTATCATGGCGCCTTTCGAGGCCCTGAAAACCGCAAGAAGTCAGGGCTTGGACTTGGTGGAGGTCGCCCCCACCGCCAATCCTCCTGTGTGCCGCATTATCAATTATGGGAAGTACCTCTATCAGCTTAGCAAGCGGCAACACGAGGCGCGCAAGAATCAGAAATCCATTGGGCTGAAGGAAGTCAAGATGCGGCCCCGCACCTCGATCCACGACTTTGAAACCAAGCGGAACAAGGTTGTGGATTTTCTCCAGGAAGGGGCCAAGGTTAAGGTCACGATTATGTTCCGCGGGCGCGAGATGGCGCACCGGAATTTGGGCTTCGATATGATCGACCGATTGATTCAAGAGGTGGGAGAAGCCGGGCAGGTGGAAGCGCGACCGCGGCTCGAGGGCCCGAACTTGACCGCCATTCTGGCGCCTAAGAAGGCGGCGGGTAAGGCCGGGGGAGCACCCCCGCGCCCTGCTGCCAGCCAGTCTGGACCGCCCCCGTCACCCCCCGCCAAACCCAGCGTGCCACTATCGGCTTCGGCCAAGCCCGCGGGATCGCAAGGATCTTCAGGAGGATAGATTTGGCTAAGGTCACGAAAGGCAAACTCAAACTCAAGACCCATAAGGGAGCTGCCAAGAGGTTCAAGATAACTGGCAGCGGCAAGGTCATGCGCCACCATTCTTTTGCTCGTCACATCCTGACGTCCAAATCCAGCAAGCGCAAGCGGCGGCTGGGCAAGGCGGTGGAATTATCGCCCTCGAACGAGGCGCAGGTTCTGCGGATGTTGCCGTACGGAAGGTAAGAAACGCAGTGGGTAGTGACGAGTGGCTAGCAACTGCGATAAGAACATTGGAAAATGGATGGTGGGTAGAACTAGCCACTAACCACTGTCCTTAAGGGTGCGGGAAGGCTTCACCGAGGCCAATAGGGTGCCTTCACTGCCCCGCAAATTCAATTAAAGGAGATAAACCCATGCCTCGAGTTAAGCGCGGCACTGTGCGTCGCGCCAATCGGAAAAAGCTCGCCAAGCTCACCAAAGGCTATTTCCTCACCAAAAGCAAGCTCTACCGCTCAATGAAGGAGGCCGCGGATAAGGCTGGCCGTTATGCCTTCCGCGATCGGCGCCGCCGCAAGCGCGACTTCCGCAGGCTCTGGATTCTTCGCATTAGCGCGGCTGCACGCTCTCACGAACTCACCTACAGCCAGTTTATTCACGGATTAAAGGTGCTGGGAATTGAACTGGATCGCAAGGTGCTGGCGGAAATGGCCGTGAAAGATCAATTGGCTTTCACGGACTTGGTTGGTAAAGTGAAACAGGCCGTTAACAGCCAACCGCCGACAGCCGACAGCCAACAACCGACAGCTAACAGCTAACAGTAAGGATTCTTCGCAATGTCGGCGGTTTGCGGCTGGCTCCGCATTGGTTCTGCTGTGGGGGGCGCATTGCCGCGCGCAGAATTATTTGTGGGGGCGGTTCGCGAATCGCCCCTACGCAATCGACTATGACCATCGACGAAAAAGTTCGGAAGACGCTCGTCGAGATCGACGTCAACGACGCTGCGGGCGTGGAAGCACTCTTCGTCGAAGTGCGTGCGGGAATGGTAGAAGAGAGGTCGGCACTAGTTACACGCGGCGCGCCGAGCAAGGCCGAACATGAGAAACTCTGCAAAGACCTCCGCGACCGATGGCTAGCGCGCAAGAACGGGCTGCTGACGCAAATCGATGAACACTGGCTGAAACTAGCATCGAAGGAACTAAAGCCGTCGGTGGGCAGACAGTTTAACGAACTTCGCAAGGCGTCCAGTTGCATGGAGATTGGTGAACTCGCAAAGGAAATTCGAGTTGCCGGCGATTCAGCTCGGCCTCAGGCTGCGGCAGGTCAAGCAGCCATATCTGAAGACTACTGGCATAACCCAAATCCACCCGTTGCGCCCTCGGATAAGCAGCCCCTCTACTTGTACGACCAGGGAAAGGGTGGCCGCTTTGGGTCCGCCCAAATTGCCGACCTCACCCTTCCCGGCAACCGCCGTCCCCTCGGCACGCTGCACCCCGTCACACAGATGCAGCGCGAAATTGAAGAAATCTTTCTCAATCTCGGCTTCCGGATTGAGACTGGGCCGGAGATTGAATCCGTCTATTACAACTTCGACGCGCTTAACATTCCGGAGAGCCATCCTTCGCGCGACGACTGGGACACGCTCTACATTGATTCGAAAACGGTATTGCGCACCCACACATCGCCCGTGCAAATCCGCTCGATGGAAAAATATGGGGCGCCGCTTTACATCATTATTCCCGGGAAGTGCTATCGCCATGACAACCCCGATGCCAGCCACTCACCCATGTTCCATCAGATCGAAGGCTTGGCCATCGCAAGCGATATCACGTTTGCCGACTTGAAGGGAACGCTCGACTTCTTTGCCAAGAAACTCTTTGGTGAAAAAATCCGTACCCGCTTCCAGCCCAGTTTTTTCCCCTTTACCGAGCCGAGCGGCGAGGTATCCATCAGTTGCATCTTTTGCGGCGGCGAAGGTTGCCGCGTGTGCAAAGAAAGCGGCTGGATTGAAGTGATGGGTTGCGGTATGGTTCATCCCCAGGTACTCCGCAACGGAGGGATCGATCCCGAAAAGTACACGGGTTGGGCATTTGGATTGGGGATCGACCGTTTCGCCATGATGAAGTATGACATCAATGACATTCAGCTCTTTTTCCAAAGCGACGTACGCTTCTTGGGACAATTCTGAATTCTGAATTATGAATTCTGAATTATAAAAAAAGTGCGACGCGGGAAGGCTTTCGTAGAGGCCGGCTTCAGCCGGGCAGCTCTTTTGGCGTTTGTCTTTAACTGGCAAGAAAGAACTGCCGCCCTGAAGGGCGCCTCTACAAAAAGGGCCGCGTTCTTTTTCTCTTTCATAATTCAGAATTCGTAATTCAGCATTTCTCCCAGCCCCATATAACGATGAAGATATCCGTCAACTGGCTCAGAGAATTCGTCGATATTGCGAGCGACCCCCGACAGCTCAAGTCTGATCTCACCATGATCGGCTTGAACACCGAGTCGCTGGCTCAGGCGGGGAATGATTGGGTGCTTGACGTGGAGGTTACCACCAATCGTCCTGATTGCCTCAGCCATTATGGCGTCGCCCGGGAACTTGCCACGCACTATCGCCAATCACTGAAAAAATTGGAATTTTCGGTGAAGGAGTCGGGCGGACCTGCGCAGGGAGTCGTAGCGATTGAGATTTCTGATCCTGATCTCTGCGCGCGCTACTGCGGCCGCGTCGTGCAGAACGTACAGGTGAAACCTTCCCCGGACTGGCTGGTGAAGCGCTTGGAAGCCGTTGGCCAGCGGCCCATCAACAACGTTGCCGACGCCACGAATTATGTGCTGATGGAGTTGGGGCACCCGCTGCATGCTTTCGATTTGTCCCGCTTAAAACAGCAGAAAATTATTGTGCGGCGCGCCAAGCCCGGCGAACCGCTGCGAACTCTCGATGGTGTGGAACGCACGCTGACCCGCGATAATCTGGTCATCGCAGATGGCACACACCCCGTGGCTCTGGCGGGTGTTATGGGTGGGGAGGAATCCGAAATTTCCCCGAGCACCCACGCAGTTCTGCTCGAAAGCGCGTGGTTTGAGCCGGTGTCGGTCCGCCGCACTTCGAAATCCCAGGGGATGCACACGGAAGCATCGCACCGCTTCGAGCGGGGCGCCGATATCCAAATGGCGCCGCTGGCCCTCGACCGCACCACCACATTGATTCAAGAAATTGCGGGAGGAGAAATCCTCGAGGGAATGATCGACGTTTATCCGCGGCCCATCCACCGCCAGGACATAATGCTTGGGCGGAGTGAGATTACACGCATCTTGGGAGCAGAAATCCCGGGAGAAGAGGTTAAGCGCATCCTGTGCAGCTTGGGATTTCAGGTCGAACGAGCGGACGGCGAAAGCTGGCGAATTTCCGTGCCGTCGTTCCGGGTGGATGTCTCCCGGGAAGTGGATCTGGTGGAAGAAGTCGCGCGCCATGTGGGCTATGACCGCTTGCCAGCCCGCGTACGGCCGGCACCGCCCCGCGTTGAAAGGGACACGACCCGCGACAAGGTCGTGACCGTGTCATCCTTGCTGGTAGGATCGGGATTTCATGAGATCATCGTGCCCTCGATGGTCGATCCAGCGGAGAGCAAGCTATTTTCCGCATCTAGGGCGGTGGAGATTCAGAACCCTTTGAGCCAGGATGCTTCCGCCATGCGCACCTCGGCTGTCCCCAGCATGCTGAGGGCGATTCGCTGGAACCTTGACCGCGACACGAATGATGTGAGGCTCTTCGAGTTGGGCAAAACATACAACCTGTGCGTCAAGGGCGTGCCGGAAGAGCATCCAACTCTCACCCTCGGCGCCACAGGACATCGCCGCGCAGTTTCGGTCTACGATAGTGAAGCACGCCTCGACTTTTTCGATTTGAAGGGTGAACTGGAAGCGATTTTTGGAGCATTCGATGTGCCGGGATTGGCTTTTGAACCGTCCGCGCGCCCCTATCTTCAGCAAGGCCGTAGCGGGCTCCTTAGGTCCCAGGGTGTCGAGTTGGCGGTTCTTGGCCTGATCCAGCAAGATCTAGCGGGTGATTACAAGTTGCGCCAGGAAGTTTGGGTGGCTGAGATCGATTTTGAACGCCTCCTGGATTTTCCACTTCGCTCCCGAAAGTTTCAGCCCATCTCCAAATTTCCCGCGGTGGAACGAGACTTCGCTCTTGTGCTGCCGGATGAGTTACCCTATGCTCGCCTTTCCTCCGCGATCGCCAGCTTGGCGCTGGAGGAGATGTATGATTTTCGTCCCATAGACCGTGCAGATCGCTCCAAGGTGCCCACACTTGCGGCCGGCCACTATGCCCTTTTGTTGCGCGTCACTTTTCAGAGCCAAAATCACACCTTGACCAGCGAGGAGGTTGGCGCGTTGAGCCAAAGGTTACTCAGGGTACTGGAAGAGCTCGGAGCCCATCTACGGGGTTGAGCGGTTATTCATAGTTTTTAGTTTTGCTGGACTCAGGGAATAATCAAGAATGCAGAGGAGCACGTGACGGATCCAAACGAACAGTTCGAACGACTGGAAGAAAAACTCTTGAAAGCAATTGAACTCTTTAAGCGAACGCAGGCGGAGAAACGCGCTCTCGATCAAGAGGTCGAAAAGCTCAAAGGGGAGACCAAGGAACGCGCCCAAGGTATTAGCGCCATGGAACGAGAGCTGATTGCGTTGCGCCGCGAACGCGAGGAGGTTCGCTCTCGCGTCGAAAAACTTCTGGAACGGATTGACGCATTGACAAGTTCGGACTCCGAGGGATAATGGCCGCTAAGACAGAAGAGCGGTGGATAGTGGGGAGTGGTTAGTGGCCCGCAACTATCCACTAACCACTAGCTACTAACCAACGGCCCTAGCAAAGGAGGTTTCTGACCACCGTGGCAAAGGAACCCCAGAGTATCCGAGTCGTAATCTACGACCAAGAATATTTCATGCGAGGCGACCTGGACCAGGAATATATCCAGATGCTCGCGCAATACTTGGACACGAAGATGCGTTCCATTGCGGAGCGCACTCGAACCGTTGATACCTTGCGTGTGGCGATGCTCGCGGCGCTCAATGTGGCGGATGAGTATCATCAGTTGAAGGCCCGGTATGATGAAGTCACCCAGAACCTGGACCAGAAGGTTGGCGAGTGCTCGAACGCTCTAGACGAAATCTTGAAGGATGCCGTCTGAACGGCAGTGGCTAGTGCTCGATGGATAGTGGCTAACAAACAGTGGACACCGGTTAGTGACTAACCACTAGCCACTGTTCTTACTATGCGAATTCTTTTTATCGGTGACATCTTTGGGCAGCCCGGCCGGCGTATCGTGAAGGAGATTCTGCCGCACCTGCGGGAAGAGTTGCAACCCGATCTCGTCCTGGCCAATGCGGAGAATGCTGCCGCCGGTTTTGGGATCACGCCTACCCTGGTGGAAGAGCTGCTCGACCTGGACATCGCGGTCTTAACTTCCGGCAATCACATTTGGGACAAGAAGGAGATTTATCCTTACCTTCGCGACCAGATCAACGGCCGCTTATTGCGGCCTGCCAACTATCCTCCGGACGCCCCCGGCCATGGCCTTTTCGTGGGGAGGACCACTCGGGGGATTGGCTATGCCGTCATCAACCTGCAAGGCCGCGTCTTCATGCCAGCCATCGACTGCCCTTTCCGAAAGGCGGATGAGCTTCTCCGCAGTCTTCCCGAGGACGTGACTATCCGTATCGTGGACATTCACGCTGAGGCGACCTCCGAAAAGCAAGCTCTGGGTTGGTACCTTGACGGGCGTGTGACGGCTGTCCTGGGAACGCATACTCATGTACCCACCGCGGACGAAACAGTGCTTCCCCAAGGCACTGCTTACCTTACTGACCTCGGAATGACCGGTCCTTACGAATCCATAATCGGTATGGAGAGGCAGTCGGTCATCCAAAAATTCCTGGATCAATTACCTGCACGCTTTGAAGTCGCCAAGGGCGACGTTCGCCTCTCCGCCGCTCTCCTGGAAGCAGACCCGCAGTCCGGTCGCGCCCTCTCCATACAGAGAATCCTGCGGAAGTAATTTTCTCGAGTGGCACGGGAACCTTTTTTCCAATTCGACCCGCCTCAATAACTTCTTCTGACCAGAGCTCTCGCCGGGTTAACATGACTACCCATGCTTCCGGTGAGCACCATCAAACGACCGGCCCTTGAGTTGGGCTTCGACCTTGTGGGGATTGCGCCACCTTCGGCCCTTAAGGATTTGGAGTTCCTGCCGCGGTGGATTAAGAAGGGTTACGGCGGCGAGATGCGTTACCTGACTGATCCCCGGCGCGAAGACCCCCGCCGAGTCCTGCCTTCAGTAAAATCCATTATCTGCGTTGGACTGGTTTACAACGCCCCCCGCCCTTATTCCACAGACATCGCTGACCCAAACGAAAGGGAAAAGCTTTTGAGTTCTCGATGCGCCCCGACCGGTGATATGCCCTCGCGAGCGTGGATTTCGCGTTACGCCTGGGGAAAGGACTACCACGATGTCATGCGCAGCAAGCTGGAACAATTGGGCCGGGCCATCGAAAAATTGACGCCGGATGTGGAAACGCGAGTCTACGTGGATACCGGGCCACTTTTGGAGCGCGCTTTCGCACGCCTCTCGGGGATCGGGTGGATGGGCAAGAATACATGCCTCATCAATGAGCAGAAGGGATCCTGGTTTTTTCTTGGCGTGATTCTTACCAATCTGGAATTGGGACTGGATCTTCCCGCGCCAGACCGATGCGGCTCCTGCACGCGCTGCCTGGAAGCTTGCCCGACGGGAGCCTTGGTTGAGCCCTATGTGATGGACGCATCACGTTGCATTTCCTATTTCAACATTGAACTCAAGGGAGCCATCCCGGAGGAATTTCGGACATTGATCGGCAGGAATGTTTTCGGCTGCGACATCTGCCAGGATGTTTGTCCCTGGAATAGTGGTCCGCTGTCCGCGGCCAGCGGTCCATTGCATGCTGATCCCACGCGCGATGAGCACCCGGGCACAGGTTCTGCGCAGCGGCGTGCGGCGACAACTCAACTTCCCGAGTTCCAGCCCATGCAGGTTGAGGTCAAATCGCGCGAGCCGCTTGCGGACCATACCACTGAAGACGAGTCAGCCCGTCAGCTCTCAGCCAGCGCGCCAATTTCGCTCTTCAATCCCCCCTTGGAAGCTCTGGCATCTTTGACGGAAGAAGATTTTCGTAAGTTCTTCGCGCATTCTCCGATCAAGCGTGTGAAATATCGAGGGTGGCTGAGAAATCTGTGCGTGGCAATAGGCAATTCGGGCGACCGCCGCTTCATTGCCTGGCTGGAAGGTGTGGCACAACATCCCGATCCGATGGTGCGCGAGCATGCGTTGTGGGCGCTAAAGCAACTGCAAACTCCGTAATAGGTGGGCGCTGCTGCGCGCTTGCCGAACGTCCCGTTAAGCGAGTGGCCCGGTCCCGGAGAGAGTAATTCTGGCCGAGCCACTGCTCAAAGGCTTGGAGCGACGGGGGCAAGCTCTGGGCTCCGTCGAGGTTACACGCGCCACAGATATAAGCTTCGAAGTCATCCTTCGTGTGTTTACTTTACTGAGTGAAAGCGCTTTTCGATCTCAGGCCAATTGACCACATTCCACCACGCGGCAAGGTAATCAGGACGCCGATTTTGGTACTTGAGGTAATAAGCGTGCTCCCAAACATCGATGCCGAAAAGGGGAAATTTGCCTTCCATAACCGGGCTGTCCTGGTTGGCGGTGGAGTAGATTTCGAGCTTGCCACTGTGGGCGACCAGCCATGCCCATCCGGAGCCAAAGCGGCCGACGCCGGCAGCATTAAGTTTCTCTTTGAGAGTGTCGAAACTTCCAAACGTACTGTCGATGGCCGCGGCCAGCGCGCCGCCGGGGTGCCCACCGGCGTGGGGGCCCATGATTTGCCAGAACATGGAGTGGTTAATGTGGCCGCCGCCGTTATTGCGGACAGCGGTTTTGATCGATTCGGGGACGATTGCCAGGTTGTTGGCAAGCAACTCCTCAATACTCTTGTTCGCCAGGTCTGGCGCGGATTCAAGTGCTTTATTCAGGTTGGTTACATAGGCGTTGTGGTGTTTCCCGTGATGGAGTTCCATAGTCAGCTTGTCAATGGAAGGCTCCAGCGCATCGGGAGCGTAGGGCAGCGCGGGTAGTGTGAACGGCATAACTCCTCCTCTTGTCCAGAAAGTATCGAAGGCAGGCCACCTTATCTTCCCTTGTGAAGAGAACCCACCGCCGGTGGGTGGCGCCGCCTTCGGCAAAGTTTTGAATGTCTCTCGATACAGCCCGTACGGTGTAACCCTGAAGTACCAGACTAAACCATGCGTTCGGGCCTGTCAAATTCCGGCAGGGCTATTGGAAGTACCTTCCGCCATCGACGACGAGGTTCTGGCCGCTCATCGCGCACGCAGCCGAACTCAGCAGGAAGAGCATCACGGGGGAGACGTGCTTCGGCTCGATCAAGTGTTTGACGCATTGCTCGCGAAGCAGCGTTTGCTTGTCTTCCTCCGTCACATATTTGCGGAGTTGTTTCTCCGTCATGATCCATCCCGGGCTGAGCATGTTTACCCGAATCCCTTCCTTACCCAATTCGCGCGCCAGCGATCGCGTGAAACCAAGGATCCCGCTCTTTGTGGCGTTATAGATCGTAAAGGGTTCAAGACCGTGCATGTAATTGACTGTGCTTATGTTCACGATACTCTTCCCTTCTCCCTGGCGCATTAAATCCAGGCAGGATCTGGACATGAGCAAGAAGGACCGCAAATTCAAAGCCCACATGCGGTCACATTCCTGGACCGTAAGGTCAGCAAACTTGATCCTGTCATCATTCGCGGCATTATTGACAAGATAATCGATACGCCCTGCCAATTTGCCCACATAGTCCGCGAAGGCCTTGATCTGGTCCGGGGCAGCCAGGTCGGTCTGATAGTAGTGGGCGCGCCTTCCCAGACTTTTGACGGCCAATTGGCCCTTTTCGACATTTCGGGAACAGAAATAGACCTCGCAACCAACCTCACATAGGGTGCGGCAGAAATCATATCCGATGCCTTCGCTCCCACCCGTTACCACCGCCACCCTTTCAGTGAATTCACCAACTTCCATCATGATGATTCCTCCCTGAGGTTTCATGTACACGCCTGCCCACCGTTCTGTAGGTTTTGGGTTGGCAAACCCGCTTGGTAGGGTAACACTAATTTCTCCCCCAATCGCTGCGAGTGAGCCGCGCAGATAATTCACGAAGAAGGTTCCGGTAAGCACGCAGGGGATGGCGGCACTACAGTGGGAATGGAAGAACGGGAAGTCGTTCTTTGGCGGTCGGCCTGGATTCCCTTCCGGAACGAAATGACGCGGCGGGAGGGTAATCCCGAACTATCTTGACGCAGAATCCTCTGGGGATGGAACGTAATTTCGTGCATAATCACGGGGATCGTGGCCAATACAATTTTCCAACTGTTGTCTGACTTCTTCGCGCGCTACGGGTACTGGGTAGTCTTCTTCGGCGTGATGTTGGAAAATGTTGGCTTCCCTATCCCCGGTGAGACAGTGCTACTGTTTGCCGGCTTTCTCGCCTATCAAGGCAAGATCCACATCCTGCCGGCGATTCTTACCGCCATTGCCGGGGCCACAACAGGCGCCACTCTCGGCTATTTGCTGGGCTGGTACGGCGGGCCTTCCGTCGTCAACCGAGTTCTGGGGCGCTTCCCCCGGCTGCGGAAGCGGTACGATGATGCCCAAAGGATGTTTCTCAAGCACGGTCAATGGGCAGTTTTTGCGGCACGGTTCATCACAGGCTTGCGCATATTTGCGGGAATTGTGGCCGGCGTTTTGCGCATGCCTTTCTTGATCTTTCTGTTTTTTAGTTTCGCGGGTGCGGTATGCTGGGCACTCGTCATCGGTTACGTGGGTTTTCTGTTTGGGAGCAACTGGAGCACCCTGGTTAGCTTCGTGGGCCGAATAGACCGCATCGCATTAGTTATTATTGGAGCAATTGCGCTCGTCCTGCTTCTGGTTCACCTGGCTCGGCGAAAGAAGTCGCCATGAGAGGCGTCGGCCTATCAGTTGCCCAATTTCTTTAGATCGTCCTTCGCAGCCTTGAAGTTGGGCCTGAGCCCGAGCGCGGTCTCAATTTCCGCACGTGCATCGGCGTTCCGGCCCTCCTTTCCAAACACGAGCGCCAACAGCCGGTGGGCTTCCGCCGCGTCCGGCTCCCCGCCTTCCGGTTCCTGCGAAAGATATTTCTTAGCGTAGCCCTCGGCTCTCGGGAGTTCCTTGCCGATTTCCACTAATGCCTGGGCAGCTTCATAAAACGGGCGCAGGTCATCCGGGACGTTCTCTTGCGCAGTGGCAAGAGTTTGCTCAATATCTCCCCATCGTTCCTGGAGGGCGAAAACCCGCGCCAGGATCCAGTGCCCCCCAATTTGGGTGGGATCGAGCCGCAAGGCCTCTTGGGCGTGTTTCGCGGCCTCACCATAATTTGGGTTGGGAGATTGACTGTACAACTTCGCGAGCGCCGTCTGCGCGCCGTAGTTCTTGGGGTTTGCCTGCACAGCCTTCAATAAGTATGCTTCCATCTGGGCCGGATCTTTTTCCAGCTCCGCGAGCTCTGCGTGCGCCAGGTAGCCTTCACTGGCGTTGAGAAGGGTGATTTTTTCTGCCAACGCATGTGCCTCGTTCTTGTCTCCTCCCATCAGGCCAGGCGCTTGAAACTTGAATTGCATCATGGAGTCCAGCGCGTCCAAATTATTGGGGTCGAGTTCAATAGCTACCTCCACTTCTTTTCGGAACTTCACCGCCAGCGATCCAGCCGAAAAAATGCTGGCCCGAGCAGCCATTTCTCCAAGAACCTGGCCTAATTTCAGGTGGAAGTCTGAATTCTTGCCGTCGAGGTCGACGGCATGCTGGGCAAGCGGGAGCGCTCCGTCGAAATCCTTAAACGACATCTTCACTTCCGCAAGCAGGTAGCATCCTCGGGGATCTTGGGGATGCGCTTTGACCTGAGGTTCAAGAATGGCGCGGGCTCTCTTCCAGTGACCTGCCCTGACAAGAGCTTCCACGTCCGTGCCCGGGGGGTCGGAGGCAGAAGCATGCGCAAGGCCTTGCCAGGCGAGTAGCGGTCCCAGGATTATGGAGGTCAAAACGATAGCGGAGGTCTTACGCAACATTGTTGCACCGTGCTTCCAATCAGATGTTAAAGAAATTGAAGAACCCCGTCTAGTGGGCAGCAAGCCAAGCCTCCCTCGTGGCCACCTCTTCGGGTGACGCCGAAGGCAGAGGTACAATGGAATACAAATTGGGAATAGGTGGGTCCAGCGTCACCGTAATTCTTTCACGACGCCCGTGGCGTTCGACGTTAATCGGAACCTTGGCGCCCACCGGATAGGGTTTGAGGCGGGTGGCGAGATCCTCCGTTGCCAGTGATTGGTCGTCGATATCGATCAGCAAGTCATCGCGGCTTAGGCCGGCGCGGTCGGCCGCACCGCTGGGAAGAATTGAAAAGATCCGTGCGCCCCGGCTTTCGGGTTGAACCACAACACCCAGCGATGGGGCAGCGTCGGGGGGCGTCTCCGTTCGGAGCTGAAGGCCCCCCATCGCCAGCGCATACTGATACGGGAGGGCATCCGTCCCGCTGACGTAACGCTCGAAGAAGGGCGCGAAATCTGATCCGGTGATGGAATCGAGAGCCTCCACCACGTCATTTTCCTCAAACCCCCGGCCCGATCCGTAGTAGCTCGCGGCGGGGGATTGGTAGAACTCTTGGTACATTAACCGCATCATGTCGAGCAGGGACTTGCGACCTTGGGTGCGCGAGCGTATTTCCAAATCCAGCAACATTGCCAGAAGTGCGCCTTTGTTATAGTACGAAATTGTTGTATTTGCGAAATTCGTTTCCTGCATCTGGGGCGACCGGTCGAAGAACCAAGCGCTGAAACTAGATGATTCCGCTGACATCAGTTTCCTCCCGGGTTCTCTCTCCAAAGTGTAAATCTCATCCGCCAGATGATTCAGAAACTGCTCGCGCGTCCAGAGTCCGGATTGGAGGAGGAAGAGGTAGCCGTAATAAGTGGTGATGCCCTCAGCGAACCAGAGAGAGCCCGAGTAATTCTCGCGGGTGTAATCGAAAGGCCCCAGGGCTGCGGGGCGAAGCCGCTTCACGTTCCAGAGGTGGAAGAATTCATGAGCCGCCGTCTCCAGCGCTTCCTGCGTGCTTTCCCGGACACTGCCCTGAACGATGATCTGCGTCGAATTCATATGCTCCATGCCGTCTCCTAGGGGGATGTCCGGCACAAAATGGAAAATGAAAAGATACTGCTGGAAATCCGGCGGGGGCATCGCCGCCATTTCAACGTGCACAAGCTTCTTTATTGCCGCGAGAAGACGCGACCGATCGTTGTCGTCGTCGTTGTAAGTATGAACTGCCACTCCGATGGTCTTCTCCTGTTCTTGAAACTGGTCAAGGGAGCACTCGCCGGAGATTTCAAGCGGCGTATCCACCAGGAGGTCGTAATTTCGTGCGCGAAAGGTTCGCTCGGTTGGGGACGTCGAAAACCCACTGATGACTTTCCACTGGGCAGGAGCCTCAATTTTTAGCGTGATGGGGTCTGGTTTGTGCCCATCAACATACATGAAGACGGAGGGGCCATTGAGGTTGGCATGCACGCTATCAACCTGAGAAAACGACCCGGTGAGGTCATTCGCAAAAAGCTGATATTGGACCCGGACGGTTCCCCCGGACTTGTCCGCATCCACGCGCCACGTCTGCTTGTCGAGTTTGATCCATGGCAAAGGGTGACCGTCCGCGCCCTTAGCAGAAAACTCCTGAACATTCTTGGCGAAATCATAAATGGCATACCGACCCGGTCCCCAAGCCGGCATAACAAATTTGAGATTGGCTGTTTCCACCTGGCGGGCAACGATCTCAATGTCAACCAAATGGGTGGTTGGACGATCCACGCGCACTGCGTATGCGAGATCGAGCGCCCTTGGCAAAAGCTCTTGAGCGGCCCGCAACCCACCTGAGCGACCCAGGGTTAGGCAAAGAACTAAAATGAGCTTTCGTATGCACGAGGGATGCTTCCTCGCAAATGACGAACGAGTATCTGGTCGGCCATTCGTGGCATAGTCCGGCAACAATAATCTCATCGCTGGATGATCCTTTTGGTTCTCCTGAAACCCTGACTTGTTCGGCGGGTTTTGCAGGCTGCGGAAAAACTCGTCGGCACTGTCATTCTGAGGAGCCGCAGGCGGTCCTGAGCATCGCGAAGGAAGAATCTCGCGCTAAGTTGAAAATACCCAGAGCGAGATCCTTCGCTTCGCTAAGGATGACAGTACTGGAGGGTTTTTCCGCAGCCTGTTTGGCCCGCACTGCAACCTCAATGAGATCCAACCCTCTCATCGACCAGGTTCCAACACAAGCTTGTGGATAGCGCCCTTTTCAACGGCCGCATCACTGAACAGCATCGGGAAACTCTTCCCTTCGTACCAAGCCGAAAACTGATCGCGGTAATAGGGGCTTAAAACCTGGCCGGATTCTCCCAGCGTAATGTTTTGCATTGACTGGTCTAAGCTGGAGAAATCGACGACCATGCGCATGGACGGCCCCACGCTTGGAGTTGTTTGCTTCACGGTAGTGCTTGTTCCCGACTGTGGGAAAGGCCCGACGTCCAGCAATCGCCCAAGGACCGGCATTCCGCCACTCAAAGGATGGTGAAAGGTCAGGGGGATCGTATCACCCCATCTCCATGCCGCGTAATACTGGCTATGAACCAGGGCGGGGATTTGGCTGATTCCCTCATCCAGGCTTTTTATCAGGGTTGTATTGAAGTCTGTATCGCTCGATGGGAGCCAACGCGTGAGGTTTTGCTCCAAGACATTCTGGAGGAATATCGCGCTCATTGGCCAGCGATATCCGGAAAGATCGTCACCCAGCTTCGGCTTCAGGATGCGGGCAAGCAAAGCGCGCCGGGTAACCTCCAAAACAAGCGTCGCTGCGGAATCTACGCGCGCTTCACCGTCCCAGCCCTTTATGACACCGAGTGCAAACCGGGCGTCGCGGCTGGCAGGCGCTTGGTTTCCGGCTGCCGCCAGGAGCTGTTTGGCCAACCACACATCTTCGAGGCTCAGGATATCCGTCTGAATCCGCAGCATGTCCGATGAAGTAAAGGGTCCCCCCTCGCGGAGGAGTTGAAATATTCTCGCCGTGCGGAACGGAGCTTCCCACTTTGCCGTAATGAAATACGGATAATTGTCAGCAACAATGCGTCCGTTGGCGGTTGCTATCATTCCGCTCGGCGGGTTGAATGAGTGGGGAAGGTCATCAAACGGGATGAAGCCAGCCCAATCGTAGTCGTCGGTGCTGCCGGGCACGGGAACAGAGCCATCACCCTGATTGCGGATGGGAACAAGTCCCGCAGCGTAATAGCCGATGTTGCCTTCGGCATCGGCATAAATGCAATTTTGCATCGGCACATTGAAGTCACGGAGGGCGGCGGTGAACTCCTGCCAGTTGCCCGCTTGATTTATACGCAGAAAGGGAATACGGACCGCATGAGGGATGAGTAATGTCCATTGCAAGGCAAGGTCTCGGTCGCCGTCGTGGGAAATGATCGGCCCGTGCCGCGTGGCCATGACGGTGAAACGGTAATCACGCTGGTTACGAACTTTGATACTCTCATCGCGCACATCTGCATCCACCCACTGGCCGTTATGCAAATATTTTCTGGAGTCGCGGAAATTGAAGCTTTCGACATAGAGATCTTGAACGTCGGGCCCCGTGTTGGTCATACCCCAGGCGATATGTTCATTGTGACCGATGATGACGAAAGGAAGCCCGGGAAGGCTGACACCGGTTACGTTGAGCCCGGGTGCTTTGAGATGAATCATGTACCAGACACTGGGGATGCTATGGGCAAGATGGGGATCATTCGCCAGTAGCGGCTTGCCAGATTTCGTGTGAGATCCATTCACAACCCAGTTATTGCTTCCGACTCCGCCCGGGGTTTCCATCGTGGACGAAAAATATGCTTCAGCGAGAAGGTCGTCGGCGAAAGCTTCGTTGCCCAGATAGGCGCCTACTGTTTTGGGACCCTGGTGCGCGGGAGTTGGAGCATCAGCAACCGGCACGTCGAGCGCAGAGTGGTCAGGGAACACATCCGAGAAAAGATCTTTCCCCAACTTGGCGGCGATATGCTCACGCATCAAATCTGTCTTCCAGCTTTGGCTCAGGGCCGCCGCAAGGTTCAAAGTAACGGCCACCGAGTCGATTGCGCGCCACGGTTGGGGCCGGTATCGCATCATGAGGAATTCTAGAGGAGGGCGGTCTCGGTGGCTTTCGATAAAGGCATTGACCCCGCGAGTGTACGAATCAAGGAGGCGGCGCTCGTCCGGGGAGAGTTCGGCGAGCGCTCTTTCCGCCACCTGCGGGAAGCCCAGTGTGCGGCTTTCAATGTCTAGGCGCAGAGTGCGATCGCCAAAAATTTCAGAAAGTTCCCCCTCAGCATTCCGTCGACTCAAATCCAATTGCCATAGACGGTCTTGAGCAGTGACGTAACCTTGTGCGAATAGAGCGTCCGCAACAGATTGGGCGCGGATGTGGGGAACTCCGTGGATGTCTCGCAGAACTTCCACCCGCGCCGGAAGCCCCGGCGCGAGAATCGCGCCATCAAGGATGGGAAGGCTTGCACGCGTGCGCCAGCGGAGCCATAGCCCGCCACCCACAGTCGTGAGCAGCAAGACGATAAGAACCACTAGGGCCAGGCGCCAGAGGAAACGGTTCATGGGTTTTTGGTCTGAAGGGCCATTGGGCGGAAGATCCCTATCAAAAGTACAGGCACTTTCCCCAAGTTAATTTACCGTAGCACGCCGGCTCGCCAACGGGAAGCGAATTCGTATCTACTTACCAAAGCAGATCGGTCAAGATCAATGACACGGGATCCCCGCGCCGTAGTTTAACATCCGCCAAGCGGCTGGAAGGTGATATATTTACCTGCTGCTAAGATTTAGCGAATCCTCCGGAATTCAAGGGGCTGGATACTAACGAAGATCGAATGCCGTGACAAGCGGCGAGGACAGGCTGAATTGAACCGACCGGAGACTCTTTAAATCTAATTAATGATTATAGAGTACCGGACACACACAAACGTGACTTGCCCTTTCCACGTTCCAAAGATATAGTACGCACCAAGGCTTTTGGTGTCTAAATTCAAGTGGGGTTGGATAAAGCAAACCATGGCAAACCCAGACCCTCGCCCCCCATCGGTTGATGAAATTGCCGTACCGTTTGGCTTACGAGGAGCTTGGCCGCTCCAACTTCGCAATTTCGTTGTCCGGCATTTGGAAGGGCTATTCATCCTTCTGGTGGTGGCCATTATCGGGGCCGTCTTTTATCTTTTCCCTTACAAGATTGCGTTCCTCAACTTTTTCTATCTCCCTGTCTTGTCAGCAGCCTACTTTCTGGGCAAACGCCAGGCCGTGATGGGCGCCGTACTTTGCTTCTTGTCGGGCGTGCTATTTGCTTATTACCGGCCGGGTGATTTTGCCGTAGAGGGAACGCGACTCAACGCCCTACTGGTGTTGGCGACCTGGGGAGGGTTTCTGATTATTGCGAGCGCTTCCATTGGATCACTGCAAGAAAGACTGGCCAAGGGGTTCGAGGAAACGCGGCAGCTTTACGATGAGCTGAAACGAAGCCGCGTGACCGAAGAGATGAAAGAGAAAGTGGAGAAAGCCCTGTACGCCACGATGGATCCGGTGGTTGCAAAGTTGGCGACCGAGGGAAAGTTGCGCTTCGAAAAGCGCGAAATCAGCATCATGTTCACGGATCTAACCAACTTCACGGGATATTCAGACAGAAACCGCGCGGATGTAGTGCTGGAGGAACTCAACCGCTTTTTTGGGCAAATTGAGCCTATCGTAGATCTCTTCCGCGGCCACATTGATAAATACATGGGTGACGGCATTATGGTGGAATTCGGTGCACCGGTGGACTACGACCGTCATGCCCTATTGGCCGTTTTGGCCGGGCTCAGGATGCAGCAAAACGTCAAGAAACTGAACCTGCCGTGGCGTATGCGTATTGGCATCGCGACCGGAAGTACAGTGGTGGGCATGCTGGGGGTGCGGCGGCAAGCTTACAGCGCTGTGGGCGACCGGGTTAACGTGGCGAAGCGGCTCGAGGAAATATGTGAACCAACCAAGGTATATATCGACGAGCCGACGTTCCGCGCCGTTGAGCCTTTTGTGGTCGCCAATAGGCTCCGCAACTTGGGGTATGGCCGGCAATCAGACCACGAGTTGCTTGATCGCATGACGGGATTGGAAGAAAGACTCTCGCGGGAAAGTGAAAGTGCGGAGCTTTTTTATGAGTTGGGCAAGGTGAATTTTGAACTTCATGATGCCACGACGGCCATCCGCTATTTTGAGCGGGCCCTCGCTTTGGACCCCCAATCCACACAGATCAAGCTGGCCTATGCTGATGCCAACTTCAAACGCGACGAATATGAAAAGATTCAGCTCAAGGGAAAGTTGCAGAAGATTACCGTCTACGAGGTGTCCGGGCTCAAGGACCGCTGGAGAGACCCGGCCGTGATACCTCCGGCGATAGCGGCGGCATATGCCGAGGCGGAGTCGCACATTGAAATATCGGAGGAAGTGGTATTGGCGGTGGAGGCTTTGGATGGGGCAATCGGGCATTGCCGAGTTGTGGCGCTCCTCTCATACGCCCTGGCCGATCGGCTGAAGGTGAACGAAGAGATGAAGAAGACCATCATGTTGGCCGGCTACCTCCAGGATCTGGGGAAGGAAGCGGTGCCGCACCACGTTCTGAATCGTGGGGGCAGCTTGACGGACCAAGAGTCGAAGTTAGTCGAAAAATACGTCCATGAAAGTGTTGCTGCTTGCCGCCGCATGGGCTACGTCGATCCCCATCTCTTGGAAATTGTGCTTCACCATCACGAAGCGTGGGATGGGACGGGATATCCGGACGGCCTGCGCGGCGAGGATATTCCCCTGGGGTCGCGCATCACGGCAGTGGCGGAGGCCTATAGTGCGCTCACCTCGTGGCGGCCTTATCATGAGGCGTGGGACACTCGTGTGGCGCTCAGTGAGATCCGCAAGGGGATGGAAAAGGGGCAATACGATCCCAAAGTCGCCACTACCCTCATCGAGATGCTTAGACCTTCAGGCGCTCCTTCCTAGACGCAGCGAGCATCCCCTGGCTTGGTGGGCAGGGGGGACAGCCCGTAACAATCTTTTTGGGGCGAAGAATTAACCCCTGCCGCAACGACAAGCAAACCCTTATCCGCAACTTAGGCATCAATGATAGGAGGGGTTGAATATAAGGGTTACTGGGGGACATTGGAAAGCTGCCGGGGGACATATTACGTGAGGGAATTGACCGACCACCTGCCTTGATGACATAAAGCAATGAATTCCGTCTAAGAACTCAGGGACCTTGCTATAAGATGCCCGGGAATAATCACCGGGCGAGCCGACACGGCGGTGGTGGTTCTCATGACGCGTCGAGGTATTGGTCTCGCGCGAATACAACGACCGGGGTGACACCCAGCGAGCCCAACCGGCATTGAGATTCGACCGGTCGTCTGAAGGAGGATGACATAATGCGATCTAACAAACAGTTTTTGCGAGAAAATTTAGGGGGCTTGAGCCTGACTTTGATCGGGATCATGACCCTGGGGCTGTCTCTTATGCTCTACCAGGGAAATCACCTGCATCCAGGTTTTGCTCTTGCCCAGGAAAAGGGGTTGGATGGGCCCGATATCGACGTTTTGGAGCGCCAGAACCAGGCGTATGAACGGATCGCCAAAACTGTATCCCCCGCCATTGTGGCGATTGAGTCAACCCAGGTTATTAAAGTGCAACAATCGCCTTTTATGAACGATCCCTTTTTCCGGCAGTTCTTCGGCAACAGTTTCCCTCAAGTTCCGCGGGAGCAGCGCGAACACGCGCTGGGCAGCGGGGTGATTGTGTCGCCCGAGGGATACATTGTGACCAACAACCACGTGATCGCCAAGGCAGCGGAAATCGAAGTGACGCTCTCCGACAAACGGACGTTTAAGGGCAAAGTCGTGGGAGCAGATCCCTCGACAGATGTCGCTGTCATCAAGATCGAAGGGAGTGGCTTGCCCACCGCCTCATTTGGCAATTCCGACCAGCTCAAGGTCGGGGACACGGTCATGGCATTTGGGAACCCTTTTGAGCAGTACTTCACCGTGACGCGCGGCAGCGTGAGCGCCTTGGGCCGTTCCAATAATGGAATCGAGGGGTCTCAGGGAATCGAAAACTTCATCCAGACCGATGCTGCGATCAACCCGGGAAACTCCGGTGGAGCGCTCGTGAATGTGCACGGCCAAGTGGTGGGCATCAACACCGCCATCCTGAGCGGGAATTCAGGACCCGGCGGGGAAGGCGGGTCCGTTGGAATCGGATTCGCAATTCCCTCAAACATGGCGAAGCACGTGATGGAGGATCTGATCAAGACCGGAAAAGTGAGCCGCGGATACCTCGGCGTTTCGATTACAGACTTGAAGGAGGATATGGCGAAGCAGTTCAAGGTGCCGGATACCGCGGGCGCTCTCGCCCAAGATGTCACCGCGGGCGGACCTGCCGACAAAGCTGGGCTGAAGACGGGTGACGTCATTCGCAAACTTAATGGCCAGGTTATTGGGGATGCCAGCCAACTCACTGTCCAGGTGACGAATCTGAGCCCCGGCACTATAGCCACGTTGGACATCTTGCGTGATGGCCAACCTCTGACCCTCAAAGTGACGCTTGGCGAGCGGCCATCCGACCTCAGCGCTCGTGCTGGTGGGGGAACCGTTCAGGAGGGGGCACTCCGCGGCATCGCCGTGGAAAACCTCACTCCCTCGCTCCGTGATCAGGCGGGAATACCCTCAAATGTGACGGGCGTGGTAATTGCCCAACTTGATCCGAATAGCCCGGCCGCTCAATTCGGTCTTCAGGGAGGCGATGTGATCGAAAGCATCAATCGTCAACCGGTGCACAACGTTGGGGACTTCAACCGTTTGGCCGCTCAAGCGAAAGGCCAGACGCTGCTGCGAATCAACCGCCAGGGCAACGGCTACTTTGTGGTCATCTCTCCAGACGAAGGCGGCGGTGACGGTCAATAAGCCTTACGGCTCGGCCTCATCCCACCATGGATGAGGCCGGGCCTGACTTCGAATGAGCCCCTGAGCCCGTTGAATGGCAATGGTGAGCGCCGCGAAGATGAAGAGACATTTGCCGATGGTTCTGGTGGCAGTCGCGGCCGGAATTCTGATTATTGCCGTCACACGCAGGGTCATTGAGAATCGACTCATCTACTATCCTCCGCGCTACCCTGAGGGTTTCCCCCCTCCACAGATAATCGAACGGGAAGCCGAAGAGGTCTGGCTGCACACAGCGGATGGCGTCAGAATCAACGCCTTCTACCATTCAAACCCCGCATCAAAACAAGCCCTCCTCTGGTTTCACGGGAATGCGGAGAACATCGGGTACGGCCTTGACCATCTACGGGAGCTCGCAAAGATCGGGGTCAACATCGTTGCCGTCGATTATCGAGGGTATGGGAAAAGCGAGGGCAACCCCGATGAAGCGGGCGTTTACTTGGATGGAGACGCGGCCTATGACTACCTGATAAAACAGCGCCACTTCCGCTCCCAGGACATCTTCATTTATGGACATTCACTGGGGGGAGCGGTGGCGGTAGACCTGGCGTCGCGCCGACCTTGTGGTGGTCTTATTGTCGAGAGCTCTTTCACCAGCGCGCGGGCAATGGCCAAGCGAATGTTCGCAATTCCGCTCATCGAGTATGTGGTGAAATCTCGCTTCGACTCACTCCAGAAGATTCGTGATGTGCACGCACCGATTCTGATCGTCCACGGCACACGCGATGAGGTGGTGCCATTGGCAATGGGGCAGCAACTCTTTGCGGCGGCGCCTGAGCCCAAGCGCTTCTACCCTGTCGAAGGGGCAGGTCACAACAACCTGCTGGAGGTTGGCGGTGAGCCCTATCTGGCTGATCTCCAGCGTTTCGTCGCCGAATCCGCGCGGCAGTAGCTCGCTGGGGCGAAGGGAGGCCCCAAAGGCCGCCCCTTCCAACCTCCGGATGAGAAACCCAGGCTTTAGCGGGACATCAGTGAATCAGCAATCCCGACAGGGTTATTCCCAGGCCGGCCACGCCTATCAGAATTCCCAATTGCCAGAATTCCCGCCGCTTGGTGAGCAGGGTCAGCGAAGCAATTACGATGGCGGCATCCAAGCACACTTCGCCGAGGTCGTAGCGATTGGCCCGGAGCTGCGCCGCGCCACCCTCGCTTTCGAGCGAGCGGGCTTCCTTATCGATCTCCTTCAACTCTTCCTTGTAGCGCGCCACTCCCTGGGTGTACTTTTCCTTCACCTTCTCCGCTTGCGCGGGGTCTTTTAGTGTGGTGACGGAGAGAAGATCCAGGAAGAGCTCATAGCTATGCTCCCGGATATTCTTAGCCTGATAATATGCCCACTGGTCCGTTGCCTTGCTTTGCAATAGAATTTCTTCCGTGTGGGCGCGGTGCCCGAGAAGAGTGGTCGCGGCCAGCACGACGGCCAGCACGGCCATCGTAAAAGTGACGGGTAAAAGCGAAGGGTCGTGCGCGGAGTGTTCCGCGTCCTCTTGCATATCGTGGAGTTCCTCAATGCCCATGGCGCCTCGCTGTTGTTTGCATGTCCCGACGGCGGGCTCGGGAGTGGAGAGCCGCGGGGCTTTAGGAATTGTACGGTGAAAAACCCTGTGGCTTTTCCCCAAGGCAATTCTACGCTTTGGCCTCCGCTTCAGGTTTGGCCGGTCCGGCGCCCTTGAGTCCGGCAGTCCCAGCTCCCCCTGCCCCATGACACTTCTTGTATTTCTTGCCGCTCCCGCAGGGACAGGGATCGTTACGCCCAACCTTTTCCCGCCGGATGACCTGCCGAGGTTTTTCTACTACCCCCGCGCCGATCATTTGCATTTCCCGCTGTTCGCGACGTTTGCGCTGCTGGTATTGCCGGATCATCTCCTCCTCTTCCTCGGGTGTGCGCATCAGGAAGAGGTAGCGCAGGGTTTCATCTTCCACGCGGTCCATCATCGCTTCGAACATCTCGAAGGATTCGCGCTTATACTCCACCAGAGGATCGCGCTGGCTGTAACCGCGCAGGCCGATGCCCTCCTTCAAGTGATCCATGGCCAGCAGGTGATCCTTCCACTGCGCGTCGACCACCTGCAACATGAGCATGCGTTCGTGCATTCGCATGCGCTCGGGGCTCCACACCTGCTCCCGTTCATCGTAGTGTTTGTGGACCAGATCATCGAGCAGCGCACTGAGTTCGTCGAGGCGCTTGGGATCCATGGGAAGTTCGTACTTCTTCAGGTCGATCCCGAACCTTCCCCAGAACTCCGTGCGCAGGCCGTTTATGTTCCATTGGTCGGCGTGCTGATCCTTGGGGCAGAATTTCTCCACCAGCCATCCCACCACGCGGTTGGCAGCGTCCATGACGAATTCTTTCTGGTCGCTCCCCTCCAGCAATTGGCGGCGCAGACCATAAACGGTCTCGCGCTGCTTGTTCATGACGTCGTCGTATTCCAGCAGATGTTTGCGCGATTCGAAGTTCTGTGCCTCCACCGCTTTCTGTGCCGCCTCGATGCGTTTCGAAATCAGGCGGGATTCAATGGGCACGCCCTCTTCCATGCCCAGCTTGTGCATGATGTTGGAAATGCGCTCGCCGGCGAAAATTCTCAATAGATCGTCTTCCAGCGAAAGGAAGAAGCGGGAGGAACCGGGATCGCCCTGGCGGCCGGCGCGTCCGCGCAACTGGTTGTCAATGCGCCGGGCTTCATGCCGCTCGGTGCCGAGGATGTGCAGCCCGCCGAGTGCGACCACCTCCCCGTGCTCGGTATCCGTGACGGTTTTGAAGCGGTCCACGAATTCGGCCCACTGTTTTCTCCAGGCCGCGTAAGCCTCCACATACGCTCCGAAGATATCTCTGTCTGAACCTTCCGGCGGCCGCTCGGGAGGGTCGGGATTGATGCCCTGCTCGCGATACTTCTCCGGCGACTTGCGGAAATCCTCGCGCGCCATGGTCTCCGGGTTGCCGCCCAGCACGATATCCGTGCCGCGGCCCGCCATGTTGGTGGAAACGGTGATGGCGCCCACTCGCCCGGCTTGCGCCACCACCAGCGCTTCGCGCTCGTGCTGTTTGGCATTCAGCACGTTGTGCCGGACTTCCTTCATGCCCAGCACCTCAACCAG
>JBEKQO010000083.1:0-26264 GCA_049519635.1 Terriglobia bacterium | reverse complement strand
GACGTTGCCAACTCGGTGGGAGCAGCCCCACCAAAATTTTCCAGTCTTCATCCAGGGCATTCATGCCCACAGAGTACGAGAATTACGCTATGACGTCAAATCTTATCTTAGCGCTTATGGGGTAACGCCCCCGGCTTTCTGGTGCCCTTGCAGGGCACGGTTGACTTTAATCCCCATGCCCCTCTGCCGCTTGGGCGCATATGCAGTTTAACCGGGATGGTGCAGGTCGTATAGATGAAAACCAGGGTTGAGGCTTGGGAGCAGGGGGGGAATCGTCATGGCACTCTTGCCGCCAGGGCCGCCGATGCGGCGGTGGCGGCTGCGCCGTCAGGCATATTCGCGTAGCCGCCGATGTACTTCCCTTTGCGGAAGAAGCAGACCCCGCCCAGATACTTGTCCTGCAACTGGAGCGCTTCGTCCCCGAGCTGCGCAGCCTGGGCGGAGGGGTAGCGCTGGCGCAGCTTATTTATCACCGCCGCCGCGGATTCGGGTGATGTTTCCAGCACCAGAAATGCCTTGCCCGCGTCATACTGCGCCACGTAACCGCGCTTGAGCAGGCGAACACCGAGGACGCTTTCCGGAATCAGCCGAGCGCTCACCAGCTTATCCGGCGGAAACCAAGAAAGTGCCTCCGGTGGCGTGGTCCGCCCGTCCATCAGCTTCTCCATCGCGTCGATAAAAGCGGTTAGTTCGGTGGTGTGATCAAGATCGGGGGAGGCGGAAATCTCGACGTAGTAATTCCCTTTCGCAAAAGTGCCCCGGCGCGGCAGAACCTGTCCCCCCATGCCGATCTTCTCCAAGGGATGACCGGGGTCGCGGTTGCCACTAAAAATGCCGTAGGCGGCGTCGGCATCAACCATTTCCGAGATGTCGATCACCAGGGTATTCTCGCCGGATTTGCACGTTACTCCCTGCATTTGGACAAATCCGTAAGCGAAATAGCTTTCCGAGTTGCCATCCATGTATTCGTAAAGGTTGTCCGAAGTGAAGCGACGCGACGCGCCCTCCTGCCGCCAGCCCGGGACCAGCGAGCAATTGGCCACGTCCGCCGCCGCCGCCGCCGGCGGCGCTGCCACCGGGGCGCAAGCAAACAGGAGGAGTGCAAGGCGAAAATTATGCGATAAAATCGTCATGGTTGGAACCACTCAGGTGTCAGGTGCCAGGTGTCAGCCCGGATTCCTCACTGCCGACCTGGAAGGGCGGGATTCTACAGGCTGCAGAAAAACTCTTCAATGCTGTCATCCTGAGCCCATTCGCTGTCATTCTGAGCGCAGCGAAGAATCTCGCTCTGAGTAATTTCAAGGCAAGGCGAGATTCTTCGTCGCCGCTGCTCCTCAGAATGACAGCGCTTTCGCGTTGTTCCGCAACCTGTAGAGCTCCGCCCTTCCGGCTACCCCCCAAGAGAATCCAGCCGCGGTGCGAAATCCGGATTAGGGATCTGCTGCCACCAGGCACCTGAAACTTGAAACCAATACTCCTCGGCAAAGACGCCAGAGTTATCCTGGCACCTGACACCTGATGCCTGACACCTGCCTTTACGCAAACATCTCCTGCGCGCGGCTGAGGCGTTGTGGTACCTTTACGCCAAAACGGCATTTCACCGTGCACGTTGGGCAGTCGCCGCAGCGCACGGAGGCCAATTCCACCGGCAATTTCTTAAAGTGGTCGCGGCCCAATTCGAACTGGCCATAACCGTCGGCATACATCGCGTAGCGGAGCATGTCCGCCACCGGCAGACCCTTGGCGCAATGTCCATCGCACTCACGGCACATGCGGCAATAGAGCGGAGTGATAAAATCCAATTGCCGCGCCAGGAGCTGTTCTTCCCGGGGCGAGTAAGTCTCGGTCATGGCTCTCAAATTCTCATCCAGTTGATCCATATCGGTCATGCCGGGAATCGTGGTGTGTACGTAGGAGTCCTTCAGCACCCACTTGAGCGCCGCCAGCATAGCGCCCTCGCGCTTCAGTTTGGCCCCCGTCGAATCGTCCGGCTTCATCTTGCGGAACCCGCCCGCCATCACCTTCATGGCCACCACACCCAGGCCTGCCGCGTTGGCCTGCGCCATGGCATCCGATGAGGCCTTTTCCATGGTGAAGTTGTAAGCGGATAGCACCACATCCGTCGCCCCCTCCTTCACCAGGAACGGAACCATATCCTTGGGGTTGTGTGTGCTCACGCCGCTAAAACGGATCTTGCCCTGCTGCCGGGCGATTTGCTGCGCCTCGAAGAGTTCGTCGGGTAAAGCGCCGGGACTGTCCTTCATGTGCAGATACCAAATGTCCAGGTGGTCGGTCGCCAGTTCGCTGAGCGAAGTGTCAAGCTCTTGCAGCGCCGCCTGCTTGGTGGTTCCATCGGTCTTACTGGAAAGGACTATATTCTGCCGCTTGCCCTTGAGGCCCGTGGCCACCAACCGCTCATTGTTTCCGTGCTGGTAGCTGCGGCAAGTGTCGAAGTAATTGATGCCCAGGTCTGCGGCGCGCGCGATCACGCTGGCGTCAGAGGTTACCATGCATCCAAAACCCACGCTGGTCACCTTGAGGCCGGTTTTCCCCAAAGTGCGATAGCTGAGACCCTTGGCGGAAGGCGATTCCCCCTGCGCCCAAGCGGTGGAAGCAGGCGCAAATCCCGCCACGGAAGTAAGAAGCCCTACGGATAAGAAGTTTCGTCGAGTAGACATTTTGTCTATATCCTTCCTCGAATCATTGATGACTATCATAATCTTCAAACGGTGTTATCATAGAGCGCGTGGAGGTATTAATCCAGTGATTTTCTCACGCCGCAGATTCTTGCAAGCTACCGGAACCGGCCTTCTTCTCTCGCCTGCCCTCCGCCTGCGTTCGCAGGCCCCGCCGGCGCTTTCCGTTGCGCCGATGGTCAGGGAATTTCCCGGCATTTCGCAAGTCTCCCTCGTCCAGGGTGACGACCGCCGCAAGAATGTGTGCGCGGCGCTCGCTGGCATCGATGACCAGATCCTGCCGAAATTGCGCCAGAAAAAGTACGTCGTCATCAAGCCCAACATTGTGAACACGGTAAATCAGCTCGCCTCGACCCATGCCGACGCGCTACGGGGAATTGTTGATTACCTTGCGCCGCGCTTTCGCGGGCCCATCGTCATTGCCGAGTCCTCCGCCGGCGACACGCTGGAGGGTTACGAAAACTTCCATTACACACACCTGCCGGGCGAGTATCGCGATAAGAAGATCAGCCTGGTGGACCTGAACCGCGAAGGAAAGTTTGAAACCATTCCTTTGATCGACTTTGACCTGCACGTGACGCCGGTGCGTTTGGCGGCGCGGCTGATGGATCCGGATGCCTTTGTCATTTGCTCGGCCATCATGAAGACGCATAACGCCGTGGTGGCGACGCTCTCCGTGAAGAATATGGTGCTGGGGTCGCCGCTGCACAATCCGCCGACGGAGAAATCCTGGAACGACAAGCGGAAGTACCACGTGGGCGTGCGCCAGAACCACTACAACATGCTGCTGACGGCGCAGAAGCTTCAGCCCAACTGGAGCGCCACGGTGATCGATGGCTATGAAGGCATGGAAGGCGATGGCCCCAATTCCGGCAATCCCGTGCCCTCCCGCATCGCCATTGCCTCAACGGACTACCTTGCGGCGGACCGCGTGGGGCTTGAGGCCATGGGCATCGACCCGTCGTGGGTGGGCTACCTGGTGTATTGCGGGCAGGTGGGGTTGGGAAACTACGACCTGAAAAAGATTCGGATTCAGGGCGCGGCCCTCGATGCCGTGCGCAAAAAGTATCGCCTGCACCCCGACATTGATCAAGAGTTGCAATGGATGGGGCCGATGGAAGACTTGCCACCCAAGTTGGGCTTCTGCTGGGACGGCGGGAACAAAACGTTTAGTTGAATACGACGCGCTGTGAACGAAGTCAACCAGCCCTCTCCCTTGGGGAGAGGGTGTCGGCCTTGTGCCGACGGGTGAGGGGTTATTTCGCCATGCGCACCTCCGCCCCACGAGTTGAGTAGGTCAACTGCACTAGCCCGTATATTTCGCCACGGAATGCATGGGCGGGACTTCAGCTCCGAAGCCCCAAAGGGGCGGGGTAACACAGCCCAGGCCAACGGCCTGGGTTAACGGAGGGTTTCCATGCCGAGCCCTGAAAGGGCAGCCTACGGAATCCACTGTTTCGTCGCCGACAGAGTGTTTATCAAGAGCTCGGCCATACCCAAAAGGCCTACGGCCGTTTTCGCCGATGGAAGCGAAGTTTAGTGCCGGATCCGAGATGAACCTTTCGTGGGGAAATTCGCAGAGGCGTCTGTTAGCACGCCCCTTCAGGGCTTGGGGTTGGAGAGGATATGGTTTTCTTGACCCAGGCCGTTGGCCTGGGCTGTGTTAGGCCGCCCCTTTGGGGCTGAGAACTCCGACTCCGCCAGCATAGAGAAGACCGCCAAAGCTAGTGCGAAATCCCGGCTAGGGCGGCGAGGACGCAAGGACCGTGAAGAACTCGGAGAGAAGAAACCCCTCACCCGCCCTCCTCACCGCAACCTTTCCGCCCCGCGAGGGTTAATCATTTCAGACGGATATCCTAAAAACGTGGACGCCCTACTCGAGCGGGCGTTGGGTCATCCGCGTGGTATCTCAGTTTGCTGTAGCGGCGGTCTCTGACCGCCGGGAATCTATTGAATCAAAAGCCGGCGGTCAGAGACCGCCGCTACAACCCATCAGACTGAGACACTACCGTAATCCGCGGAAGCTTTACACGCATCTAAAGCGTTGGGTATGGTTGTAGAATTACTTGTGGGGTGGATTCCGTGCAGGCGTGCAAGGGAATTCCAACCCGCATTTCTCACCATGATTTAGGAAGGGCGGGGCTAGACAGGCTGCGGGAAAACGCCCCACCGCGGATCACCACCCCGGCGCCCAAGGCGCCACCCCTCCTGAATCAGGAGGGGAGCTTTTGAAGAACTCCCCTCCTCAGTTGAGGAGGGGTGGCGCGCCGAGCGCCGGGGTGGTGCTGACAAGGGATAAGGGGTTGGGGTTGATAATGGCTGCGCATTCGAGTTTTTCCGCAGCCTGTAAAGCCCCGTCCTCCCTGTAGCCCAACCTTTTGTGGTCAGAAATGTGGGCTAAGGTTGCCCGCCACCGCCGATCAGCCAGCCCGGTTGGGTAGTTGAAGCAATGCCGGCGCCATGCGGCCGGACGAAACTCCGACGATGCTTAGGGCGCGCACAATTCGGATCATAGTGCTCGCAGCTTCCCTGCTGGGCGGGCTTGGCGCGCTTCTCTTCCCCTCCCCGCTCGCGGCGGATCAATTGCCCGGTGAGGCGCTCAATACTTTTCCCGCTGATACCCTTCAGGTGGCCTTTACGAATCTCGCCACGCTGCGTTCACTGCCCATTTACCCGCAAATCCGCCAGCGGATTCTGAACCGCCAGTTGCATGCCTTCGAGGATTTCCTCCGTCCCATGGGGATTGAGCCGGAGAAGGACATCGACGAAGTGATGCTGGGATGGCGCGGTGAGGTGGTGGGCCCCGCAGGTTTTCTGGGAATGGCGGCGGGGCGCTTCCAACCCACTCTGATCCAGCAGTACTTTGACCACACCGGGCTGCCGGTCCAACAATACGATGGGGCCGACCTTTACGCATTTGGTTCCGGCAGCGATCCGGACGACATCTTCTTTACTTTCTTCGATAGCTCCCTCGCGGCTTTCGGACGGCTGGGCGACGTAAAAGCCATGCTCGACGCGCGGCAAGGTTCGGCCAATGCGCTCAACGCGAATTCCGACTTTGTGAATTGGCAAGGCGAACTCGATGGCACCGCCCCCCAATGGGGCATTTTGAACGGCAAATCCGCTGCCAATCTGGCGGGGTTGTGGCTGGCCCCCGGCGGTCAGAAGAATGTGGACCTCAGCTCCTTGGGGCGCTCCGTGCGCGCCCTGCTCTACCGCATTCAGTGGGACACGGGCTTTTCCGCTCAACTCATTATGGTGTGCAACACGCCGGAAAGCGCTGCGGGCTTTGCCACCCTCATCGGCCTTTTGCAGCAAGCCGCGAAGCAGCCCAGCCCGGCGGGCGGCGCGGCCCTTCCTCCCATCCTTCAGAGTATTGAAGCCCACCGCGACGGCCCCCGGCTGGAATTGGACGTGTCCGGCCCGCCTGAGATGCTCAACCAGATCCTGCCCCAAGGCGGAAGCTGAGGGCGAACAGAGTCACGATACAAAATTCATAGCCCTCTCCCGAGGGGCGAGGGCTGTTGTTTACCTATTTTCATTGTTTAGAATCCAAAGTTGAAGAACAACTCTGTCTTTCGGCCTTACTTCAGATTCGGATACCTTTCCAGCATCTCCACCAAATCGCGTGCTCCCAGGGCTTCGGCGGCTCGGGCGTGCTTCCAGGCTCGTTCGTATTCGCCGCGTAGGGCAAAGATGCGGCCCAGGCTTAGATGGGGAGCAGGGTTGTTGGCATCCAGATCGATGGACTTCTGGAAATATTGGATGGCTTGCTCGGTTGCCCCCTGAAAATAGCTGAGAGTGCCAAGAGCAAAATGGGCATGGGCATTGTTGGGGTCAGCCGCCAGGATGCTCTGTTGTTCGGCGACGGCCTCTTCCACGTCGCGGTTGAGCGCGGGCTGGATGACTTGCTTTCGCCAGAAGTTGTAGGGCATATCTGTAAGCTGACTACTGACAGCCCACAACCGGCGGCCGCCAGTGACTGTAAGCTGTCGGCTGTTAGCTGTCAGCTTAGGTGGGAATGAAAGCTTTGATTTCCGATTCGACCTGCTCCGGGCTCAACTTCTCGCCTTCGTTCATACGCGCCAGGATCTTCTCAATCATTTCCTTTGCTTGGTCCTTGCGGTAGGCGCGAATGAAGCCGTCGTAGAAATGCTCGCCCGCCATGGCCCGGCTGATCTCGGTTTCCTTGTTGTGATCCTGAAGCTCCGTGAAGTACACGACGCGAAACTTCCCCGTGTAGGTCGTCTCCCGGTAAATCTCAAACATGATCTTGTCAGATTCGAATGGCATGAAAACCTCGGGTTTCGGGGTTAGGGATTCGGGACTCGGGAAAACCCCGAAAATCCTCGATTGCGTCGCCAAATTTTGCTCAGTTGATCGGCCGCCCCGCTCGTACATAATTATGAATACCAGAGGTGCGCGGGGGGCGTCAATGCTTAGATTCCCCACTAAGCTTGGCAGCAGCAGATTGCTTGGAGAGACGCTTCCATTCTTCGCGGATCGCCTCCTTGATGATCGCAGTCATCGTGGTTTTTCGCTGCCTGGCTTCGGTGCGAAGCCGTAGCGCTGTCTCTGTGTCCAGCCGAAAGCTGACTCTTTTGTCCATGTCCTATGGCCTGTGGGGGTTTACCTATAACGGATCGCGCACGACCAACCCCGGCAGAACTGCGAATGCACGGTCATGGCTCCAAAGCTCCGTGGCACCGTTTTCACGCGCCACCAAGGCGATTTGCAGATCGTACACACGAGTGCCGGGAATCTTCATGTCGCTCGCCATTTGAGTGAGACGCTCCCAGAATCCCGCGCCTGGAGTCCAAACGCTTGCCCCGCCAGTCACCACCAAAGCGTGAAGAAAACCGCGTGCTTCTTTGGTCGGTGATGGGCCCCCGCTGCTTGCCGGATGTGTGACCACGCACCAGAATTCGGCGATACAGGGCAAGGGAATTCCCCAACCTCGGGGGTCGGTGCTGGCACGCTCAATGGCTTTTCGGGCGGTCTGGTGCTCGGGGATATTCCGGCGGTGGGCGTACACGAGGAGGTTGGTGTCAATGGCGACCATGCGCGCGCTCTTTTTGCATCCAATCCCACATTTTGCTGCGATCGGAAACGTCGAGGTCCGGTGGCAGACCCCCTGGTGATGTTATCCAACGAATCCGGCCAGAACGGCGTGGCGGTCGGCTGCCAGCCTGCCGCAATTCCCGTCGCAAAGCGCGTTCCATGATTTCTCGTAACGTCGTCCGGGTTTCGAGTGCCTTCCGTTTGGCTTCGAGCAGAAGGTCATCGGGAAGTTCTACCGTGGTTTTCATACGGTTTCCCATATTACCATATTTATGGGGCAAGGGAGAGTATCTTATGAGGGTTTGCAGAAAGTATTGCGGGGATCTGTTTATGCGACACGGTGAATGATGATTCGTGCACCAAAGTTTGGTGGTATAACTGACGAGAGGAGCTACCAAACATGGATACCGAAACATCTAAAACTATCGAGATTTTACGATCATGCCTTGTTGATTGCGTGACTTGTTTGAAGGTAAACCAAGAGAATCTCGACATTTTGATTCGTGCTGTGGATTCTCTTTTAGAGACCAAGCATATAGAGGCTCAAAATTCCATGACAGCCTTAGACTTAAAGGCCCTAGATACTCTAAGTAATCCATCGCTCGATGAAATTCTAGAAAAACTAAAGGCCATTCCAAAGGCGATTTAGAATCGCGGTGTATCTTACGCCTCAACCCTAAATTTCCCACCTGTTCTAAATTGCAGTGTCCTTAGGTTGGGGGTAGAGATTAGCCAGGACATCTCGTGTCACGGTAAGGCCCTCCTCTACCAACCCTCGGCTCTGATATTCCTTTTGAAATCTTTGGAAATTGTGAATTGCGAAATCCCCGCCATTCTTTACTTGGTCAGCACCATCATTCAAAGCCTTTTCTAAACCAGATTTCTCAAGGAGCACCTGAAACAAAGATTGGCCTTTTGGCAGGTACATTTCGATCCTGTGGCCGGGGTCAACCTTTGCCTTAAGAGCAGATTCCAGGATCGCGCGACACATCACCGCACACGCAGCATTGAATCCGTAAAGATAGCAACGATCCGCTTCCTCGAAATAAGCACGGATGTTGGGATCAGGGATTTGACACGTATCGACTTTGTGCCGGTCGAGTGATGTGGCGCGCTCAACTATATTGTCGAGTTTTCGTATGACCTCGGAAGAATAGGCGGCGTCCAAATAGTCAGCAGCCTCAGACGGATCAAAATCTTCCCTGGTTCGCCAATCCGGGCCAGGTTCGACGTCTGCCGGGTCTTCGAGACCCCGAACAACCGCTTTAGGAGGTCGGGGATTCAGTGACGTTCGCCTTGCATCGAGAACCTTCCCATCATAAACGCGAAGGTCCCCCAATGCTTGGTGGACTCGTTCATGCTCAGGCTTGTTGCGATCATATAGTTCGTCTCGCTCGCCGCACGCGAGCCCCTTGTTCCCGAAGAGCATCCACGAGTCGTGATCCTCGAACCTATCTTGATTTACCCAATCAAGCACCCTTTTGAGAATTCCTGCCCTTTTCGAAAACCCCTCTTTGGCTGGCTGCATAGTGGCAATCCTCCACGAATGGCACTGAGCCGCTCGCCGAGAGTGTAGCACAGCATGGAGAGAAGGACGCGTAGGGCGGGACTGTTATTTAGGTCCGTGAGTTTTAGATTTAAATTTCGCGACGACCAGTTTATAGAACATCCGATCGTGTGTGCGTGGAATGCGACCCCCTCACCCGTCCCGCCCCGGCTGATGAAAACGCCGGTGGCGGTCCACCCTCTCCCCCAAGGGGACGAGGGAAGTCGAATTGCGATTTTTAATTTTGAGTGAATTGCGGGAGGGGCCGTAGCGCAGACGCGCACGAGGGAAGGCAGATTCAAGATTCAAAATTCAAGATTCAAATTGCCGGGCTAAAAACAAAGGGCCCGAAACCCCTGATTGGGAATCCGAGCCCTCAATTCTTAATTCGTAATTCTTAATTCGTAATTGAACCCTATTCTTCCCGCTTAATCGTCCGGATGGCATTGATCGCAACGGGCGTTTCCATCTCATAGGGCGCGGGCGGGGGGCTGGGCATGACGGTATCAAGCTCGGCGCGAAGCTTCGCCTCGAATTCGCGCATCTTGGCGTCAACGTCGTTCTGCTTGTTCTTGTTGCGCACCATGTCTTCGCGGTAGCGTTTCAGGAAGTAGCCAATGGTCTCCACGCGAATCTTGATGGAGCCCGTGGGCTTGTTCTCGTCAATGTCTTTGAAAGAGAAGTACGGCGTGCCGGACTTGGTCACGGTTTCCTCGACGGCCGTGTAAATCGGAGCGTCGTGGCCGCACTTGAAGCTGGAAAGCTCCAGCGCCACCAGGTTCGGATGCCGGGCGGTGTACTTGGCAGCCCAAATCTTCTGCGTGGTGTTTTCGCTATAACTGTTCTTCCACGCGTCGCTGACGTCCATGGGGTCTTTGATGATGCCCGCCTTGACGTCCTCGCCAAAGAGCTTTTCGAGAATGTCTTTGTCGATGGGCAGTGAGCCCAAGGTCAACGCGGGGTAGCCAATCTTCTGGAACTCTTCCATGATTTCGTGGTTGATGCCGGGGTCGTTGTGGTACGGCCGGCCCAGCACCACGATTCCAATGCGATCTTCGGCTTCGAGGCGCTCTAGAATCTCGCGGCCCTTGGCGCGCATAACTTTATTCTCGTAATCGCTCTGGGCTTGCAAACCCGCCTCGACGGCGCGGGCATTTTCCTCTACGGACAGGCCGAAAATATCCACAAACTCCTCGTACATCTGCTTGGCCAGCAGCGCCGGATTGCCGGGATTGACGAAGGTATCGAGGAAACGGATGTTGTTTTCCTTGAAAAGATCCCCTTCCTTAATGAATGCCGCCTTGACGGCTTCGGGCGTGCTGGCGACCGTGGGGCAGGAGCGATGCGACTGCGCATGCTTCATGTCGCTCGGTAAATCGTCAATCATCGGGCAGAAGATGATGTCGAGCGGCTTCTTCTTGTGGTGCACATGAAGCATATTGTGCACGTGGGGAATGCCGACTTTCGACGGGAAGCAGGGATCAATGGCCCCGCGCTTGGCGCCTTCCTTGTAAAGCTGCTCATTCGTGTAGTCGGAGTAAATCAAGTTCTCGGCGGGAATCCCTAGCGCTTCAAAGTACGCGCTGAAAATGGGATTCACCGTGTACATGTTGAGGATGCGCGGAATGCCGATGCGCAGGCTGGCGCGCTTTTTCATCAACTCCACGCGCTTCTTTTGCTTTGCCGTCACCGCGTACTTGGGCAGCGGGTCGGCGATCACCTTCGGCGCATAGGATTTGAACACCGCCCTGGCGGCCACTTCCACCATATTGGGATTTTCCTTCTTGGCGGCGTCCAGGCCTTTCTTGATCTCGCGCATGTCGGCAACGTCTTCCACCAAACCTTTTTCGCAACTGTTGCCCACGATCAGCCGTTTTACTCCTGCGGGGATGGGAATCTTGGACTTCTTCCACGATTCATCGGAGCTCGAAATCTGCACGTCAATGAAGGTGCGCATGCACTTGTTCTTGCAGAAATAGCAGCGCGTATCCTCGCTGCGGTGCGTAATGTAGGTGATCTTTTCCACGGCCTCAAACCCGACAAAGCTGGTGCGGTGGCCGTTATTGTACATGCGGCGTGCTTCGATGGCGGAGCCGATGGCGCCCGCTTCCCCGCAGTGTTCGTGCACGATGACGTCGGGCTTGGCGCCCTTGTCCTTAAAGCGCGACTCGATAAAGTCCACCTGCGACTTTACCGCCGCCAGGTTGTGCTGCGTCCCGCCTTGCAGAATGAAAGTCTTGCCGAGCGATGCCAGGTTGGGAATCTGCGAAACGTACAGCCAGATGTTCTTGGGCAGCACATTGGCCAGACCCGCCATGATCTCTTCCGGCTTCCATCCCTGGCGCTGAAAATCGACGATGTCCGATTGCATAAATACCGCGCAGCCATAACCGAACATGGGCATGGCCTTGGCGCTGAAAGCGAGGTCCGCGTAATTCATCACGTCGTGGCCAAAACCCACGCAGGTGGATTGCAGAAAGTAGCCGTTGCCGGCGGAACACTGCGTATTCAGCTTGAAGTCCTTCACCCGCCCGTCTTGCAGGATGATGAGCTTGATGTCCTGGCCGCCCACGTCGCAGATGACGTCCGCGTGCGGATAGAAGTGCAGCGCAGCCTGGGTGTGGGCCACGGTCTCAACCAGCGCCACATCCGCATTCAGCACCTCCTTCAGGATGTCCTTGGCGTAACCCGTCGAGCCTACTCCCAACAACTCCACCGTGGCGCCCTGCGATTCCACCTGCGTCTTCAGGTTCGCAAACATCTCCATGGTGTCTTCCAGGGGATTGCCCTTGGAAAGCTGGTAGCACTTCACCATGACCTCGCCCTCGTGATTGACGAGAACGGCTTTGGTGGAGGTGGAGCCGCCGTCGATGCCCATAAACGCCTCGACGTGCTGGCCAGGCTTGAAGGTGTGGGGAACAAACTTCTTCGGCTTGTACCGATCCTTGAATTCGCTGAGCTCGTCTGCGGTTTTGTATAACCCGCTGCCGCCTTTCTTCTGCTTCTCTTCCAGGCGGCCATAGTTGATGTACCACTCGAGCTTTTCATAGCCCTTGTAGACACCAATGCTCTCGTCCTCATCCATGGCGAACCGCACGCAACCGAGGGCGGCAAAATACTGGGCATTGTCAGGGACCATGATGAGGTCCTTGGGATCCTTGCCCTCGGGAAGCGGGAAGTTGCGCTCCTCCCAAACTTTCGGGATATTATACTTCCAGCAATCCTGCATGCCTTTGATGTAGGTGTTGGGGCCGCCGAGCAGCAGCACCGTGGGGCGCAGCGTGTTGCCGCGCGTCAGCACCGCGAGGTTCTGTTGGATGATCGCCTCGAAAAGTGAAGCCATGAGCTCGCTGGGGGGAACACCGCTCTTCTGCAAGCCATTGATGTCGGTCTCGGCGAATACGCCGCACTTCCCCGCCACCGGGTGCAGTTTGAGTCCAAGGTATCCCATATTGCAAAGCTCTTCCGCGGGAATACGTACCTTGGCATTGATCTTGTCAATGACGGCGCCCGTGCCACCGGCGCACTTGTCATTCATCGAGGGGATTTTCTTCTTGCGCCCTGTCTCGGGGTCTTCCTTGAAGATGATGATCTTGGCATCCTGCCCGCCCAGTTCCACCACCGAACCGCACTCGGGATAAAGCTTCTCGACGGCGAGCGAAACAGCGTTCACTTCCTGAACGAACTTGGCGCCAATGTGAGCGCCCACCGGCCCGCCCCCGCTGCCCGTCACGAAAACGCGGCTCTCCCCGGCCTTGATGCCGGCATCGGCTTCCATGCGCTTCAGAAACTCCAGGCACTTTTCCGGCTGCTTGGTGTCATGGCGCTGGTAGTCGCTCCAAATGATCTGATCCGTCGTGGTGTCCACCACCACGGATTTCACCGTGGTCGAACCGACATCAAAACCGACGATCAAATTCTTGGGGTTTGCTTCGGGCATCTGGATGCTCCTAATGGGGCGAGTCGTTTCCCCGGTTTCAAAATTTAATCTTTACCGCAGAGGCGCTGAGGGAAGGAGTTGTTAGATTCCAATTTCCAGTAAAACCCGGGAATCTGACACCTTCTTACGCTCTGCGCCTCCGCGTCTCTGCGGTGAGAAGCCCGGGTCAGTTCACCGCCACCAATTCGCGGCTCTCGGCCTTCATGCGCTCGGCGGCGTGCATCACAAAGTTTGCCGCCACTCCCACGACACCCTTTTTATGCCCATACTTGTACGTGGCCTGCTGCATTTCGGGGTGGTCTTGCACAAAGGCGCGCACATCTTCGAGGGTCGTGCCCGTCTCGTCGAGCACGCGCTTGATTTCGTTCTTGGCGCGAACCTTGGCTTCGCCCAACGCCATTTGCACGCGGCTGTGAGCGTTCACGTCGCCTTCTCCAGAGGTCTCAACCGGGATGAAGATCATATCCTTGTAAGTTGAAACCACCGCGGATTGCGCGCCGTCCGACTGCGTGGAGGGCATGCAGCCGAAGGGCTTCAGGCTGAGCACCATGTGGGCAAGATCCTTGTTCGAGTAGTAAATATTTTTGGCGACTTCCAAGTGGCCCTCGCCGCCGCCGGCGCGCGAATTGTAGAAGGGATGGCCGAGGCGTTGCAGTTCGTACTGGTCAGTCAGGTGATGGGCAATTCCGCCTAAGGCATCAATCAGGCGGTGGTATTCACGCTTGAAGATTCCTTCCGCCGCCGTCAGCTTGGCCAGCCGCTGCTGCGTGTTCAAGTGGCTGCCGAAGATTTGCTTGAGGTTCCACTTGGGAACGCCCTTCTTAACCAAATCCAACCCACGCTCATCGCGAATCTGCTGTTTGGCTTGGTGAATCATGTACATGATCCAAGTACCAATGGGCTCCACCAGAACCTGTGCGCCTTCCTTTTCGAGGAAGCGGAACATATTAAAGTTCCCGTCGCCCTCGGTGGTTTGCGCCCAGAATTCGCCGGTGATCTTGACGATGGGCTTCACGCGCGTGCGGTCAATGGGGATGGCATTAAAGCGGTCGCGCACATCATTGAGCGCCGCGGTGTAATCGTCGCCGTAAAGCTGGTTCAGGAATTTGCCCAGGTATTCCGCGGTTCCGGCAAAGCTCGTCTTGCCCAGCAACGAAGCAAGCTTCCCTTCCAGCGTCCAGGGACGCTTGCGACGCATGACCTCCTGCAACATGTCCATGCATTCGTCCAGGACGCGGTCGGTTTCGCCGGGATTCACTTCGAAAGGTCGAATCTGGTAGGCCACATCGTTGATGACGTCGCCGATGTTCATGGCGTTGAGGATGTTCAGAAAGAAATCGAGGTTCATTTCCAGGCCGGCTTCCGCTTCCGCCTGGTTGAGCCCGCCCGACTGCGAAAACAACAGCACGCGGAAGCCATCAAAGCCCGCGTTGCGCAACGCCAGCCGATACTCGGCCTCATACATGCCAAAGCGGCAGGGCCCGCAGGCGCCGGCAGTGAAGAAGACGTAGCGGTCGATGATTTCCTGCTTGGTCAAGCCTTTTTCTTCCAAGCTCTGCGCGAACTGCACGAGGTTGCCGACGGTGAAGTAAGTGGGGTTGCATTGACCATTGTTGCCATACTCTTTGCCAAGCTGGAAAGCCCGCTTGTTGGGCACCGGGACCGCCTCGCACTTGTAGCCGAGGCCTTCCAGCGCGCCATGGATCAGCTTTTCGTGCTTCCAGGTGAGGCCGCCAAAGAGAATGGTGGTTTGATCGCGCTGAGATTTGGTAAAGGCGCGCTCGATGGGTTTGTGGAACTGCTGCACCGCCCGCTTCTCGAGGCCCACCTCTTTTTCGAGGCGCCGTCTTTCGTCTTCGAGCTTTTGGCGGATCAGGTCCTCTTTTGACGAAATTTGAATCAAGCCCCCGCTACCATAGGGCATCTCAGGAACAGTACTCATGCGTCACCTCGTCTGGAAATCAAAGATTGAAATACATGGCAGGGATACACCGACGCGCCCTTTGCTTCGATGCTCAACACCACTCAGCGTAAACCAAGGTTATATGGAACTCGACTTTTGGTTAACTTCTAGACCGCCCCACGATACAACTCATCCCGGAGCCATCCGGGTATGGAAATCTTCGCCTGACGTTTGGCATATTCCTACTTGATGTACAGCAATGTAAATTTCATTTCAGTGAACGGGGAATTTCCCCACCCCAAGTGGTTAGTGCGTGAGTCGAAGGGTAACTACTGATTATTCAAATTGTTAGAGGAAATCAGGGGCCTTATCGGCCAAAAATTGAACGGCGACAAGGGACAATCTATCATTTTTAAATCTGATGCCCGTCAATTTGCTTGCATTCCTGTTCAGTCCGGATTTCTCGCCACGGTTCTGGAAGGGCGGGGCTTTACAGGCGGCGGAAGAACGCGTTCGTGCTTTCATTATCAGCGACAGCCCTTTATCCCCCTGTCAGCACCACCCCGTCGCTCGGCGCGCCACCCCTCCTCATCTGAGGAGGGGAGCATTTAAGCAACTCCCCTCCTGGGTAACGGCTGGCTTCGGTCGCCGCTAGAAAAGGCCAAACCGAGCCAGTACCACCCTTACGGGAGTGGTGTCATTCGCTGTGGCACGGGGGTCCCGCCCGTGAACGGTCACGGCCAAGATGGCGGTGCCACAGCCAATGACACCAATACCTACCCTTACGAACCACTATCTTGATTCAAGCGTTTCGGGTAAAATGGGAAAGAATGTCTGTGTGCCCATGGTGGGCAATCTCGTTACTGGTCTTTCGGAGGACAGTTATGTCATCGGTTATGAAAACGCTCTTCCTGAACCCGCCCAGCTTCGAGGGCTTTGATGGAGGAGCAGGCGCTCGGTGGCCGGCGACGCGTGAGATCAGTTCGTTTTGGTATCCCGTGTGGCTCACCTATCCTGCGGGGATGTTGCCGGGCAGCCGGCTGCTTGACGCCCCGCCCGCCAAAGTTTCCCAGGCGGAGACCATACGCATCTCGAGCGACTACGATTTCGTAGTGCTGTTCACTTCCTCGGTGGGCTTTGAAAGTGACGTGAGCATTGTGCGCCGGATGAAAGCGGCCAAGCCTGGCTTGAAGATCGCATTTGTGGGCCCGGACGTTCAGACCCGGCCCGCCGAATGCCTTCGCGCCAGCGAGGACATTGACTTTGTGGTTCGCGGAGAATTTGATTATCCGGTGGTCGAGTATGCCCAGGGCAAACCACTCTCTGCGATCGCCGGGGCAAGCTACCGGAAGGATGGCGAAATCGTTCACAACCCGGCGCGCCCGCCGCTGGAGACCGAGGACCTGGACAAGCTGCCCTTTGCCACGGAGGTCTATAAACGCGATCTGAAGATTGAGAACTACAACATTCCTTTTTTGCTTCACCCCTACGTATCGTTTTACACCAGCCGAGGATGCCCGGCGCTGTGCACCTTCTGCCATTGGCCTCAAACCCTTTCGGGCCATGCCTGGCGGGTGCGCTCAACGGACAACGTCGTGGCCGAATTCTCGCAGGCGATGAAACTTTTCCCCCAGGCCAAAGAGTTTTTCTTCGACGATGATACCTTCAACATCCGCAAGGATCGGGTGCTGGATGTCTGCTCGAAACTCAAGCCGCTGGGCTTCCGCTGGTCGGCCAACGCTCGCACGCATACCGATTACGATACGCTGAAGGCCATGGCGGACGCGGGCGGGCGCCTGCTGATCGTCGGTTTTGAATCGGGTGACGCCCAAATCCTTAAGAACATCAAGAAGGGGACGACCCCGGAAATGGGTCGCACCTTTATGAAGAATTGCAAGAAGGTGGGCTTGACGGTGCATGCGGACTTTATCATTGGCCTCCCCGGCGAGACCAAGGAGACGATTGCCCGTACCATCGATTATGCCAAGGACCTTGACGCCGATACCGTGCAAGTCTCCGTCGCCCACGCCTACCCGGGAACTGAGTTGTATGAGTACGCCGCGAAAAACGGCTTCCTCGCCACGGAGAAACGCTCCGATGGCGGCGGGCACCAGTTGCCGCACATCGTTTATCCCGGTCTCAGTCTGGAAGATATGATGGCGGGGATGAACACCTTCTACGATTCATACTATCTGCGTCCGCATGTGGTGTGGCGCATTGTAAAGAAGGCGCTGTGGGATTCCCACGAGCGCAAGCGCCTGTACGGTGAGGCGGTGGAATATTTGCGCGTCCGCTCCGAGCGCTGGAAATACGTCCGTAACGGCGCTGCGCAGGTTCGAGCCGCGAACCCGGCCTCACATTCATAACCTCACCGCGCCCTGCGACCCACCCTAAAAAGTAAACGCGGACCCCAAAAAGGCGGGGGCCCGCGTTACTTAGCCGCGGTTGGCGAACACATTGTTTTTGATGTCTGCGCCCCATCTGCTGACGAAACCCAATATAACATGCGCCACCCACGGAGCCGGGCTTGGTTGGGCGCATACATAAAAGGCAATGTATGCCCCACCCCACGGACCCGAATCCTGCCGAATTCTTTACCAAATGCTCCTGGCTTCATCGGTACCAGGCGTGAAGGAAACACCGCGCAGCACCTCTCCGAACCCGGCCGTACGAAGGGTATGGAATTTTTCTTTAGCGGCAACGGTGGGATCGGTGTTGTTGAGCGAATCCTCGATGACCACAAGCCGGCCAGGGTCTGCTCCTGTATCGCCATTTCCGCTAACTGTTGAAGTGAGGGCCCAAATGGTGGCGTTCCCCCAATCATCCACACGGCCCGTCAGGTTGCGGAGGCCGTCGGTAGCGGGCGACCACGGCAGGCCCGTGGCGGCGTTGGTTCCCGTGGGGAAACCGGGGACGGTGTAGGGCACGCCAAGTTCCAACCCCGTTTGCAAGGTATAAGCTAGATTCCACTGCTGGGCGGTGGAGTCGAACACCCACTTATCGAGTCCCGCCAGGGTCTGAGCGGCGGCATGGGTGTAAAGGTCTGTGCCTCCCGTGTAGCCGTCACCTTCATCGGCAACATAGAGCGTGGTGGCGTTCGCGAACCATATGCCGAACGGATAATTAACGGAGCTGGTGCTCTTGGCCAACACGGTGGGAAAGCCTTTTAGGATGCACATATTGGTGGGAGTGCCCGTCGCCGGGTTGTAAGCCGTATCGGGAGTGGAGGGCAGCACCGCCGAAGGTGAGGGAAGACCTACGCCCTTGGGACACGCCGTGCCCGTGGTGTCAACGAAATAGACCGTGTCAACCCCGTTGCTCCCGCTGCCTTTGGCGTAGTAGAGAACGTTGTTGAAGATGGTCATGCCGCGGAAGTTGTCATCCTTGCCATATTTATCTGCTTTGTCGCCCAAATCCGTAACGTTAAACGTGCCGACCGGCGTGGGAGTTCCGGGAGCTTGCACCCTTTCCGGCTCATCGGAGGGATCCATGAATTGAGCGCCCGCACCGAGGACGATCCCGGTCGGCTCAGGGTTTCCGCCATTGCCGCCATTGCCGGTGGTGTAGTAATAGTCGGCGCCGTTAATGGTATTCAGGACTGCGCCGCGACCATTGTCTCCACTGTAGGCGTTGGTTTCCGTGAAGTGGAATTTTCCATTCTTGTCCACTTGCGCCACCGCGCGGTAAACATACAGCCCCACCGGGTTCGTCGGATCGACCACGCCCGGAGTGTTAGAAGCGGACACATCGATCGCATTGATGGGCGCGACATAGCCCATTAATGTGACGTATCGGCCGTCGGTGGAGAGATGCAGTGACAACTCGGATTTGGAGCTGAAGCTGGTGACCAACTGATCGCTCTCGGGGGTCACTCCGCGCAGGGAACTGTTGGGCACCTCGAGCGAATTAATCAACCAACCGGAGGGTGTGATTTGGTCGAGGTAAATTTTTGCCGTGATGCCGAAACTGCCATCGTCGGCGTCGTTGTTAAATACGTAGGGAAACAGCCCGCTATACCCGGCCTTACCACCACACCCACCTGACGCGGCCACACAGTTGGGTGGCAAAGGCTCGCCCACTGTCACGTTGCTCGCTTTATTGTCATACACGCTACGGCTGACCACCAGGTTGCCGGGCCAGAAATGCGGGGCTCTGCCCCAATCGAAATCTTGGGCGGTTGCCCGGATGTTGCCGGCGAGAACGCCCAATGCCACGAGCGCCATGCCTCGGGCCAGCGTCCGCCAATGATCGTGCCTCCGGAAAACTTTTTCCATCATTCAGGAATCTCCTCTCAAGGGGAAGTTGGAAGTTGATCCGCACGGCCGACCGTGCGGACGAAACGCTCAATACGCTACCAATCGAGAGTTAAGATTCGATGACATTTCGTCGGCATGTTTGTAACGGCATCGGGTGGGGGTGTGAGGAGGTCTCTCGGAAACAATTTGATGAAAAACTTCCTCAAAACCTCTTATGTGCACAGTATTGCTCTTGGCCCGGATTTCTCCCCACGGTTGGATGGGGCTGCCGCAAGCTCGGGGCTAAACCGGCTGCGGAAAAACTCCCCGGCGCGGATAACCACCCCGTCGCTCGGCGCTCCACCCCTCCTGAATCAGGAGGGGGGCTGTTTAAAATGCTCCCCTCCTCAGATGAGGAGGCGTGGCGCGCCGCGCGACGGGGTGGTGCTGAACAGAAGTGGCGTCGATCATGACAGCGCCAGCGGGTTCTTCCTCAGCCTGATTAGCCCGGAGCGTGCCGCCCTAAAGAGCGGCGCAACGCTCAAATCAGGCCAGCACTAAGAACTGGCCAGTGGGTCGGAGAGTTGGTACCATCGGCAGATCAGGGCATCGTTCATAACAGGAGGACCGGCATGACCAAACCCATCGTGCAATCGGTGACGTTTAAGGCGTCCCCGGAAGAACTCTTTGCCATCTTTACCGACTCGAAAAAGCACTCCGCTGCCACCGGCGCCAAGGCCATCGCGAGCGCTAAACCGGGGGCCAAGTGGTCGGCTTTTGACGGCATGATTTTAGGCAGGAACCTCGTCGTGGTTCCCGGCCAAATGATCGTGCAGGCATGGCGAGCCTCCCATTGGAAGGAGTCCGACCTTGACTCAATTCTGGTCTTGAACTTTTCCAAGGCGCCGGGCGGCGGCAAAATCGACCTGGTCCACCTGGGGGTTCCACAACACGACCACAAAGGCGTCACCAAGGGGTGGCCCCTGTACTATTGGGTGCCCTGGAAGGCTTACCTGAAGGGACTGTCCGCTAAGGGTTAGTCCACCCGTACATCATCTCGCCCCTGCCGTGGCTTAGGTCGCGTCGGCCCGCTACCCATCGCGGTACTTTGACCGGATGCTCGCGAACAGCGGCGACGTGCGACAATGCTTCTATTCCTACCGAAGGTCCGCCGCCTGCAACTGTCTTGCGGAAATAGGAGCCGCCAGGACAAATTGGGATTCTCATCAGGGAGGCAAGCGGCACCACATCCAACGCACCACATCCAACGCTAGTCAGAATTTTTGCCCTGTGATACGCTGCCTTTATAGGACAAATTTTTTTGCCTTTCGTCGGAGGTGGAACATGAAACTGGCCTTGACCAGTCTATTGGCGCTGCTATGTCTTGCCCGCATTGGGGTTGCTGATATAGTAACCCTCAAGAACGGAGATAGAGTAACAGGCACCCTGGTGACCATCAAGGGGGGAACCCTGCAACTTAAATCCGACATCCTCGGGGATTTATCCATCCCCATGGCCAAGGTGGCGACCTATTCCGTGGATAAGCCCGTTGCCATAATCATCAAAGGGAAGGAACCGGTGCAAGGCACGCTGGAACTTACGCCCTCGGGCGACTGGCAGGTAAAGGCAAACGGCCAAACGCAGACCTTCACCGCCGCGACGGTGGACACTATCATGCCGGAGGATACATACCAGAAACTGGTGGTGGTAAGGCCCACACCCTGGCAAGCGTGGAAGGGCAATGCCAGCCTGGGCGAAACCCTCCAGCACGGCAACCAGCAGACCAACACCTTCACCACCACCATCAATGCCGTGCGCGAGCGGCCGGCGGCGCCCATCTTCCAGGAACATACGCGCACCAACTTTGGCATTATGGCGCTTCTCTCGCACGCCAATGAAGATGACAACAGCATTACCTCCCGCACCTTCAGCTCCAACCTTCGGGAAGATTTCCTCTTCACGCCCGACAACTTTGCGTTCGGCATGGTCCAGCTCGATCATATTTCCACCGAGGGTTTGTACCTGCGGCAGACCTATGGCGGGGGCTTTGGAAGGGACGTCATCAAGAATCCACGCACTACCTTCACTCTGATTAGCGGTCTGACTGCGCAACACGAAAAGTTCTTTTCCGGTGGGGAGGACGAGACTCTTAATGGACTGGTCGGGGAAAAACTCGGCGAGCAATTCACCAAGCGCATACGGTTCGACCAGAGTTTGAATTTCTATCCCAACTTCACAGAGGGAGGAGAGTACCGCTTTGACACCTCTGCCACCCTTTCCATCAAGCTCTTTAACAAGTTCTCACTTACTACAAGCGCTATCGATCTCTACCTCAGCAACCCGCCGGCGGGAAATGAGAAAAATAACATCACGCTTTCTACCGGTATTGGGTACACGTTCTAATAGGACAATCGTCAGTCATCAGTCGTCAGTTTTCAGTAAAAGTCACTCCACGCCGGGGTGTTACTGATGACTGATGACTTTTGAGGGATGCGCATAACGGCGCAGGGTCCTACTTGGGGAAATGCAAATCGAACGCCACAAGGTAGTCGGTTTGCGGGGGAGTGGCGCCCAATTGCCGCAGGAGAGTTGTGATCTGCCCGCGGTGGTAAGTCTGGTGATTCACCAAGTGGAAGAGGATGCGCCACAACGGATAAGTCGACGCGTCGCCCTGCATGTTGGTGTAGCTGAGAGGCTGCGCGAGCTTTTCTTCCGGACAAGTGCGGAGAAAGTCCCGCACGCCCTTTTCAATGGGTCCCCAACCGTGCCGAACCGACTCGATGCTGGGATACTTCTCCGCCGCGAACGCCTTGGCATCATGGCGGGCCGGTGACCGTCCCAGCCACCGCTCCAGCCAAATCCATTCCACCACCAACAGGTGCGCCAGGGTATCGCGAACCGAGGAAAAACTACTTCCCATCGGCCGCACAAACTGTTCCGACGTGAGGGCCGCGCACGCCTGGAATTGCCGGTCGCGCGCCCAGTAGTTGTAGTCGTACAATTCGCGTAGCGTTGCCAGCGGAATCATGACGTACTCCTGTCGTCAGTTGTCAGTCATCGGTTCACAGTAGCAGCCCAAGGACGGGGCCGCTTTTACCGGCAACTGAAAACTAATGACTGATAATTATGGTCTGAGAACGCCTTGGGTGCCGACGTAGAGTGCATAGAGCGACGTGCTCGCGGCCATAAACAGGCGGTCACGCTTGGCGCCGCCAAAGCAGATGTTGGCGCAGATTTCCGGCAAATGTATCTTGCCGATCAGTTCGCCGGCGGGCGAAATAATGTGCACGCCGTTGTAATCCTCGCCTCCCCAGCCGGCGCCCGCCCAAATGTTGCCGTCCGCGTCCGCGCGAATTCCATCCGCAATGCCTTCGCCCATGTTCACAAAGACCCGGCCATTGGCCAGGCGCACGCCGTCCACCACATCGTAAACCCGGATGTCATGCGAATAGTCGGGGCTCTCGGTCCCGCTGGTGTCACAGATATACAACAATTTCTCGTCGGGAGAAAAGCACACACCGTTGGGCCGGCGCATGTCACCTTCCACCACGGTGGCCGCGCCGGTTTTGGGATCGAGCCGATAGACGTTGCGGGGAAGCTCGAACTTGTCCTTGTGGCCTTCGTAATTGCTCATGATGCCGTAACCGGGGTCAGTGAACCAAATGCTGCCGTTCGAGTGCACCACCACATCGTTGGGCGCGTTGAACGGCTTGCCCTGGTAGTGATCCATCAGCACGGTAACGGTGCCGTCGAGTTCGGTGCGGGTGACGCGGCGCGAGTCGTGCTCGCAGGTAATTAAGCGGCCTTGCTTGTCGCGCGTGTTGCCGTTGGCATAATTGGAGGGTGAACGAAAAACGCTCACTTCGCCGGTATCCTCCAACCAGCGCAACATACGGTTGTTGGGAATGTCGCTGAACAGCAGGTAACGGCCGTCGCCAAACCACACGGGGCCCTCCGCCCAGCGCGCGCCGGTATAAAGCCGCTCGATAGCGGCGTTGTTCTGCCGGTACTTGGCAAAACTCGGATGGAGGACTTCAATCGCCGGGTCAGGATACTTGGTGAGCTTGGGAAGACTCCAGTCCTTGGCAGCTCCCCATGGACTCGCCGCTAAACTCGCGCCCGCTGCCGCCGCCGTGGAAAGAAATGCTCGTCGTTGCATGGTGTCCCGCTCCTCCCGCCTTGGTAAGGAAAAAACCGAAAGTCGAAACTCGCCTCGATTTTCGATGTTCGAGTTTCCGCTCCTTGCCCCTCGCCAATCAACTCTTACCTGGTGCGCCATTCTAGCAGGATTTAGGAGTGAAGGGGAATCGGGTTGGAAGGGGCGATATTGGTACAGTTTGAAATCGCTAGGAGCCTGTCGGAGATAGATTTTGGCTCCAGGTGGGAGGGGGCTGAATTTTCTTCGAAAAGTCACTTTTTAGTATTGACAGTTGAGTTTATTATTGTACAGTGAGGTTATGAGCAAACAGTTTCGGAGTTGCGATTTAAATCAGGCGTACTTGCTGCCTCCGTCGCTGCAGGATTGGCTGCCGGAGGGGCACCTGGCGCGGTTCGTGGCGGAGGTGGTGGAAGCCTTAGACCTGGTGGCGATCTACGCGAAGTACGAAGCGGGGGATGGGCGGGGACTGTCGGCGTATGATCCGCGGATGATGGTACGGCTGCTGATTTACGGCTACTGCCGGGGGGTGGCGAGTTCGCGGCGGATCGAGCGGGCGACCTACGAGGACGTGGCGTTCCGCTACTTGGCGGCCGATCAGCATCCGGACCACAGCACGATCGCCGATTTCCGGCAGGAACACCTGGCGAGTCTGGCGCAACTGTTCGTGCAGGTGTTGAAGTTGTGCCAGCGAGCGGGGTTAGTGAAGCTGGGACACGTGGCGCTGGACGGGACGAAGATCAAGGCAAATGCCTCGAAGCATAAGGCGATGAGCTACGAGCGGATGGAGAAGGCGGAGAAGGAATTAGAAGCGGAAGTGCAGGCTCTGCTGGCCGAGGCGGCGCGCGTGGACGCCGAGGAAGATGGGAAATACGGAAAGGGGAAGCGGGGCGACGAACTGCCGAAAGTACTGGCGCGGCGGGAGAGCCGGTTAGAGAAGATTCGGGAGGCGAAGGCGGCGCTGGAACAAGAGGCGAGAGAGGCCGCGGCCCAGAAGCAGGCGGAGGTCGAGGCGCAATTAAAGGAGCGCGAGAAGCAGGAGCGCGAACGGGGACGGAAGTTCGGCGGGCGACCGCCGCAGGCGCCGGACGCGGAAGAGGCGAAGCCGAAGCCGCAAGCGCAACGGAATTTTACCGACCCGGAATCGCGGATCATGAAGGACGGAGCGACGAAAGAGTTTGTGCAAGCCGATAACGCCCAGGCGGCGGTGGACAGTCACGCGCAAGTGATCGTGGTGGCGGCGGTGACCCAGGAAGCCAACGACAAGAAACAGTTGGTACCAATGCTGAAGGAAGTGAAAGTGCAGATGGGGATCCCGCCGCAGCGAGCGACGGCGGACAACGGTTATTTCAGTGAGGCCAACGTCACCGATGCACAGTTGCAGGAGATCGATCTGTTCGTAGCGCCGGGTCGGCAGAAGCACGGAGAGAAACGACCCACCACGACCGGGCCTCCGCCCCCCGGGGCCGGTGTGGCCGAGCAGATGCGGCACAAGCTGCGGACGGCGGAAGGACAGGCGGTTTATAAACTGCGCAAGGCGGTGGTGGAACCGGTCTTTGGACAGATCAAAGAGGCGCGCGGGTTTCGGAGATTCCTGCTGCGCGGGCTGGCGAAAGTGCAGGCGGAATGGCAGATAATCTGCGCCACCCACAATCTGCTGAAACTCTTCCGCTTGGGATGGAGCCCCCAGAGCGCCTGAAAGAGCTGACCCAACCTACCAAGCTCCTCTTCCGGGCAGCTCGGGCCAGTGTCAAAGACCCAAATCCGACGCTCGGAGACCCAGAGTCGGAAAAAGATAAGATTTAGAAGCCTTATCTCCAACAGGCTCCTAGGCTTGCTGACCCACTTGCAAATTACCAGTTGACTGGCGCTAGAAGCAAACCTGCGTTAGGATAGGGTCCAGAGTATGAAACCAATTCGATTGACTGCCCACGCCGTTGAGCAGTGCGTCGAGCGCGGGGCCAACGAGACAGAAGTCCGTGAAGCTATCAAACGCGGCATACGCGAGCCCGCGAAGCGGGGGCGTTTCATGTACCGGCTCAACTTCCAATATGCCGCGCGCTGGCAGGACAAATTCTACGCCATCAAACAGGTTGCACGGGTCGTGGCCGAGGAGCAAAATGAGATAGTTGTCGTAACGGTTTACACGTTTTATTTCTGAAGGGGGACGGAGATGCGCATCAGCTATGACGGCGAAGTGGACGCCCTCTACATTCGCTCGCTGGAGGGCGAATACCAGTGTCGCACGCTGCGGCTCACGGACGAAGTGAGCTTGAACATCGGCCCAGGCGAAGAACTGGTGGGCATCGAGGTCCTGGACGCCAAAGAAGTGCTAGGCAAGGGCTCGCTTCCGACCGTCGTCATGGATAATGTTCTCGTCGTGGAGGGCGGAACCTAACCAAAACCGTGGCAACCCCTACTGGCGTCAATAAAACGGCTAGCGTCGAACTCGGCTCTTGGTAAGGAAAAGGCCGAAACTCGAAATTCGAAAATCGAACTCGTCTCGATTTCCGAATTTCGAGTTCCCGCCTCCATGCCCCCCATATCGCCAATCAACTCTAGACTCGCGCGACATTCTAACAGGATTTAGGATTAAGGATTCAGGATCAGTACTGTCCGGTAAAAGTCCGGGTGATTCGTTGTAACTGCATGAGTGTGCGAAAGTAAAGTACCCAAATGGAATTTTTCGATTTCAATTTTTTAGCTCTTTATGGCGACCATAGGACT
>JBEKQO010000082.1:0-23937 GCA_049519635.1 Terriglobia bacterium | reverse complement strand
GCTCGGCGCGCCACCCCTCCTCATCTGAGGAGGGGAGCGTTTTCAACAACTCCCCTCCTGATTCAGGAGGGGTGGCGCCTTGGGCGCCGGGGTGGTTGTACGCCGGGGATAGTTTTTCCGCAGCCTGTTCAGCCCCGTCCTAGACCTGTGGGAAGAAATTCGCCCTAGTGGGGCAGCACGGCAAGCCGCGGGGCAGCTTGGAGGTGGTTGACGGACCTGGATGTCCGGACCAGAGAGGTGCGAAATGATCTGCGCTGCCATCTCCGCGAACCGGATATGACAGCAGGCAACCGTGAGGGTGAAATTTTCATGCCGCTGGGTCAAGAATTCGGCGCGCGAGAAGAGGATCATATTGCGGTGTCTGCTCAGGGTGATCTCGCTATAGTCAAGGGATTGAGCCTTGGAGTTGCGAAAGAAGCGCGATTCGATCCAGAGCAGGCGCCGCGAGGTCAGCAAAACCCAAGCCCGGCGCGGTCCACCCTGGGAGCGCTTCCAGCCCGGCAAGGCTCCGAGTAACTCCTCATTCCGCTCCAGCAGGACGGTGAACATAGCCAGGCGCTCCGGGGCAATCTCCAACAAGCTTTCCTTGAGGTTTGTTGGATACCGCCTGCGAAATACCCATCGAAAGAACCCTCCCAAGGCCGAGCCGGCAATGCTCAGTTCAAATGCCAGGGTCCTAAAAATGCGCGGTCCGAGGAAGACAAATAACACCGATTGATGATTTTCGACGGCAATCGTCGCTCACGCGCAACCAGGGCTCCACCTTCGTCAATCGACATTCGTCAATCGACCATTGGCTCGGCTCGCGCCGGATCAAGGTGATAAGCAACGAGAGTTTCAGGCCAAAAAGTAACTCTTACTTTGGCAATTCGGCTGGTGGGAAACAACCGGCGTAGCTGGCGGGCGGAAAGCAGCCCCAGATTCTGAACGGTCCCCTTGGGAATGTGCGTGCCCAGCAAACGGTTGTATTGCATCTGAACGGGGTAAGGCAGAAATTGAAAAAACGGCAGGTGATGGTGGGTTTCAAAGGGGTACCAATAATTCGGAGTGGTAATAAACCAGCTTTTGCCCACACGCATAACCTCTTGGGCGAATTTCTCCTGACGACCCGGCCCGAGGATGTGCTCGATCACGGCATTGGAAAACACCAGGTCGAAACTCTGGTTCGGGAAAGGCAGAGCGCAGCCGTCGAATAGCGCGTATTGGGGTTGCGGATAATGCCGGCGCGCCGCCAGAATTTCATGGCCTTCGTATCCGCCCGCCACAATCCGCTGGGGAAACGGGTAAACGTCTTCGAGGGAATATTGCAGAAACACTTCGCCGCTCGCGCCCACGTCGAGCACCCGATCCTCCGGGCGAGGGCAAAACACCTTGTTTAACAAATCGAACTTCTTCGTCCGCGACCGGCGGCTCAGGTTTTTAAGGACACGTCGGAACGCTGACTCTTTGGTTTCCGGCACGTTTTCTCCGCGCCAACCGGCTCCGTCTCCGGTTTGCCTGGCGATATTCAAAAGTGCAAGTAATAATATACGGAAAATGGCCTGGGAGACAGACGCTCTCAAGACTTAACGCAGACCCCACAGAGCCTCTCCGTGACCTCAGTGTTGAGTCTTTCTGGCCACGGAGGTATCTGGCGCCCGCGAAGTTGACGGAACCCTGCTGGCAAAAGGCCTGCCGAGGCAACGGACCAAAAATACTATGGTAAACTCGGCAGCGCGAACCGGGTCTGGTGGCAAGTTGCCGCCGCGCCTTGCTGGCTACCTGGTTGCCGCCGCGCAGAGATGCGGCAAATTTACAGCGTTGGGATCTGACTTATCCCGATTAGACGCAATCAAGTTGGATTCGTTTTTGATTCAAATCGCCACTTTTTTGGGCGCCCAATGAGTCATCCCCTCATTCCATCCGATTTATTTGCCCGCCTTCGCCTCGCACCGCGGGAAGGCCCGTCCGGTTCAACCCACGAACCGCGGTCGCTAACCGACCCGGCGGACCCTGGTGGAAGCCGGTCGCAGACCATTTCCGTGGCAATGTTCTCTGTGACGATGTTTGTAAGCGCGGCATTACTTTTCCTCGTGGAACCGATGTTCGCCAAGATGGCGCTGCCGCTCCTTGGTGGGAGTGCCGCGGTATGGACAACCTGTGTTCTCTTCTTTCAAGTGGCGCTGCTGGCGGGGTACGCGTATGCGCATGCCTCGGCGGAATTGCTGGGAAAACGCGCACAAGTGGCCGTGCACGGGGCGGTGCTGCTGGCCGCCTTAGCATGGCTGCCGATCCATGTGCCCGGCGGATGGGCGCCGCCGCTTCAATCCAATCCTGTAGGGTGGCTGCTGCTGTTGCTAGCGGTGGCGGTGGGCTTGCCTTTCTTTGCGTTGTCCGCCACCACCCCCATCTTGCAAGAATGGTTCGCGCGTTCCGGGCGCCCCTCGTCAGCCGATCCTTACTTTCTTTACGCCGCGAGCAATGCCGGCAGCTTGGTGGGCTTATTGAGCTACCCGTTCGTGCTTGAGCCCTTGCTGCGACTGAGCGATCAAAGCCGCCTCTGGGCCTGGGGCTACGGATTGTTCCTGTTGCTCGCGGCCGGTTGCATTCTGCTGGTATGGCGCTCGCCCATTAGCCCCTCATCCCTGGCCGGCGTGCCGCCGTTGGACCCGCGGACGGAAGAAGCGGCTGCTGACACCGCTGAGAATCCCACAGCGCGCCGGCGGTTGCGCTGGGTGGCGCTCGCCTTTGTGCCCTCCAGCCTAATGCTGGGAGTTACAACTGCGCTTACCACCGATGTTCCCGCCATTCCTCTCTTCTGGGTTCTTCCTCTTGCACTCTACCTGCTCAGCTTCGTGCTGGTGTTCAAGCGCAAACCCCTGCCGCACCTTTGGCTGAGCCGGCGACTCCCTTTTCTGATCCTGGCCGCCACGCTTCCCATCGTTATGAAGGGCGTGCTTCCGTTCGGCGTTCTGCTCCTTATTGATCTGCTGGCCCTCTTTGCTGTGGCCGTGGTTTGCCACGGGGAAGTGGCCCGCAGCCGCCCTGCCTCCCGGCATCTTACCGCGTTTTACCTTTGGGTTTCCGTGGGGGGAGTGCTCGGTGGAGTTTTCAATGCCTTGCTGGCGCCGGTGATCTTCAGTACGGTGCTGGAGTTTCCGATAGCGCTGGTGTTGGCGGCACTGTTGCGCTCGCCGGTCGAGGGGACAGAAGATACGCCACGCGCTCGCACGCTTGACTACCTTTTGCCCGCGGCGCTGGGCCTCGCCGTTGCCGTCGCCATTCTGGTATTGCAAGCAGAAGGCTTGGCCCCAGGGCGGGTGTTTAACTTCGTCATCTTCGGCCCTGCCGCGCTGGGCTGTCTGCGCTTTGGCACTCGGCCCCGGCGTTTTGGGTTGGGGCTTGCAGCCCTAGTCCTGGCCAGCCAGGTGTATGCCGGGCCCTTCGCCCACATCCTCCACCGCGAGCGCAGCTTCTACGGTGTTTACCGCGTTAGCGATGATGCCGAAAAGAATTACCGTGTACTGTTTCATGGCGGCACTGCGCATGGGGTGCAGAGCCTGGACCCCCGCCGCGCTTGTGACCCGCTGGCTTATTATACGCGCAGCGGTCCGATTGGCCAGGTGTTCGGGGCCTTTCAAGAGAGTCCCGTGGAGAAGGAAGTGGCGGTCATCGGGCTGGGCGCGGGCGTGATGGCTTGTTACCATCAACCCCAGCAAGGGTTCACGTTTTATGAAATCGATCCGGCCGTTTTACACATCGCCCAAGACCGGCGTTACTTCACTTACCTGTCCGATTGCGGTCCCCCGGTGCGCGTTGTACTGGGTGATGCGCGATTGTCTTTGCGCGACGCTCCCGCGCACGGCTATGGCATGATGGTGTTGGACGCCTTCAGCGGTGATTCCATCCCCACCCACCTTTTGACCCGCGAGGCCTTGGCCCTTTACCTGACCAAGCTCGCCCCCAATGGTGTTCTAGCCTTTCACATTAGCAATCGTTACCTGGACCTTGAGGGCGTGTTGGGCGATTTGGCCCGCGATGCGGGTTTGTCCTGCGTGAGGAATGATGATGTGCAGGTCAGCGAAGACGAAAAGCGAGAGGGCAAATTCGCTTCCTGGTGGGTGGCGATGGCCCGCAATGCGAACGACCTGGAAGCGCTGAAGAGCGACACAGGATGGAGGCCGCTCCAGGCGGTGCCGGGCGCGCGGGTCTGGACGGACGATTTCTCCAATATCGTGAGTATCCTCAGATTCAATTGACGCACCAGAGCGTCATTTTTCCCCTGCACTTCCTCCTCGCTTGCCAGAACCCGGCGGCGGGACAATTCCCGGCGAGAGAGAGCAGAGCCCTCGCGAGACGCGCGCTTGCCCTCCGTGGAAAACTGAAAGTGGACGTACGGGAACACCGTTTACGGACGGGCCTCCCGGCTGGCGCGCCGTGCCAGTGCGCGCGACGCCCCTGCGGTGCGCACGGAAACCGGCTCCAGCGCGGTTTCTTCGGTCGGCACTTCCTCCTCCGCGTGTACCAACGCACCCTGGTCTTCCTTGGCGAAGATCAGCTTTCCCAGGAGGGAATCAAAATCCACGGTGATGAGGTCGCCAAGCTGGATTTGCTCGGTGGCCAGCAGGTTCGAGATGGGGAAGACCAGATGGCGCTCGATGGAGCGTTTCAAGTGTCGCGCCCCGAACTTGATGTCCGTCCCTTCGCGCAGCAGGAAGTCCCGCGCCTCCCTGGTGCAACTAAACACGAATTGCCGGCCGTCCGTGGCGTTGATGATGCGCTGCTGAACGCGAGTAAGCTCGATATCGAGGATCTTCTCCAGGTGGTCGCGGGTAAGAGCCCGGAACACAATTACCTTGTCGATGCGGTTCATGAATTCCGGGGAAAACTTGCGCCGCGCCGCCTCGGTGGCCGCCCGGTATATTTTCTGATCCAATTCCTCGTCTTCGTCGCTACGGTTGGCGGCAAAGCCCAGCCCGCCGGTCATCAGGTTCATCACTTCATGCGAACCGAGGTTGGAAGTGAGGAAAATCATGGTGTGTGAAAAATCCACGCGCCGGTTATCACCCAGCGTGAGGGTACCCTTGTCTAAGACGCCGAGCAAGAGCTGCCAGAGTGCGTCGGAGGCCTTCTCGATTTCGTCAAACAGGACCAGCGAAAGCTTGATCTTCTCCGTGTGGTGCTGATCGAGCACCTCCTGGGTGATCAGCGGCTGGGTCTCGCGGTGGCCCAGGTACCCGGGTGGGGAACCGATGAGCTTGGCGATTTCGTGGCTGTGTTGGAATTCCGCGCAATCCACCTTGACAAAGGCGCGCGGCTTTTCGAACAGAACCTCCGCAGTGGCTTCCACCAAACGCGTTTTGCCGGAGCCCGTGGGCCCGAGAAAGAGGAGGTTCACCACCGGCCGTCCGGGCGTGGAAAGCCCCGCGCGATAAACCTGGTAGACGCGCGCTAGGCGACGCACGGCGCGGTCCTGCCCTACGACCCGCTGGCAAAGGGACTTCTCAAATTCCCGAACTTCCGGGCTGTTCAGATTTGGATCCAGGATTGTTTGACGTGCGCCCATACTCATCCTCCCTTGTTGTTCACGCTCCGAAAGCCGGCGTCTTTACCTTGCGAAGCTCATGGAGCTTCACGTCCAGGGTCGCTCGAAGCAATTTGAGCCCGGCAATCAACTGGGATGACAACTCGCGGTCCTTCGTCAACCCGAGCAACGGCAAAGGCAAATCCGCAAGGTCAAAATGAAGATTCCGAATCGCGAGGAGCAAATCCCGGAGATATCGCGAGTCGTGTTCGAAAGGTTGAACCACGTTTCGTGATGCTTTCTCGCGCAGTTCTTTCCAGTCAACTCGCACAAAAGGATGATTGGACGCAACTCCCCGAACGACGTCATCACTAATACGCGGCCGGTGGCCCAGGCAGGCCAGATGAATTTGACGCACGCGTCCTTCCTGGCGCACGTTGTGAACCAGGTAATACGATTCGCCGCGTTTGCGAATGAAAGCCATGAATTTTGGGCGAGCCCGCTTTCGCCGTCGCGCCATCAGGCTCCGCCGCGAGCTCTATCCTTTGGACAACCCCTGAATTGCCCGCGTAGTGGCAAATTTGCCACTACACTACCCTAGATGCAAGCAGTTTATTTTAGTTGCCGCTATAAAAAATTCTTTGGCGCATACATTGAGGAGTTGGGCATTACCCCGGAATTAAAGAACGGGCTTAGGCCGGGGCTGGGCAAGGGTGCGCGCGAGGAGCACGCACGTGTGGAAACAGGACGAGTTTTGGCCGCGGCCGATGGGCATGCAGGAATGCCCATCGGTATACAGACCAATTATCCGGCGCCGTGGCGAGCCAACTTGGCGCGGCGCGCCGAAATCGTCCAGGGCGGGGTTTCCCCGTGTTATAATTTCATTGCTTGAGGGCTGCGGCTCGGGCATTCAGTGGGCGGCATGCAATTCCAAACCTCCGGGGGGAAAGCTGGAGAAGAACCCATGGCAGTAAATAACTACGAACATGTTTGGCACAACGGCAAATTCATACCCTGGGTGGACGCCACCATCCACGTGTCCGCGCATACGGTCCATTACGCTTCCTCCCTGTTTGAAGGCATTCGCTGTTACGATACTCCCCACGGCCCGGCGATATTTCGGTTAAAGGAGCACACCGACCGCCTGGTGAACTCGGCCAAGATCTATCGGATGGAATTGCCTTATACCCGAGAACAACTGGCGCAGGCGATGGTGGAGTTGGTGCGCGTGAACAACGTCAAGCACTGCTACCTTCGCCCGGTGGTGTTTCGCGGCGCGGGCGAAATGGGTGTTAATCCCCTGAAGAATCCCATCGAGATTTACATCCTGGCGTGGGCTTGGGGGAAATACTTGGGAGACGAAGCGTTGCGCAATGGCGTGGATGTGTGTGTTTCTTCCTGGCAGCGGATTGCGCCCAACACCCTGCCGGCCATGGCTAAAGCGGCGGGCAACTACATGAACTCCCAGCTCATCAAGATGGAAGCGCTCACCAACGGCTACGCGGAGGGCATTTCCCTCGACACCAGCGGCTATGTCAGTGAAGGCAGTGGTGAGAATATCTTTGTCATCCGCGAGGGCAGGATTTATACGCCGCCGTCCTCCGCTTCCCTTCTGCCGGGCATCACGCGCGACTCGGTGATGACGCTGGCGCTCGAGATGGGCTACGCGCTGAGCGAGCAAAACATTTCGCGCGAAATGCTCTATATCGCCGATGAGGTTTTCTTTACCGGAACCGCGGCGGAAATCACACCCATCCGCTCCGTCGACCGTATCGTCGTGGGCAAGGGACAGCCCGGCCCGCTCACGCGCGCCTTGCAGGAGCGTTTCCTTGCCATCGTGCAGGGCCTGGTGGAAGACAAATATGGTTGGCTAACTTTGTGCAACCAGCCCGTAGCAGCAGGCCGCTGAGGGCACTGGCACCTGCCGGAATCCGCGGGCGGGGGGTGTAAACCTTTCCTTTACACCTTCCTGGGCGTGTTCTAATTTGAACGAAAATCAGGGGAAAGCGTCAGAGAGGGTTCCAGATGGCTAATAGCGCCGATGGTCTGAACATTGACACGCTGCTTCGGACCGCGTGCGAGAACAAAGCTTCCGACTTGCACTTGAAGGTCGGCAACTATCCCTATCTTCGTGTCGATGGCGACCTCCGCGCGCTCACCCAGTACACGCGCATTTCCAGTGAAGACATGCTGAACATGGCGTTCAGTATGATGACGAACCGGCAGAAACAGAAGTTCAAGGAAAATGCCGAACTTGACATGGCCTACGGGGTTGCCGGCTTGGGCCGTTTCCGCGTCAACGTTTTCCAGCAGCGCGGCAACGTGGGCATGGTGCTCCGCGTCATTCCCACCAAGATTCGCACCCTGGAGGAGCTTCTTCTGCCGCGCGTGATCGACAAAGTATGTCAGGATACTCGGGGATTGGTGCTGGTGACGGGAACTACCGGGAGCGGCAAGTCCACAACCCTGGCGGCCATGGTGGACCGGATCAATTCCACCCGCACCCACCACGTTATTACCATCGAAGACCCCATTGAGTTCCTTCACCGCGATAAAAAGGGGTTTGTCAACCAGCGCGAGGTGGAAGTGGATACGCCGAGTTTTAGCAGCGCCTTGCGCGCGGCCCTGCGCCAGGATCCCGACGTCATTCTGGTGGGCGAAATGCGCGACCTGGAAACCATCCAGACCGCCCTCCTGGCGGCGGAGACGGGCCACCTGGTGTTCTCCACCTTGCACACCATGGACGCCGCAGAAACGATTCAGCGTATTATCGCGGTTTTCCCTCCCCCGGAACAGAAGCAGATTCGAATGCAGTTGGCGAGTACCTTGAAGGCGGTTATCTCCCAACGCCTGGTGCGCAAGGCGGATGGCATTGGGCGCGTTCCGGCGGCGGAAGTGCTGATTGCCACCGAATTTATTAAAGATTGCATCATCAATCCTGATAAGACCAGGATGATTCATGACGCCATCTCCTCGGGCGTCTCCCAATACGGAATGCAGACCTTTGACCAGTCCCTTTATGACCTGTACAGCCAGGGGCTGATCTCGCTGGAAGAAGCCTTGAGCAGTTCCACCAACCCTGACGAGTTCAAACTCCGCATTGCCGGCATCAGCAACACGGCTGACGCCGCCCGCGAAGAGATGGAGAAGGCCAGCCAGGCTGACCGGTTTGCGAAAAAGTAAGCAGGCCCCGCCCGATCCGCTTACGGCGGCGCTGCGCATGTTGGCACGCCGTCCCTATTCCATCGCCGAAATGCGGAAGGCCCTCGAAAGAAAATGCCCTGAAAGCGCCCAGGTCGCCGCGGCCATCACTCGCCTGCGCGAACTTGGCTACCTCGATGACCGCAAATTCGCCGAACAATACGCCTATTCGCTCGCCCGAAACCGGGCCTTCGGGCCCCATCGCCTGCGCCGCGAACTGAAAGCCAAACTGGTTAACTACCAGGAAATCGAACCGGCGGTGGAACGGGTCTATCAGGAAACTCCGGCTCACGCGTTGCTGGAACAAGCCCTTGCCAAAAAACTCCGCACCCTTCGCCTGCCGCTGACGCGCACCCGGTTCCACTCGCTCTGTCAAAGCCTTTTGCGCCTGGGATTCAACGCGGGTGATATTATAAAAGCGGTGCGCGCGCGAAAGGAGTTGCAGCCCGTTGCCGAGGACCTTGAGCCTGCGGATCTGGAAGGAAATTCTGAATTATGAATTATGAATACTAAGACGAACATCCCCCCGGACTGCGATGCCGTCGTCAAAAGACCTAAGCCGCCTGACATCCGGTCGCGGGCATTTCAGTATGCGCTTCGTGCCATCAAGCTCTATCAGCACCTTCAGGGGCAGAGAGACGGTGCGGCGTGGGTTCTCGGGAAACAATATCTTCGCTCCGCGTGCTCCGTAGGTGCGAATATTGAGGAGTCTCAATCGGGTGAGAGCCGGGCCGATTTTGTTCACAAGCTTGGGATTGCGGAGAAGGAAGCTCGTGCAAGCCTTTATTGGCTCCGACTCATCGCGGGGTCTGGAATCGTCCAAACCAGGAAGCTCGACCCCCTGACGAAGGAAACCGAGGAATTGATTGCAGTTGTCGCCTCGATTATCCTGAGCACAAAAGGCAAGAAACCCCGGGCAGCATAATGGGTTTCAGTTCATAATTCATAATTCATAATTGATAGCGAACATATGACCTCACACGAAATTAGAAGCACGTTTTTGGAATTCTTCGCCCAGCGGGGCCATAGGATTGTGAGTTCGTCGTCGCTCGTTCCGGCGAATGATCCGACGCTCCTTTTTTCCAACGCCGGCATGAACCAGTTCAAGGATGTGTTCCTGGGGCGCGAGCGCCGCGATTACGTGCGCGCCTGCTCATCGCAGAAGTGCGTGCGCGCAGGGGGCAAGCACAACGACCTCGAGCAGGTGGGCCGCACCACCCGCCATCACACCTTCTTCGAAATGCTCGGCAACTTCTCCTTCGGCGACTACTTTAAAAAAGAAGCCATTCCCTGGGCCTGGGAACTTATCACCAAGGATTTTGCTATTCCCCGCGAAAAGCTCTACGTCACGATCTTTGAAGGCGCAACAACTCCGCAGGCCGACATTCCGCGTGACGACGAAGCATACGATTGCTGGCGCGCCCTGGATGTTCCCGCTGACCGTATCTTCGCTCTAGGCATGAAGGAGAATTTCTGGCAGATGGGTGAAACGGGCCCGTGCGGGCCGTGCTCGGAAATCCACTACGATATGGGCGTGGCCGCGAGTGATGAGGGGCACACCGACTGCGCGTTTCCTTGCGACTGCGGCCGTTACGTGGAATTGTGGAACCTCGTCTTCATGCAGTACGATCGGACCGCGGGGGTGGAGGACGGTGTGGCGTGGTATAAGTTCTCGCTGCTTCCCAAGCCCTGCGTAGACACCGGCGCCGGCTTAGAACGTCTGTCATGCGTATTGCAAGGCAAGCTTTCCAACTTTGAAACCGACCTATTCCGCCCGCTCATCGAGGAAGCCGCGGCGCTCGCCAACGTCGAATACGGCGTGAATCATGATGCCGACGTTTCGCTGCGCATTATCGCCGACCACGCGCGCGCGTCAACATTCCTGATTTCCGATGGCGTCCTGCCCTCGAATGAAGGCCGAGGGTATGTCCTCCGCCTCATCATGCGCCGCTCGCTTTACCACGGCCAGACGCTCGGCCTGAATGAACCGTTCCTCTATAAGATCAGCAGCCGCGTCGTGGACATGATGAAAGATGCGTACCCTGAACTCGTCCAAACCGCGCCGCATATCGCCAAGGCCATCAAAATTGAAGAGGAACGGTACGCGCTTACGACGAAGGTCGGGTTGGAAAAGTTAGATGAATCGACGGTGTATGACGCCGATGGAATGCCACACACCTTTCGCAACTGGAAACGCGAATACTCGCATCAGCCCGGGACTGCGTTCGGTGGAAAAACGGGAATAGTACCAGGGGACGTGGTTTTCAAACTCCATGATACCTTCGGATTACGTCCTGACTTTGTCCAGGATATCGTCAAAATCTACCGGATTAATATCGATCTCAAAGGCTACGAAAATGAAATGATGATCCAGCGTAATCGCGCACGGGCTTCATGGAAAGGTGCTGAGAAGAAATCCGCCTCGCCGGTGTTTTTGAAGCTGGCGGAAGACGGCAAGACGGTTTTTGATGGTTACACGCAGACGACCTCCGCCGATTGCCGCGTCGTGGCATTGGTTCAGAAGGGTGAGATCTTAACGGAAGTCAACACTGGAGACGAGGTGGAAATCGTCCTCGACCACACACCGTTCTATGCCGAGTCGGGCGGGCAGGTGGGCGATACGGGCCATTTCGTCGAAACAGGAACTGACCACGAAGCGGCGTACGTTCAAAATACGTATCAACCCGTGAGCGGATTGATTGTCCACAAGGCCGTGGCGGGCCGAGGACTTCGAGTGGGCGACGTTGTCACCGCGGTTGTCAATGCCGAGCGGCGAGATGCGACGCGGCGGAACCACACGGCAACGCACCTGCTGCACGCGGCGCTGCGGAAAACGCTGGGGACGCACGTCAAGCAAGCCGGATCGCTCGTCGCGCCGGAGCGTTTGCGCTTCGACTTTACGCACTACACGGGGCTGGGCGAACAGGACCTGCTTGACATCGAGGACCTGGTGAACCAGCACGTCCTCAAAAACGACGAGGTTGTGACGGCCGTCATGGACCTCGACACGGCGGTGAATACGGGCGCGATGGCATTGTTCGGGGAAAAGTACGCAGACCAGGTGCGTGTGCTTACGATTGACGATTTCTCAAAGGAACTCTGCGGCGGCACGCACGTCCGCAGGACGGGTGACATCGGCCTGTTCAAAATTGTGCATGAGGCAAGCGTGGCCGCGGGCACGCGCCGCATCGAGGCGTTAACGGGTACGGGTGTGCTCGAATACTTGCGGCGGCAAAGCCAGTCATTGGCGCAGGCGTCCGAGGCGCTGCGCGCGAAGCCCGGCGAACTGATTGAAGCTATCGAGAAGCTCACCGAAAGCGAGAAGAAGCTCCGCAAGGAACTGGAAGCGCAACAAATGAAGCGTGCGGTTTCCGCCGCCGGCGACTTGGTGCAGCTAGCGCGTGAAATAAAGGGCGTGCGGGTGGTTGCCGCGCGGGTTGAGGTAACGGACCGCTCCGCCATGCGCCAGATGGTGGACGACCTGCGCGTAAAGTTGCAATCGGGAGTGATTGTGCTGGGCAGCGTCGCGGAGGGAAGGGTTTCCCTCATCGCCGCCGTGACAAAGGATCTCACGTCTAAGCTTGACGCGGGCAAGATCGTAAAGCAGGCCGCGACCTACGTGGAAGGTTCCGGCGGCGGGCGCAAAGACCTGGCGGAAGCCGGAGGCAAGAACCCCGCGAAGCTTGACGAATCCATCCAAGCCGTCCCCGGCATCATTGAGCAGATGCTTTAGCCTGGGATCCACACTCTGCGGAAAAACTCGAAAGTGCTGTCATTTTCAACGCCCTCCTTTATCCCCTTGTCAGCACCACCCCGGCGCTCGCCGCGCCACCACTCCTCATCTGAGGAGGGGAGTTCTTTAATAGCTCCCCTCCTGAATCAGGAGGGGTGGCGCCTTGGGCGCCGGGGTGGTTAATCGCGTTGGGGCGATTTCCCGCCATCTGTACCCCCCCGCCCTTCCAACAGCCGCCCAAAATCGTCCCGCTTTCGTATGAGGTTCAGGCTGGAGGAGCCTCTGAAGGTGAACATCGCTGCTGCATAAACTTTGCAAAACTTTGGTTACAAAGACGACAGAAGTTATTATGATGGCCGGGTCGAATAGGACATCGGCGAGCTGGTTTGGGCCTGCTCGCTCGGGATCACCTGCACCGGAAATTAAACAACATGAACGAAGCCTGGAGAGAGCGGATTGTCTATTACGGGTTCGCGGCCGTTGTGGGCGCGCTTCTGCTGCTCAATTTTCTGGGCATCTTCAAGACCTTCTTAGGAATAGACACCGCCATCCTGATCGCGCTGCTGGCAGGTTATAAAACTTTCTACAACTCGCTTTCGGCGTTGCTGGAGAAACGCATTTCCGCGGATCTGGCGCTTTGCATCGCGGTGATTGCCGCCTTGTGCGTGGGCCAGAACCTTGCCGCGGCGGAGTCCATGTTCATCGTGCTGGTGGGTGAGGGTCTGGAATCCTACGCGGCCGGCCGCACCACGGACGCCATTGAGCGTTTTGTGGAGCAGATGCCGCGCACCGCCACGCTGCTCCGCAACGGCCGGGAGGAGACTATTCCCGCGGAATTGCTGGCGCCGGGCGATTTGGTGCTGGTACGCAGTGGCGAGCGCATTCCCGCCGACGGCATGATTGATTCCGGAGTCTCCACCGTCAACGAAAGCTCGGTGACGGGTGAGCCGCTTCCGCAGGATAAGGCTCCCGGCGATGACGTGTTCTCGGGCACGCTCAACGGGAATGCGCTGCTGCGGATTCGCGTGGCGCGTAGCGGGGCGAATACCACACTGGCGCGCGTCATCGAACTGGTGAAGGAAGCGCAGCAGCGGCGCTCGCCGGTGGAACGTCTGGCGGACCGCTACGCGAAACTTTTCCTTCCCGCTCTCCTCCTGGCGGCCGGGCTTACCTTCTTTTTCACGCGCGACTGGCTGCGCACCGTAGCGGTGCTGATCGTTGCCTGTCCGTGCGCGCTCATCCTGGCCACTCCCACGGCGATGGTGGCGGCGATGGGCGGGTTGGCGCGGCGCGGCATTCTGGTGCGGGGCGCGGCGGCGCTGGAGCGCGCGGCCAAGACGGATGTGATCGTCTTCGACAAAACCGGAACGATCACGGAAGGCCGCTTTGCCATCCTGCGGATTCTGCCGCTGGCGGGTTCCGAAGACGAACTGCTGGCCCTGGCCGCCACGGCAGAGCGCGCTTCCAGCCACCCGTTGGCGCGGGCGATTGTGGAAGAGGCCGCGCAGCGCAAATTGCCGGTTCGTGAGCCCGAGGGGGCGGAGATAGTTCCCGGCCGGGGCGCAGCGTGCAAGTGGGGTGGCCGCGAGATTCGCGCCGGCAACGCCGCATTTCTCGCCGAGGCGGGAATCTCCGGGGCCGAACCGCTGTTGGAGGAAGCTGATGCCGCGGGCGCCACCGCCATCCTGGTGGCGGAAGGACAACGCTTGGTTGGGGCCATCCTTTTGCGCGACCGAATTCGCCGCGGGGTGACGGAAGCGCTGGCCGGCTTGCGCGAGCTGGGCCTGGGGGACCCAATCATCCTGACCGGCGACCGCCAGCGCGCGGCGGCGGTGATTGCGCGGGAGGTTGGGGTCGCGCATGTGGAAGCGGATTTGCTCCCGGCGCAAAAGCTCGAACGCATCCAGGCGCTCACCTCCGCGGGCCGCCATCCGGCGATGGTGGGGGACGGAGTGAATGATGCCCCGGCGCTGGCCAGCGCCACGGTGGGCATTGCGGTCTCCGGCGCGAGCGACATCACCGCCCAGGCCGCCGACGCGGTCTACCTTCCTCAATCGCTGGAGAAGCTGCCGGAATTTTTCCTTGTCAGCCGCCGCGCGGTAAGGACGGCGTGGCAGAACATCATTCTGTTCGCCGCGATCTTTAACATCGGTGCGGTGATTCTTGCCGCCACGGCCGTAATCGGCCCGGTGGGTGCGGCAGTAACGCATCAGCTATCTTCCTTCTTCGTCATGATGAACTCCTTGCGGCTGCTGCGCTCGCCTTCCGCCGGCGAGTCGTGGTTGCGCCGCGGGTGGACCCGTCTCCTTTCTTACCTGCGGGCACCACAATGGGTGACCGCCGTCCGCGAAACTGCCGCCCGGTTTGAATTCGGTGTACTTATGGGTTGGTTCATTGCCAACTGGGCGCGCCTGCGCAAGCCCCTGATGTTCGCGGTCCTGGCCCTTTACGCCGGCAGCGGATGCTATATCCTGAGCCCCGATGAAAGCGGGGTGATTGAGAGGTTCGGGCGCAAACTGCTGCCTTATCGCGAGCCCGGGCTCCACTACAAGTTTCCCTGGCCGGTGGATGACCTGACGCGCATCAAGGCGCGCCGTGTGCGGGTGGTAGAGATTGGATTTCGGACGGTGGCCGGCACCTCTGCAAACGAGCCCGCGGCTTATGAATGGAACGCGCAACACAGCAGTGGCCGCTTCCAGAAAGCGCCGGAGGAATCCGCCATGCTGACCGGCGATCAGAACATGGTCGAGCTTTACGCCACGGTGCATTACGTTCCCGAGCATCCGGACGATTTCCTGTTTCGCCAGTTGGATGGTGACGGCACGGTGCGCGCCACGGCGGAATCGGTCATGCAAGCGGTGGTGACGTCGTCGTCGCTCGACGATGTTCTCACCGAGGGCCGGCGCCAGCTTGAGCAGCGCGCGCGGGACGAATTGCAGCACCGGCTCGATGAATATGGTGCCGGGGTTCAGATTTTGGAGGTGAAGCTCGAAGACGTGCATCCTGCCCTGGAAGTGGTGGATGCCTTCCGCGCGGTTTCCGATGCTTTCGAGGAGAAGAACCGCCTGATCAATGAAGCCGAAGGTTACCGCAATGAACAGGTGGCCCTGGCAAAAGGAAACGCCCAGGCGGGGCTGGAAAACGCCCAAGCTTACAGCCTCGGACGCAAGACTCGCGCGGAAGGCGACGCCAGCCGCTTCCTGTCCGCGGAAGCAGCTTTTAGCACCGCGCCGGAGGCCACACAATCGCGCTTGTATTTGGAAACGATGGAAGTGGTGTTGCCCGGAAAGAAGAAACTGATTATCGATGCCAAGGGCGGCCGGCGGCAGTTGATGTTGCTGCGCGACGGAATCGCCCTGCCCAACGGGCTGCGCCCTTTGCCGGAGTAGATGACCGATGACTCAGCAAAAGAAAATCCTCGCCGCGGCCATAGCCGGTGGGCTGCTCCTTGTTTACCTGACGTTTTACACCACACGGGAAACGGAGTTCGCCCTGATCACCCAGTTCGGCCGTCCCGTACGGACGGTGGTGAACGCCGGCCTGCACGTGAAATGGCCGGTCCAATCCATCTTGCGCTTTGACCGCCGGCTGCGCGTTTACGATCCCCGGCCCTCGGAGTTCCTCACCCGCGACAAAAAGAATCTGGTGATTGAAAACTTTGTCGCCTGGCGCATTGAGGACCCCGACCGCTTCGTGAAAAGTGTGGGCGACACCGCGGCGGCGGAAATGCGCCTGCACGATATCATCTGGTCGGGATTGTCAGCCGCGCTGGGCACGCTCGACCTGGAATCGCTTGTCTCCGCGTCGGCGGACAAGGTGCAAGCGGCCGCCATGCTCGATCTGCTGACCACGCATGCCGATCGCACGGCGCTGGAGCAGTATGGCATCCGGGTGGTGGACGTTCGCATCAAGCGTTTGAACCTGCCGGAACAGAACAAGCAGAGCGTGTTCGCGCGCATGCGGGCCGAGCGCGAGCGCATCGCCATGCAGTACCGCGCGGAAGGCGAAGAACAGGCGCTGGTGATTCGCGCCAGCGCCGACCGCGAGAAAGAGGCGATTCTTTCCGCCGCGTACAAGGATGCCGAGACGATTCGTGGCGAAGGCGACGCGGAGGCCACGCGCATTTACGGGCAAGCGTATTCCAAGAATCCGCGCTTTTACAAATTGGTGCGGACCCTCGAATCCTACAAAAAAGTGTTGGACGATAAGACCACGATTATTCTGAATTCGGATTCCGCGCTCCTGAAGGTCTTGATGCAGGGCGAGGCAGGGGTGAAATGAGTTCGGTGCTGCTGGCTACTCCGGAAGAAGTAAAGCAAGCTCCGCGCACGCCGGGCCGGCGCCGCTGGGCGCTGGGGTTTCTCGGGGCGTGGTTGCTTTGGGGAGTTTTCCTCGTGGCCCCTGACCAGCAGGCCGTGGTGACGACGTGGGGAGCGGTGACCTCGCCGCGGGTTCTGCCCGGCCTGCACTACGCGCTTCCATGGCCGATCCAGCAAGTCTATAAGCTTAAGGTTCGTCAGCTTCGCCGCACGGTGATTGGCGGTGACGTGGCGGACATCCCCCTGGGACGCTTGCAGCCTGCCGCCTCTGAGTTCTTGAGCGGAGACCAGAACCTGCTGAACGTGCGTGTGGTGGCCCAGTACTCGGTCAGCGAACCCCGCGACTATCTTTTTCAGACGCTCGACATTGACCAAGTGGTGGGCGCGGTGGTGGAGTCGGAGTTGGCTCGCCGCCTGGCGCACACGGCGGTGGATAGCATCATGACCACCGATAAAGTGGCGATTCAAAATGATGTGCTGATGGCCGCGCAGAAATGTTTGGAGGATTACCGTGTGGGCATTTCACTTTCCAGCATCAACATTGAAAACGTCGCCCCGCCGCCCGACGCCGCTGATGCCTTCCGCAATGTGGCGGGGGCGCGCGCCGATGCCATCCGCTTTGTGAACGAGGCGCAGGGGTACGCCAACGATCTTTTGCCGCGAGCCCACGGCGAAGCGGCGCAAATGCAGCAGGCGGCCCAGGCTTACAAGGAAGGGAAGGTGAACCGGGCGATGGGTGACTTGGCAAGGTTTGACGCCGTGGCGGCCGAATACGCCAAGGCCCCGGAAGTCACCAGCCTCCGCGTCTACGTGGAAGCCATGGAGCAAATTTTGCCCCAGTTGCGCAAACTGATTGTCGATTCCAACGGCAATCTCGATCTTTCGATCATCGAAAAAGATGACAACTCCGAGACCCCCGCAAAATGACCCGCCGAATTGACGCAAAAACCATTCTCACAGTCACCGTGCTGCTGGGTGTCTTCGCCATCGCCCTGCTGCGCTCAAACCACTGGCAGATGCCGTCTTCGTGGAATGGCTGGAGGGCCCTCGCGGCCAAGCGCGCTCCCGCCAATCCGGAGGATGGAGTTTACACCATGTTCGACGCCGCTCGCGCCGGCGACGCGCAAGCTTACCTCGACTGCTTTTCCGGCCCGCTTCGTGAGCAGTTGGCCGCGACCGCCAAGGAAGACGCAAAGTTCAAAGACTATTTGCTCCGCCAGAATTCCGCCGTGCAGGGCATGGCCGCCACCGTAACCGACCGGCCCAGCGCCGATGAAGCCCGCGTGCGGCTGGAGTACGTGTACAGCGACCACAACGAAGTGCAGAACCTCCGCCTGAAATGGGAGGGCGCGCGCTGGAAGATCATCAATATTGACGGAGCCCAGCCCCTTCAGCCGCTCGTGCCCTATGGCACCAAGGCGTCGGATTGAGATCCAATCACGACAGGCGTGATAGAATTAGGTTGAGGAATTAGCGATGCAGAAAAACGTCCAATACGTCACCGATGCTGAGGGGCGCAAGACGGCTGTCATACTCCCTATTGAAGAGTATGAAGATATAATGGATGACTTAGCGATGGGCCGTGCCGCCCGCGAAAGCAAATCTGAGCCCCGCCGGCCGATTGAAGATGTGGTAAAGGAATTGCGCGCGACTGGCGAAATTGATATTTAAGGTCGGCATTACCTCACGGGCCGAGCGCGAGCTGAAACGGCTCGACCGGCCTGTCAAGAACCGCATCATTGCCGCCCTCTCGGCGCTTGCTTCCGACCCCCGACCTCCTGGATGTCTCAAAGTGAGAAGCGAAGAAGGCGTTTGGCGAATCCGCATAGGAGATTGGCGCGTGGGCTATCAAGTTGATGACAATGCCAGCGAAGTTCTCGTGGTCAGGATAGCCCATCGCAGCGACTTCTACGAGTAAGCACAGCAGCAGGTGGAGCGCGACCTGTTTTGTGGACGCTACCCTTCTGAGATGCCTTGCCCACGCCCTATAGCTCCACATGCAAGGTTCCCACTATCCCGGACGGAATATCTCGAAACCCCAAGCTGAACCCGGTCGTCCCCGGCGGGGTCTTAACGCGCGCGCCGAGGATGAGACCCTTGTCCTGAATCTGGTGAAAGGTAGCTTCGGGGAGATTCAACGGAATCGTGGTCAGTTGCTCCACCTTTCCCACCACGACCAGAAATTGAAGCGAGCCGATCCACCTGCCGTCCTTGGGTTGCAGCGTGATGTTGCGCGGGTCGATGGTTATAGACGCCTTGTACCCCCCCTCCATCGGGTCCAGATGCACGCTAAAGCCGATGCCAGCCAGCGCGATCGGGTTCGCGATCGCCTCGGCGAGCGGCGGAGCCACCGCCGTGTCCCGCGCGGCCACATAGCCGGGCCGGTACCGCAGTTTCACGCCCGGCCGCTTCACGGTCAGCTCCAGCCGGTGATACGAGCCATCGAGGCTGCCCGCCGGGGGGTAGAACGCCAGTGAATAAATTACCCGCGCGTCACTGGCCGCCTCTTGAATTGCAATGTTCAGGTCGTTGATGTGGTGGAACGCCAAGCCCCCGGTCTCTTCGGCCAGGGTTTCCAGGGTTTCGTAGTTGAAATCGGGTGGAGCGGCGGTCTTGGGCGGCTGATTCCGCTTCCCAATCGAACTCCGGTTCGCCTGGAAGGGCGCCGGCGTGGTGACGCCCCGCGCGTCTACCGGATAGACCGCCACATCGGCTTCATTCAAGGCGCGAATGGCGCGCTCGACGTCGCTCTCAAACGACCGGTCTGTTCCCGGCAACTGCGGAGTTGACGTATTCGAGTTCGATGGCGCGCTGCCCCCCGATCCCCCGCCGCCTCTGCCAGCGCCCGCCCCGCTTCCCCCGCCGCCGCGCCCGGAGGGGAGGCTGGACGGCCGATTGTTGGGGTTGCCTTGGGGAATGTCGCTCCTGCCGCTGCGCAAGCCCAGTTGAATTGGGAACCCGCCCGATATCCAGATCAGTGTTTTCCGGCCGGGAATGCCCTGCATATGCCCGGCGATGGTTTGGAGCGCCTCCGCGGTGCGAGTGGCGCGCACAGTCTTGGAATAATCGATATAGGGCTGGTTGGAAGACCTTATGAAGCTATCCCACTGCGCGGTATTCGCCACGCCGCCGGTGAGCGAATTGGCCGAGGCCGGCGGCGCCGTGGCGGCGGTCACTTCGGGATTGACGCGATTCGAGTGCTTCTCGAGAGCCGCAAGCAGCGAAGCCATATCCTGCGAAAAATCGTGAAGCAGCGCCAGGGAGTCGCCCAGCACGAAAAAGAAGACCCGGCTGTCCGCAGGCAACTCCCGTAAGTAGCGGAGGAAGTCTTTCTTGGCCAACTCCTGGTCCGTGAGCGACGTATTCAATTCATCGAACAGAAACACGGTCACGGCCGGGGCACTCGACCCCGGCCGGTTGGTGAAAGTCAACCGGCCCGGCGCCCTGGATAGCGCAGTGGCTTGCACGCTGGCATCCTCCAGCGCAAAGAGCGCGATCTTTTGTTCCTGATTGTTGTCGAGCAGCACGAAATCGTCACGACTAAGGTCATTAACCGGCTTGCCGTGCTTGTCCTTCACGACCACATTCACCAGGACGACATGCGTCTCTGCTTGAATCACGCCCTGGTCCGGCGTGGCCTGCGGGGCCGCTGGCGACGGCAGCAACAGAAGCAGCGTCATCAGCAGGCCCTGTGGCCAGACCGCAAAAGGGCCGCGGGTGATGAACGCCATCAAAACCGAGGGGCGGAACCGGCGAATCTGCATGCGCGTTCCCGTGCTTATTTTGAAGTTTATTGCGCCCTAGCCCGGATTTCTCACCAGGCTGAAACGCTCTTTGGAGCTACCGGAAGGGCGGGGCTTCAGCCCCGCCGAAATCGCGGCTCCAACTCTTAGTCCGTCCCGCGCCCCTCGCAGCTTGCGGCTGCAAGCTGCGAGGGGCGCGGGACACGGGAATAATCAGAAAGGCCCTCACTTCCGAGAGCCTAAAACAATCGTGCTTATTATTGCCATTAGACGCTAATTTCCTGAGTCAGAAGTTCGCTTAAGAATTCAGCCTGCGGAGCGGGCGCCATAATGTAGCCCACGGCGTCAGCCGTGGGTCAGCGAACCGTCCTTCACCCCCATCCCCTCTCCCGCCCGGGCGGGAGAGGGGTGCCGAAGGCGGGGCGAGGGCGCTCTTCCCCACGGCTTACGCCGTGGGCTACTAGATGCCGCCCCTGACGGGGCTCGAAGATGCGCGACGAGCCGGGAAGAATTCATTCGGACTTCTGAATCAGGACGTTAGCTTGCTTCTCTTTGCGGCTCCCAGTAAACCTCCCCGCGGATGCATTCCTTGGGGAAGCCGCGCCGGCGCAAAATCCCCCTGCCGTTTTCAATCATCTGAGGGTGACCACAGAGATAGACCGTCGTCTGAGGGGATTGGAATTTGAACTCGTCGAGGTATTTGCGAAGGACGTCTTCCACTCGCCCGACTTCGCCTTTCCATTCCAGGTCCTCCCATGGTCGGCTGACGACGGGGATGTAGCGGAACCACGGAAACTCTTGCGCGAGGGCTTCCAGTTCATCGCGATAGGCAAATTCCCAGGAGCGGCTGGCGGCTTGCAGCACCACCAACTGGGCATGGTGATCACGCCCCTGCCTCGCCTCCCGCGCCAGCGTTCGTGACATGCTGACGTAAGGAGCAACTCCCGTCACCGTGCAAGCCAAGAAATGCTGTTGGTGACCGCTCTTGCCATCAAAAGTGAAGGTTCCCTTGGCATGACGCCGCATCAGCAAAATATCACCTACTTGACGATGGTAAAGCGGCGGGGTTACTCTGCCTCTCATCACCAGTTCGAAGAAAAACTCTATCTCCGCCTCATGCGGGCTCGAGCAGATTGAGTACGACCGCTCCACTACCTTGCCCTCTTCCTCGATTCCCAGCGTCGCATACTGGCCCGGTTTAAAGGTAATGGGCTGCTCGGGGCGAACCCGTATGGACCACAGATCCTCGGTATGATCCTTGCGGAAGATAATCCTCGCTTTCTGGAACCTTTCGGCAGAAGCCGTCATGCGGTGTGAACTTGCCCCCTTCAATCAGTTTGCGGACCGGGAACGCACTGCTCCGCGCGCGGTGTGGGACCTTGACCGGGGAGGCTTAGCTCCAAGCGCGGGGATGGATGGCCCACCCCTTCAGAATCTCAGAACTCCCGGCGTGGGTCAACTGGCGAAAAGCCGGGGTAGTGGTGCGGTTTGCTGTAGCGGCGCTCTATGAGCGCCGGAATCTATTGAACGGTCCCTTCCTACGTCAGGGCAGGCTTCGACCGCCGCTACAGCAAACTGAGACACCACCAAAGCCGGAGGGAGGAACGGCGGCGCAGCACCTGCCCGGATTTATCACGAAGCTGAAGCGTTCTTTGGGGCTGCCGGAAGGACGGGGCTTCACAGGCTGCGGAAGAACCCTACAATACTGTCATCCTGAGCGCAGCGAAGGATCTCGCTCAGAGTATTTTCAAGGCAATGCGAGATTCTTCGTCGCTGCTGCTCCTCAGAATGACAGCGCTTTCGAGTTTTTCCGCAGCCTGTTCAGCCCCGCCGAAATTGCGTTTCCAGCCCTTTGTCCGTCCCGCACCCCTCGCAACTTGCAGCCGCAAGCTGCGAAGGGTGCGGGACACGGGAATAATCAGAAAGGCCCTCTAACGGCGTGGCTGAAGCCCCGCCCTTCCGAAATCGTGGTGAGAAATGCGGACTAGCCCCATGGCAGCGGAATGCGGCGCCCCAGAATTAATGCGGCCGCGCGCCGGCAGAGAATCAGCGGAATTGCCAAACGGCAAGAACTCCGACCCAGATCACTCCCACCATGCCGGCGATGGCAAAAGTCTTTCCCACGAATCTCTCGGTAACTTGCTTACGCCAGGCCCGGGCGGAAAGAATCAGCAGCGCCAGGCCCGAGAGGATGGCGAAGCCGTGCAGCGGGGTGTCAAGAGGGCCCGAGGGTTTGCCACTCAGGAATCGGAGCAGCACTCCGATCTCTCGGAAGAATCCCCCGCTCAACAAGCTGAAGATAAACCAGAGGACGGGGGCAATCATGCCCAACATGTAGGGAAATTTATCCTCGCCGAAGAATACCATCAACGCGATGACCAAGAAGATGGTGGATGTCAGCAGTTCGTAAACGAAACGCGCGGGAATGGCGAACGCACTGGCCACCACAAAAACCAAGGTCAGGAAGGCAGCAAGAAACACCCCTCGGTCAGACATAGTCGCACTCCTTAAGTCAGCGTTTAATCAAACCTCCCGCCGCCCAGGCGCCGGACCCTTCCCACCGCGATGGGGCAGGCAAATGCGCCGGCGTTATGGCGTGCAGATGGCGTTGACCACCGATCGAATCCGACTACTCTAAACGGGCGCCAGTATACCACCAAATTAATACGGAAGAGGGGAGCCGAATGCCGAGATCAGGGCACCGTCAAAGTCTAATGGGGTTGAAATGGACCCCTCACCTGCCCTCCTCCGTCGGGCACCCTCTCCCTTGGGGAGAGGGGGGACCGCAAGGCGGGGGGTGAGGGGTTACTTCGCCGGTGATGCATTTATGCCCATGGCGGTAGGCGACGCCCATGACTTTGACGGAACCCTGAGCCGAGATCCGCACACCCTCCGCAAAGCGGGTGGCTTGATGAGTTGGGCCGCCTCGAAGGCGGTTCCCCTTCACCTTCGCTTGGCTTCCCTGCCGGTCGCCGTCGGAACCCCGTAGGGGTTGACATTCAGTAGCCGTGGGCAAGGGCACGCTTTTATGCCTGCCGCCCGCGCATCGCGCCGCTACCCATTTTGCCGGTTCTGAAGGGGCCGAACGATTCGGCCCCGCCAGGGCCGAGAGGCTTTCCAAAGCACCGGTACCGTAAGTTTCACCTACGGCGTTCCCCCTGCGGGGAACCGGGCAACGGGCAAACGTCTTCTCGTCGCGCCGGTCAAACCAGTAGCTTGCCTTCGTCCCAGTTGTACACCCGGTTTGCGCCACCCGCTCATGACGTTCTGCCCTGATATTTGTTCTTGGTCAGTAGGCTGAATACTGTGGGCTTAAGGGCGCACGTCAGGTTTGTGGGACGAAGTCATGCGGCTACTTTCATTTGATCTGAGCGCCGCTCCCAGAAATCCTCGAAGCGTCCACTCAGTTTACTGCAGCGGAGGGCGATGATCGAGTTG